>DXWE01000042.1:0-5463 GCA_019417045.1 Oscillospiraceae bacterium
GTCGTTGAGAATCAGCGTGTCCCCCGGGCGCAACAGGTCCGGCAGGTCATAAAAATGCCGGTCGTCGAGCGCCCCGGTGCGCCGGTCCATCACGAGCAGCCGGGAGTGATCCCGCTCCTTCAGCGGCTCCTGCGCAATCAGCTCCTGCGGCAGATCATAGGCAAAATCACTGGTTTTCATAGGGTTCCATCCTGCTTTCTAAAAGGTTTTCCATTTCTATATAATATAATTGACAGATGAAAATTTCAATGCTAAAATCAGTACTATACTTATAAATAGCGACATTTATAGGTAGTGGGAAAGGTGGAGTGAACGAAAATGCAGTATAAGGTAGGCATTATCGGATGTACCGGCATGGTTGGCCAGCGGTTTGCAACGCTGCTCGAAAACCACCCGTGGTTTTCTGTCACCGCTCTGGCGGCGAGTGCGCGCAGTGCCGGAAAAACATATAAGGAAGCAGCCGCCGGCCGGTGGGCCATGACCACCCCGATGCCGAAATCCATGGAGGATCTGGTGGTGCTGGATGCGTCCCGGGTGGAGGAGGTGGCGTCGAAGGTCGACTTCGTGTTCTGCGCGGTCGACATGCCCAAAGCCGAGATCCGCGCACTCGAGGAGGCATATGCCAAGGCGGAGTGCCCGGTGGTGTCGAACAACAGCGCCAACCGGTTCACTCCCGACGTGCCGATGGTGATCCCGGAGATCAACGCCGACCATTTGCGCATCGTCCCTGCCCAGCGCAGGCGGCTGGGCACGAAGCGCGGGTTCATCGCGGTGAAATCCAACTGTTCGCTGCAAAGCTATGTCCCGGCGCTGTATCCGCTCGACAAATTCGGGCTGCAAAAGGCGCTTGTGTGCACCTATCAGGCGATCTCCGGCGCGGGCAAGACGTTTGAGCGCTGGCCCGAGATGGTGGACAACGTCATCCCCTATATCGGCGGCGAGGAGGAGAAATCCGAACAGGAGCCGCTGAAGATCTGGGGGCGCATCGAAGGGGACCAGATCGTCCCGGCCAAATCCCCCGCTTTCACTGCGCAGTGCCTGCGCGTGCCGGTGAGCGACGGCCATTTTGCAGCGGTGTTCATGAGCTTTGAGCGCAAACCGAGCAAGCAGGAGATTTTGGACACGTGGGCGTCCTTCCGTGGCCGTCCGCAGGAGCTCTCTTTGCCGAGTGCGCCGAAGCAGTTCCTCCACTATTTTGAGGAGGACGATATGCCGCAGGCCAGGCTGCACCGGGGACTCGAGGGCGGGATGGCCATCTCGCTCGGCAGGCTGCGCGAGGATACCCAGTACGACTACAAATTTGTGGGGCTCTCCCACAACACCCTGCGCGGGGCGGCAGGCGGCGCCGTCCTGCTGGCGGAGCTGCTGTGCGCCGAGGGGTATATGGACCGCTGAGGGAAGGAGCTGTCAATCATGAGTCACAAGACCATCTTCACCGGCGCGGGCGTCGCAATCGTGACCCCGATGAATGCCGACGGCAGTCTCAATCTGGAGAAGTTCCGGGAGATTGTGGAGGATCAGATTCAAAACGGGATCGACGCGATCATCGCCTGCGGCACGACCGGCGAATCCCCCACCTTAAATCACGAGGAGCACACCGCCGTGCTGCGCGCCGCGGTGGAGCAGACCGACGGCCGGGTGCCGGTTATCGCGGGCACCGGCTCGAACGACACGGCCTATTGTATACAGCTCTCCAAAGAGGCGGAAAAGCTCGGCGTGGACGCGCTGCTGCTCGTCTCCCCCTATTACAACAAGACTTCGCAGCGCGGACTGATCGCGCACTATACCGCCGTGGCCGACGCGGTGAATGTGCCGATCATCCTCTATAACGTCCCCTCCCGCACGGGCGTGGACATCAAGCCGCAGACGGTGGCAGAGCTTGCAAAGCATCCGCGGATCGTCGGGATCAAGCAGGCGAACGGCAACATCGCCTCGGTGGCGGAGATCGCCGCGCTGTGCGATATCGACATCTATTCCGGCAACGACAACGAGATCGTCCCGATGCTCGCGCTCGGCGGCAAGGGGGTCATCTCGGTGATCGCGAACATTGTCCCGCGGGAGACGCACGAGCTGTGCCAGAAGTGGTTCAACGGCGACGTACAGGGCAGCTGCCAGATGCAGCTGCAATACCTCGAACTCGCGCAGGCGATGTTCTCGGACGTCAATCCCATCCCGGTGAAAGAGGCCATGAACCTGATGGGCATGGGGGTCGGAGAGTGCCGGCTCCCGCTCTACCACATGGACGAGACAGGCCGGCAGAAGCTGCGCGCCGTGCTCCAAAAGTACGGTCTGCTCGCCTGAAACCAGCCCCCGTTGGGGAGAGGAAGTGGAAAATCCGATGGATGAGATGGTTCGTCTGATCCTCTGCGGCTGCAATGGCCGCATGGGGCACGCGGTGACCGCCTGTGCGGCCCACCGGTGTGATGTGAAGATCGTCGCGGGGTTTGATATCAACACCGAGAGCCCCGCCGGGTTCCCGGTCTACGCCAACCCGCAGAACTGCAATGTGGAGGCCGACGGGATCGTCGATTTCTCCCGCCCGGAGAGTCTGCCGGGTGTGCTGTGGTACGCACAGGACAAGGGGATCCCGGCCGTGATCGCGACCACCGGCCTGTCCGATCAGGACGCCGCGCTCATCGACGAGGCGGCCAAGCGGATCCCGGTGTTCACGAGCGCGAACATGTCGCTCGGGATCAGCCTGCTCTCGGAGCTTGCACGCAAGGCGGCAAAGGTGCTGGGAAACGATTTCGACATCGAGATTGTGGAGAAACACCACAACCAGAAGGTGGACGCCCCCTCCGGGACCGCACTGATGCTGGCGGACGCCATCCGGGAGAGCCTGCCCTATCAGCCGGAATATGTCTTCGACCGCCACGCGGTGCGCCAGAAACGGAAAAAGGAGGAGATCGGGTTCTCCTCCATCCGCGGCGGCACGATCGTCGGGGAGCACGATATCATCTTTGCCGGACACGACGAGGTGCTCACCCTGTCGCATGCGGCCGGCTCGCGGGAGCTGTTCGCCTCGGGCGCGCTGTCGGCAATCCTGTACCTGCAGGGCAAACCCGCCGGGCGGTATACGATGGCGGATCTTGTCAAAGACGCATAATTTTATCAAATAAGAGGAGCGGGCTTGAAGCCCGCTCCTCTTTATATGTTTCAGATGTCGTTTCAGGGTTGCAGGTTTCAAATGTCGTTGCGGATCAGATCATCGTATGTCTCCGCCTTGACTACCACGCGGGAGGTCCCGTCCTTCACCATCACCACCGCCGGCCGCGGCAGGCGGTTATAATTGCTCGACATCGCGTAGTTATAGGCGCCGGTCGCGAGCACGGCCAGAATGTCTCCCCGTCCGCAGGACTGCAGCGGGGTGTTCTCCTGGATCAGGTCCCCGCTCTCGCAGCAGCGGCCTGCAATCGTGACGTTACCGGCTGGCTCCTCCCCCGCCCTGTCCGCGATCACCGCGGTGTAGGCGGCCTGGTACAGTGCGTACCGCGGATTGTCACACATGCCGCCGTCGATACTGACATAGGTGCGCACCCCCGGGATGTGCTTGACCGCGCCCACCGTGTAGAGCGTCAGCCCCGCGGGCGCCGCCACCGACCGGCCGGGCTCGATCACGACATACGGCACCGGAAAATCCCGGGACTCCGCCGCCTTTTTCAGGGTCTCCCCCACCAGGCGCAGATATTCAGGAGCCGGTTTCGGGTGGTCCGCCGGGGTATAGGCGATGCCAAACCCGCCGCCGAGATTCAGTTCCGGCAGCGTGACACCGGTCTCGGAGCGGATCTGGTCCATAAACCCGATCATCACCCCTGCCGCGTGTTCAAACGGCTGCTCGTCGAAAATCTGGGAGCCAATATGGCAGTGCAGGCCCTTGAGCTCCAGATGCGGCAGTGACAGCGCATCCTTCACACCCTGCAGCGCCTCCCCGCTCTCGAGTGTAAACCCGAACTTCGAGTCGATCTGGCCGGTGCGGATAAAGCTGTGGGTGTGTGCGTCGATCCCCGGCGTGACCCGCAGGTAGATATCCGCCGTCCTGCCGCACTCGCCTGCGAGACGCGAGAGCACGCGCAGCTCGGTCGGGTTGTCGACCACAATCCGGCCCACCCCGGCCTCTAACGCCATGCGCAGTTCCGATTCCGACTTGTTGTTGCCGTGAAAATAGAGCCGCCCCGCCGGCATACCGGCCTTCAGGGCGGTGTACAGCTCGCCGCCGGACACCACGTCCGCGCCGCAGCCCTCGCCGGCGGCGATCCGGTACATCTCGAGAAAACAGCACGCCTTGCTCGCGTATGCCACCCGGCCGCCGTTTTCAAAATGTGTCTCGACCGCCTGCCTCAGCTCGCGCAGCGTGCGGCGGATCTTCTGTTCATCCATCACATAGAGCGGTGTGCCGTATTCCTTCGCCAACGACACGGTGTCGCACCCGCCGATCGCGAGATGTCCCCTGTCGTTTATACTCAGGTTATCGGAGATCCACGGTCTCATTCCATCACATCCTTATCTGTTTCATCCTCTGTCACCGACCGGAGAATCCGGAGCAGCTCCTCCCGCCCCTGCCCGGTCTGGGCGGAAAACGGAAGGATCGTCAGTCCTTCATAGTCCTCAAACTCCGCTTCAAAGGCCCGCAGCCGTGCAGCGGTCTCGGTTTTGTTCAGCTTATCCGCCTTGGTCAGCACGAGCAGGAACGGCAGCTCCGACTCGATCAGAAACCGGATCATCTGCCAGTCGTCCGCCGAGGGCGGATGCCGCATGTCGAGCAGCTGCACCACCAGCCGCAGGTCGCGCTCATCCGCAAAATAGCCCTCGATCAATGCGCTCCAGCGGCGTTTTTCCCGGTCGGACACCTTGGCATAGCCGTATCCCGGCAGGTCCACCAGCCGCAGCGTGTCCAGCCGGTAAAAGTTGATGGTCGCGGTCTTGCCCGGGGTCGCGCTGGTGCGCGCGAGCGCCCGCCGGCCGAGCAGCCGGTTGATGAGCGACGATTTGCCGACGTTTGACCGCCCGGAGAATACCACCTCCGGCAGCGTGCTCTCAGGGAGCTGATCGGGCAGCGCGGCTGACCGCTCAAACACCGCCGATTCGAGTTTCATCGCCGCGCCTCCTCTGGTCAGTTGTTATTGGCCGGCCGCGCCGGTTCCGGTCCGCTCACCTTCGGCACATACGCCGTCCCCGCGACACCGGCGGGCATCTTCGGCGGCTCCGTGGGTTCCGCCGCCGGTTCCGCCGGCACTCCGGGCGCCCGGCACAGTGCAATCGGCAGCACCGATTCCAGATGCTCGACCGGGACAAATTCGAGCCCCTCCCGCACCGTCTTGTCAATTTCCGCGAGATCCGGCTCATTCTCTGAGGGCAGGATCACCGTGCGCATATGGTGCGTATAGGCGGCCATCGTCTTCTCCTTCAGGCCGCCGATCGGCAGCACCCGTCCCCGCAGGGACAACTCGCCGGTCATCGCCACAT
>DXWE01000042.1:5473-11317 GCA_019417045.1 Oscillospiraceae bacterium
CCCGCCGTACCGGGATCCCGGTCAACGCCGAGATCATCGCCGTGGCCATCGCAATACCTGCGGACGGCCCGTCCTTCGGCACCGCCCCCTCCGGCGCGTGGATGTGGATGTCCTTGGTCTTATAAAAATTCGGCTCGATGTTCCATTCTCTCGCGTGCAGCCGCACATAGCTGATCCCGATACGTGCCGACTCCTTCATCACATCCCCGAGCGAGCCGGTCAGCTCGATCTTGCCGGTGCCCTCCAGCACCGCCACCTCGACAGGCAGCAGCTCGCCGCCCACGCTCGTCCACGCGAGCCCGTTCACCACACCGACCTCGTCCGCCTTCTGCGGGAGATCGGGCTTGAACCGGCGCGGGCCCAGAAACTCCTCCAGCCCCGTCACCGTGACACGCCTGGCCTCGCCCTCCACGATCCGACGCGCCACCTGCCGGCAGATCTTGCCGATCTGCCGCTCGAGCGTGCGCACACCCGCCTCCCTCGTGTAGCCGTCGATCAGCTCGCGCAGCGTCTCGTCCGGGAACCGCACCTGCCGAAGTGTCAGGCCATTTGCCTTTACCTGCTTGCGCACCAGATGTTCCTTGGCGATGTGCAGTTTCTCCTCGGCCGTATAGCTGCCCAGCGGGATCACATCCATCCGGTCAAAGAGCGGCGCCGGAATAGCGGACGCGTCATTCGCCGTGGTGATAAACAGCACCTGCGACAGGTCAAACGGCAGTTCCACATAGTGGTCGACAAACTTGGTGTTCTGTGCGGTATCCAGCACTTCAAGCAGCGCGGAGGAGGGATCGCCCCGGAAATCGTTGCCCATCTTGTCGATCTCGTCGAGCAGGATCAGCGGGTTCTGGCACCCGGCCTGTTTGACGGCCGTCAGGATCCGGCCCATCATCGCGCCGATGTATGTTTTCCGATGGCCCCGGATATCCGCCTCGTCCCGCACGCCGCCGAGCGATACACGGGCATACGGCCGGCCCATGGCCCGCGCCACCGACCGCGCAATCGAGGTCTTCCCCACGCCGGGAGGCCCGACAAGGCAGATCACTTGCCCCTGTACCTTCGGGGAGAGCTGACGCACGGCCAGGATCTCCAGAATCCGGTCCTTGACCTTCTCGAGCCCATAGTGGTCGCGGTCGAGCACCTGTTTCGCACGCCGGATATCCACCGTCTCCTTCACAAACTTGCCCCACGGCAGGGAGAGCACCGTGTCCAGGTATCCCCGCACCACCGTGGCCTCATGGTTACCCGGCGGCATCTTGGCGAGCTTGTCGCACTCCGCAAGCAGCTTTTCCTTCGACTCCGTGTCCAGCGACAAGGCATTGATCTTTACACGATAGGCGTCCGCCTCCTCCAGCGGATTGTCTGATTCGCCGAGCTCTTCGGCGATCGCCTTCATCTGTTCGCGGAGATAGTAGTCCTTCTGGTTGTCGTCCATCTGCTCCTGCACCCGCTGGTGGATGTCCCCTTCCAGCCGCAGGATCTCACATTCCTTCTCCAGCTGCAACAGCAGCATCTCCAGCCGCTGGGCCACCGACAGGGTGGAGAGCAGCTTCTGTTTTTCCTCCGCCGCCAGCGGCAGGTTGGCGCCGAGGATATCCGACAGGCGCCGCCCGTTTTCCTCCTCTTCCACCGCCAGGCAGGCCTCTTTAGAGAGCTTGCCATAGAGCTCCGCATACTGCACAAAGCTCTCCTTCACGCTGCGTACCAGCGCCTCGCCGCGCAGCGGATCGCGCACCTCCCGCTCGAGGCACTCGGTCACGGTCACCAGAGCAAACGGCTCGGCTTGCAGCGCGGTGACCACCCGCGCCCGGTAGATCCCCTCCACCATAACACGCAGCCCTTCCCCGGGCAGCCGCAAAATCTGGCGGATTTTCGCCACCACCCCGACCGGATACAGGTCCTCCATCGCCGGGTCCTCATCCTGCATCCGGCGCTGGGTCACGAGGAACACGGTCTGGTCTACCTCCATCGCATGGGTCAGCGCAGCGACGGATTTCTTTCGCCCGGCATCGAAGTGCAAAACCATCTCCGGAAAAACCACGAGCCCCCGCAAAGCTAGCAGGGGCAGGGTTTTGATGCGGGCCACTCGTTTTTTGATCGTTGTCGTTAACATGGATTCGCCCTCATCGGCAACAGCCTTACGCCGTTACCTTTCGATGGGGATTGCGCGCCTTCACCGGCGGTTTCACCTTCACCGGCTTGCGGTCCGGATTGACCACCAGCTCGGGCTTGGCGCCCTCGGTCACGCAATCCTTGTGAATAATGACTTTTTCAATCGTGTGGTCGGAGGGGACTTCAAACATCAGCTCGGTGAGCAGCCCCTCCATGACCGACCGGAGCCCACGCGCACCGGTATTCAGCTGCAGCGTCTTTTCCGCCACCGCCTTCAGTGCGTCTTTGGTGAACTCCAGCTGCACGCCGTCCAGCCCGAACAGCTGGGTGTACTGTTTGACCAGCGCGTTTTTCGGCTCGCACAGGATCTTCACCAGCGCGTCCGCCGTCAGCGGCTGCAAGGTGGTGATGATCGGCATACGGCCGACCAGCTCCGGGATCAGGCCGAATTTGATCAGATCCTGCGGCACCAGCTGTTCATACAGCTTCTCCCGCTCCTTGTCCTGCTTGGACATCACCGTGTTGCCAAATCCGAGCGAGCCGGCCGCCACACGCTTTTCGATCGCCTTTTCAATCCCGTCGAACGCACCGCCGAGAATGAACAGGATATTGGTCGTATCGATCTGGATGAACTCCATCTGCGGGTGCTTGCGGCCGCCGGTCGGCGGCACGTTTGCCACCGTGCCCTCGAGGATCTTCAGCAGCGCCTGCTGCACCCCCTCGCCGCTCACGTCCCGCGTGATGGAGGGGTTCTCGCTGCGGCGGGCGATCTTGTCGATCTCGTCGATATAGATGATGCCGCGCTCCGCACGCTCCACGTCCCCATCCGCGGCCTGGATCAGGCGCAGCAGGATGTTCTCCACATCCTCGCCGACATATCCCGCCTCCGTCAGCGTGGTCGCATCGGTGATCGCGAACGGCACGTCGAGAATCCGGGCGAGCGTCTGGGCAAGCGCCGTCTTGCCGACCCCCGTCGGCCCGAGCAGCAGCACGTTGCTCTTGCCGATCTCGGTCTCGCTGCTGGCGCCGTAGTAGATCCGCTTATAGTGGTTATACACCGCCACCGACAGCGCAATTTTCGCCTTATCCTGCCCGATGACATATTCATCGAGCCCCTCTTTGATCTCCTTTGGCTTGGGCAGCCGGAACGGCACTTCTTCTGCCGGACGGCGGCGACTCACGGTGCCGTCCTCGTCGAGCACCGCCTGACACAGCTCGATGCACTCGTTGCAGATATACACACCCGGCCCCGCAATCAGCCGCTGCACCTCGTCCTGCGTCTTCCCGCAGAAGGAGCAGCACACGAGACGGGTATCCTCATTTTTCGGCATCCACTGTCACCTCCCTACGGATGGTACGTCCTCTCACCGCTTGTCGATCACCCGGTCCACCAGGCCGTACTCCATCGCCTGCTGCGCGGTCATCCAGTTGTCGCGGTCGGTATCCTTCTCGATCGTCTTGAGCGACTGACCAGTCATCTCGGACAGCAGGGTGTTCATCCGGTTGCGGATAAACAGGATATGGTCGGCCTGGATCTTGATGTCGCTCGCCTGGCCTTGCGTGCCGCCGAGCGGCTGGTGGATCAGGATCTCGCTGTTCGGCAGTGCCAGCCGCTTGCCCTTGGCGCCGGCCGCAAGCAGGAACGAACCCATGCTCGCCGCCATACCCATGCAGATGGTGGACACGTCGCATTTGATGTACTGCATGGTGTCGTAGATCGCCATGCCGGCTGAGATCGAGCCGCCGGGGCTGTTGATGTACAGATGGATATCCTTGTCCGGATCCTGCCCTTCCAGGTACAGCAGCTGCGCCACCACGACCGACGCACTCGCGTCGTTGACTTCGTCGCACAGCATCACGATCCGGTCGTTGAGCAGCCGGGAGAAAATATCGTAACTGCGTTCGCCGCGGTTGGTCTGTTCCACGACATAGGGGACGAGACTACTCATACTGCATCTTCCTTTCGCCGTTGTTCCGATGTCTTAGCTAGTATAGACGGGAGAGAGGTGTCTTAATCCCGTCTCCCACATTATTCCGCCGGTTTTTCCTCGGCTTTCGGGGCCGCTTTCTTCTTTGCAGCCGGCTTCTTGGCCGGCGCCTTTTCCGCGGACGCGTCGGCAGCGGCCTCTTCCGACTTCCCGGCTTTCTCGGCGGTCTTCTTCGCCGCCGGTTTCTTCGCGGCGGCCTTCTTGGCCGGCACCGCGTGTTCCTTCACAAAATTCATGGCCTTTTCGACCTCGAGGTCCTTCCTCAGGGCCTTTTCCTCGATCGCGGCCTTCACCTGCTCGACCTCCATCTGATACTGGTCGGCCAGCTTCTTATATTCCGCCTCCAACTCCTCGTCGCTCGCAGAGAGGTTCTCCAGCTGCGCGATCTTCTCGAGCGCGAGCCGCACCTTGACCTGTTTCTCCGCCTGCTCGCGGTAGCCCTTGCGGAACGCGTCCTTGTCCATACCGGTATACTGCAGGTACATCGACAGCTCAAGGCCCTGCATGCGCAGACGGTTCTCGAAATCACGGACCATGTCGTCCACGGCGTTTTCAAACATCGCCTCCGGGATGTCCGCCTGCACCAGCCCGGCCAGCGCGTCCGCCACCGCGGCGTCAAACGCGCGCTCCGCCTCTTTTTCCTTTCTCTCCTCCAGCTTTTTGCGCAGATCCGCCTTCAGCTCATCGAGCGTGTCGAACTCGCTGCAATCCTTCGCAAACTCATCGTTGACCTCCGGCAGCTCCCGGGTCTTGATCTCGTGCAGCTTGCACTGAAAGACCGCCGGTTTGCCCGCGAGCTCCTTGGCGTGGTACTCCTCCGGGAAGGTCACGTTCACTTCGAACTCCTCTTCCGGCTTTTTGCCGACAATCTGCTCCTCAAAGCCCGGGATGAACTGGCCGGAGCCGAGGACGAGCGTGTGGTTCTCCGCCTTACCGCCCTCAAACGGCTTCCCGTCCTGGAACCCCTCAAAGTCGAACACCACCGTATCGCCGTTTTCCGCCGCACGGTCCTCCACCGTCACCAGCCGGGACTGCTGGTTTTGCAGCTTCTCGATCTCGGCGTCCACCTCTTTGTCCGTGACCGCCTCCACCGTCTTCTGCGCGGCGATTCCCTTGTACCCGTCGATCGTCACCTCCGGCTTCACGGTGATGACCGCTTTGAAGGTCAGGCCGTCCTTGCCGACGGACACCACGTCCAGATCGATCTTATCCTGCACGAACTCATAGCCGCTCTCGGCGATCGCCTGGTCGAGCGCGTCCGGGTATACCGCATTCATCGCGTCCTCATAGAAAAAGACCGCGCCATACAGCCGCTCCACCAGATGACGGGGCGCCTTGCCGCGCCGGAATCCGGGCACGTTGATCTTGCCGATCTGCCGGCGATACGCCTTTTGGACCGCCTCTTCAAACGTCTGCGCGTCCACTTCCACTTCCAGCTCCACGCGGTTCGCCGCATCGGTCTTGGTTGCCTGTTTCAAACTCATGTGTGTTTCCTCCCACAGCCGGGCATACCGCCCGTTTTTCACTTCCGGACAAATTTCTTTCAGTATATCACAAACCGGCAAAAAATGCCAGCAAAACTTGACCTCGATACATAAAATTTTATGTGACCAGCACCGGGCAAAAGCCCAGGCTGTCGCCCGAGATCAGCCGCCACTCGATCCCGTCGAACATCCCGTTCACCGCCCGCCGGATCCCGGCGCCGTGGATGTGCCCGTAATAGCAGCGGGTCACCCCTTCCTCGTGC
>DXWE01000043.1:0-8608 GCA_019417045.1 Oscillospiraceae bacterium
CCCCTCCGGCGTGGAGCGGATGAGCATCGGGGTCTCGATCTCGATGAACCCCTGCTCGTCGAAATAGTCCCGCGCGACCTTGGCGATCCGGTGGCGCAGCAGGATGTTTTTCTGCAGATCGGGGCGGCGCAGATCGAGATAGCGATACTGCAACCGCAGCAGCTCGGAGGCGTTGCTGTTCTCGACGATCTCAAACGGCGGGGTCTCCGCCCTGTTCAGCACCCGCAGCTCCTCCACCGCAATTTCGATATCGCCGGTCGGCAGCTCCGGGTTTTTGGAGGAGCGCACCCGTACCCGGCCACGCGCGGCGAGCACGTATTCCGCCCGCACCGAGAACGCCTTGTCAAACACCCCGCGCGGGGTGTCGCTGTCAAATGCGAGCTGCACGATCCCCGTGCGGTCGCGCAGGTCGATGAATATCAGCTGCCCGAGATCCCGCTGCCGCTGTGCCCAGCCAAACAGCGTCACCTCTTTCCCGGCGTCCGCCTCCCGCAGCACGCCGCAGTAGTGGGTGCGTTTCAGCCCCTGTATGGTCTCCGCCACAAAAAAGCCCCCTTATTCCGTCACGCTGCCGAACAGATCGGCCATGCCGGCGAGCTGCCGGTCGAGCGATTTGTTATAGAGCGTCGTATACAGACTGTCGTCGAGCAAAATCTCGCTCTGCTCGCCCGTCTCCATGTCCTTCAGCTGCGCCCTGCCGGTCTCCAGCTCGTTGTCCCCGACCACGACCGTGTACCGCGCGCCGAGTTTGTCCGCATACTTCATCTGTGCTTTCAGCCCGCGGCCAACCGTGTCGCACTCCACAGAGACGCCGCCCTGCCGGAGTTTTGTCGCCATGACAAAGCACTCCCGCGCCGCCCTGTCGCCCATCGAGGCAAGATACAGCTCGCAGCGCGGCGGGGCGGGGAAGGTGCAGCCCTTTGCCTCCATCACGAGCAGCAGCCGCTCGATCCCCATCGCAAAGCCGAGGGAGGGGAGGTGCGGGCCGCCGAGCTCCTCGATCAGCCCGTCATACCGCCCGCCGCCGCACACCACCGCCTGGGCGCCGAGCGCGTCGGACACGATCTCAAACACCGTGCGGGTGTAGTAATCCAGCCCGCGTACAATGTGTGGGTCGACGGTATAGGCGATGTCTGCCGCCTGAAGGCAGGCCTTCACCGCCTCGAAATGCGTCCGGCAGTCGTCACACAGATAGTCGAGGATGACGGGCGCACCCTTCGCAATCTCGGAGCACACCGGCGACTTGCAGTCGAGAATGCGCATGGGGTTGCGCTCCAGCCGGTCGCGGCAGGTATCGCACAGCTCATCCCGCCGGCTCGAAAAATAGGCCTTCAGCGCCCGGTGGTATGCCGCCCGGCAGGTCGGGCAGCCGATCGAATTGAGCCGCAGCTCGATGCCGGTGATCCCAAGTTCCTGCAGCACCGTCCACGCGAGCGCGATGATCTCCGCGTCCGCGGTCGGCGCGGGCGCGCCGAAACACTCCACCCCGAACTGGTGGAACTCCCGCAGCCGGCCGGCCTGCGGCTTCTCATACCGGTAACAGGAGGTGAGATACAAGGTCTTGACCGGCAGCGCGCCGGCGTACAGCCCGCTTTCGAGCACCGCGCGCGCGGCGCCCGCCGTGCCCTCCGGACGCAGGGTGATCGACCGGTCGCCCTTGTCCGTGAAGGTGTACATCTCCTTTTGCACCACGTCGGTCGTCTCGCCGACCGAGCGCAAAAACAGCTCGGTGTGCTCGAACACGGGAGTGCGGATCTCCCGATAGCCGAAATCCGCCGCCACCGAGAGCGCCGTCCGCTCGATGTGCTGCCATTTATGGCTCTCCGCCGGCAGCACATCCCCCGTGCCGCGCGGCGCTTTTGTCAACAGTCCCATGGGGAAACCCTCCCGATTTGAAGTCCGCCACACAAAAGGGCAGCCGCGCACGGCTGCCCCCAGCGCACCGTATTTTTCACCGGCTCGCGGGATTGACGATATCCCGCCAGTCCAGGTCACCGCGCTCCAGCCCGTGGATCAGCACCTCGGCGGTGGCGATGTTGGTCGCCACCGGGATGTTGCGGATATCGCACAGCCGGAACATATCGTTTTCGTTCGGCTCATTTGTCTTGACCGTCATCGGATCCCGGAAAAAGAGCAGCAGATCGATCTCGTCGCACGCAATGCGGGCGGAAATCTGCTGGTCGCCCCCTTGGGAGCCGCTCATATACCGGGTGATCTTCAGCCCTGTGGCCTCCGCCACCATCTTGCCGGTGGTGCCGGTGGCGCAGAGCTGGTGGCGGCTCAGGATGCCGCAATAGGCAATGCAGAACTGGACCATCAATTCTTTTTTGGCATCGTGCGCAATCAGAGCAATGTTCATACCGCCGTCTCCTTTTCTGTTGGTGTTTTGTGAGTCAGGGAGCCAACTTCTGCAATTTTGCAAGTGGTACCTCTTCGCCCAGCAGCCGCTGGGCAATGTTGTCAAAGCAGGTCATCGCCGTGCTGTGCGCGGGCAGCGGGCGGCCGTTGCCGCTCGCAGTGGTCAGGGCCTCGTCCTCCGGCACGATCCCGATCAGCTGCACCCCGCACAGGTCGATGATCTCGTCCACATCCGGGGTCGCGCCCTTGAGGATGGGGGTCGCCCGCAGCCGGTTGATAATCAGCCGGGTGACGATCCGCCGCTCCTCCAGCAGCTCGCTGACGACATACGCGTCCCGCGCGCACACCATGTCGGGCGTCGTGACGATCAGCGCCCGCTCCGCGGCGGCCACCGCGGTTGTAAACCCCGGGCCCACGCCGGCCGGGCAGTCGATCAACACCTCGTCATAATACCGGGCAAATCCTCTGCACAACCGCACCATGTCCCGGGGCGGGCACAGCTGGTCGAGGCTCACCGGGGCGGGAATGACCGACACCCCCGGATACACCGGGGAGGGATAGATGGCCCGGATCGGCTCGCAGCGGCCGGAGAACACGTCCGCCAGATCGTACACCGTGCCATCCGCGATCCCCATGATCAGATCGAGGCTGCGCAGCCCGGCATCCCCGTCCACCAGCAGCACCTTCCGGCCGGCCGCGGCCAGCGCGGCGCCGACCCCCGCCGTAACCGTGGACTTGCCGGCGCCTCCCTTCCCGGAGGTGACAACCGTAATCAAGTACGTCTCCCCTTTGCTGTGTCCTGCCGATCCCGTTGAACGGACCACCGCCGTTCAAATGACTTCGTATTTTTCAGTATACCATAGTTTTTAGTACAAGTAAACAAGAATCTCGGCAATTTCCCCGTTTTTTTCCTATGGCCTAATCGAGGAGCTCCCCCTCCGGCGTCTGCGCCGTTCCCTCCCCGCGGGAGGCGAAATAGGCATCCAGCACCGACCGCGCCACCTCGCCGGAGGCGGTCGCGGTACCGTTCTCCATCACGACGGATATCACTACCTCCGGATTCTCCGCCGGCGCGTATCCGATGAACACGCCGTGGTCGGAGCCGTTGTTGCCCGCCTCCGCCGTGCCGGTCTTGGCCGCGAAATCATAGTCCACACCCCGGAAAAATCGGGTGGCGGTGCCGTTTGTGGCGGTGAGCAGCATGCCCTGGTGGATGAGGTCCCAGGTCTCGTCCGACACGTCGTCCATCTGCTCGAGGATCTCCGGCTGGATCACCGTCTCGGTCTGGCCGTCATAGCTGCGGATGCTCTTGACGAGGTGCGCCTTGTACCGCGTGCCGCGGTTGGCGAGCGTCACCGCATAGGCGCACAGCTGGATCGGGGTGATCGCGTTGTCCGACTGGCCGATCGCCGCGATGACCGTGTCGCCCGGGTTCCAGATCCCGCCGGACGCCTCCCGTTCCTCCACGCCGGCCAGCAGCCCGGGTGCCTCCCCGATCTCAATCCCGGTTTCGACGCCGAGTCCCAGCCGGCGGCAGTACTCGTTCATCTTGTTGATGGTGAGCAGCCGGCCCATCTCGCAGAAAAAGGAGTTGCACGATTTGCCGAGCGCCCACACCACATTCGCATTTCCGTGGCTGCCGGTACACCGCACGGTCAGCCCCTGCGCCGCATAATGCGTATAGGCATGCCCGCAGTAATACGTATAATTCCCGTCGATCAGCCCCTCGGTCAGCACGCCGATCGCGACCGCCGGCTTGAAGGTGGAGCCGGGTTCAAACTCCCCGTACAGCGCGCGGTTGAACAGCGGGACGTCCGGGTCCGCCTCCAGCTTGGTATACTCGGTGTAATAGGTCGCGAGGTCATACGTAGGCCAGCTCGCGCACACCAGCACCCCGCCCTTGAGGTCCATCATCACCACCGACCCGCTCTGGATATCCTGTCCGTCGGAGCCGGGCGCTTTTGCGCGCATTTTTTGGATCTCCGCGTCGAGGATCTGCTCCACCTGCGCCTGTAGCGACATGTCGAGCGTCAGGATGATGGAATCGCCCGGCACCGGGGTCACGCTCTCGTATTCCTCCACCACCGTGCCGCCGCTGTCCTTCACCAGCGTGCGCACACCGGCGGAGCCGCGCAGATATTCCTCCATTGCCAGCTCGATCCCGGATTTCCCGATCCGGTCGTTATAGGCATAGCCCTTGTCCTGCAGCTGCTCATATTCCTCCGGATACAGCGGCCCGACCGTGCCGAGCAGGTGGGCCGCCACCGTGTGGGCCACATAGTCCCGCACCGGCTGCAGCTGGATATCCACTCCGGGGAAACTCTGGCTGTTCTCGCTGATCTGATAGGAGGTCTCCTTCGACACTCCGGAGGCAAACTCATAGGGGGTACTGGCGGAAAACCCGCTCTGCTCCATCTCATACTGGATCCCCGCCAGCACCCGCTGCTGGTCGGCGGAATAGTGGGACAGATCATACTCCTCCACCAGCGCGGCCATGCAGTTGTCGGCGGTGGCATAATCCGCCAGCCGCAGGTCCTCCTTCAATGACGCCACCGCAGACTCCCGCTCGCTGTCGAACGTGTACGGCGCGGTCATGGAGATCGGCAGGGTGTCGTTCCAGCTCTCCCCGGCCTGCGACAGCAGCTGCGTCAGCTGCCACAGGACCGCATTCTGGCGGCTGTGCGCCTCCTCGGAGGACCCGCGCGGGAAATAGTTGTAATCGATAATGACCGCATAGCTCGTCTGGTTGACCACCATCGGCTGCATGGTGCGGTCGAGAATCTCCCCGCGCGTGGCGGGGATGGTGATATTCGTCTTGGTATTGCTCGCGCTGTGCGCCGCATAGGCAGCGCCCTCCACAATCTGGATCTGAAAGAGGCGCAGGCCATACAGCACAAACACAATCAGCAACAACCCCGCCACCACCGCGCTGCGGCGGCGGGATTTGGTCTCGGGACTCACTTGCATGGGCCGGCTCCTTTCCTCAGAACATCCTCTCACTGCCGGTTGCGCAGCAGCTTTGTCACCCCGTAGGTCATTGCGTACAGCAGGGGAGAGAGGATCAGTGTATACAGCAGATTGGGCAGATACGAGATGGCGAGCACGGTAAACGGACGCTCATACGCCAGCAGGGCATAGTTGAAAAACCAGTCGCACAGCACCTGGAACAGCCCGGCACCCGCACACAGCAGCAGCGCGGTCCACAGGTTGTTGCGCAGCAGCAGCCGCACCAGCAGGCCGCAGGCGCAGCCCGCCACCAGCAGCAGCAGTGCATTGAACCCGAACAGCCGCTCGCTGAACACGTCCCACAGCAGCCCGGCGGCCACCCCCGCCGCCGCGCCTCCCATCGGGCCGGTGAACAGCGCGATACACACGACCAGCGGCACGAGCAGCAGCGGCCGCGCCCCGCACACCGCCGGCAGCAGCCGCGGCGTCATCTGCAACAGCGCCGCCAGGAGCAGCAGCAGGCCATAGGCCGTCCACCGCAGGTATCCCGCGCTGACAAAGCGCAGCGGGTTCTTCTCCCGCAGCTTGCCCTGCTCGTCCATGCCGCTCATGTCGCTGTTCGCCCCTTTCCGCCGGCCGTTCAGGATTCCTCCTGCCCCTCGAAATCCGTGATGACAAACACATGGGACACCGCCGAGATGTCCGCGAACGGCCGGACCACCGCGTACATGCTCAGGCCGTCCGTCTCCTGCCGCAGCTCAGTGATCTCCCCGATCAGCAGCCCCGACGGATACTTGCCGCCATAGGTGACGACATAGTCCCCCACCCCGGCAGTGTCGCTGCGATCCATCTGGTTGAGCCGGGTGCAGCCCTCCCGGGCCTGCTCGAGCGCGCCTCCGGTGATCCCGTCCTCCCGGGTCCGGCTGTCATACGCGCTGATCTGCAGTTCGGGATCGAGGATGGTGCGCACCTTCGCAAAATTGAGCCCGGTCTCATACACCACCCCGACCAGCCCTTCGGGCGTGATGACCGCGTCCCCCGCGGCCACCCCGCTGAGAGATCCGGCGCCGATCGTGAAGTTGCCGTAGAGATCCGCCGGATCCGTCGCGATGACCCGCGCGTCCACAAACTGATAGTCCGGATTCTGCTCTTTCAGCTCCAAAAACCCTTTATATAGCTCGTTCTGGCGGCGCAGCTCGTCCAGCTCCACCTGCTGTTCCCGCAGTCGGTTGAGCTCTTCCTGCAGCTGCGCATTCTCCTCCCGCAGCGCGGACGAGCCGCCGAAACCACCAAAGAAATCGCTGATCCCCTCGCCGATCGAGGAGAAAAACGATTGCAGCGGGGTGAGGATGGCACCGGAAATGGTGCCGGGAATGGTGGACACACCGTCCACAGAGGCGGCATAAATCATAAATCCCACCAGGAACGACGCCACCAGCACCAGGATCTTGAATCCGGTACTCTTAAAAAAGTCCTTCACTTGTCCCGTCCCCCGCTCTCCTGTTAAAATCCTGCCGCGACGGCCAAAAAGGCAGACCGCACCTCTCGTCCCCGTTTCGGGAGGACTCCCGCGCCGCCTGCCCCTTGTGAAACCCTTCTGTTATTTGCGGTTGGAGCGGAAATTGCTCACCGCGCCGATGTCGAGGCTCTTGCCCGTACCGTTGACCACGCAGTCGAGCGGATCCTCCGCCACATGCACCGGCATACCGGTCTCCCGGCTGATCAGTGTATCCAGCCCCCGGAGCATCGCCCCGCCGCCGGTCAGCATGATGCCGTTGTCAATGATGTCGGCGGAGAGCTCGGGCGGGGTGGTCTCAAGAGTGGACCGGATCGCATCCACAATCGCGCCGACCGAGTCCGCAAGCGCCTCGCGCACCTCCTCCGAGGTGATGACGATATTCTTCGGCAGCCCGTCGAGCAGGTTGCGCCCCTTGACCTCGAGCTCCGACTCCCCCTCATAGGGGAACGCCGACCCGATCTCGATCTTGATGTTCTCGGCCGTGCGCTCGCCGATAAGCAGGTTATACTTCTTTTTGATATAGGAGATGATCGCCTCATCGAAATCATCGCCCGCCGTGCGCACCGAGCAGGACGCCACGATGTCCCCGAGGGAGATGACCGCCACCTCCGAGGTGCCGCCGCCGATATCGACAACCATGCACCCCGCGGGCTCATCCACCTTCAACCCGGCGCCGAGCGCCGCCGCCATCGGCTCCTCGATCAGCTCCACCTCTTTGGCGCCCGCCTGCTTTGCGGCGTCCTCCACCGCACGGCGCTCCACCTCGGTCACCCCCGAAGGGATGCACACGACCAGCCGGGTCTTGCGGAAAAAGGTGGATTTGAGCGCGGTCTTGATAAAATACCGCAGCATTTCCGCCGTGACCTCAAAGTCCGCGATCACGCCGTCCTTGAGCGGCCGGATGGCAGAGATCGAGCCGGGCGTGCGGCCGATCATGTCCTTGGCCTCGCTGCCCACAGCGAGCACTTCCATCTTTTTCACATCCACCGCCACCACCGACGGCTCCCGCATGACGATCCCCTTGCCCCGCATGTACACCAGGGTGTTGGCGGTCCCGAGATCAATGCCAATATCGCAGTTAAACATCGTATATTCAACATCCTTTCTATCGGATCCAGATTTCCAAGTATTCACTCTTTATTATATACGGATCTGCCCAAATACTCAATATGCATTTTCCTATTTTTTCAAAAAATCCTCGATTTTAACGGTCGAAGGGAGCACCTGCGGCAAAAGCCGCCACAGTCCGGCTGCCGGCAATCCCATCACGGTATAGAAATCCCCGCCGATCTCCCGAATATACCGCAGTCCTCTGCCCTGGATCCCATAGGCACCCGCCTTGTCCAGCGGCTCTCCGGTGGCGACGTAGTCGTCGATCTCCCGCTCGGTCATCGGGTAAAACCGCACGAGGGTGTGCGAGGCAAACCCCGCCCCACCCTGCGGCGTGCACACCCATACCGCCGTCACCACCCGGTGGGTGTTTCCCTGCAGCAGCCGGAGCATCTCCCGGGCCTCCTGCCGGTCCCGCGGCTTGCCGAGCACCCGCTCGTCCCGCGGGGCGCCGGGCACCGTCCCGGCGCCATCCCGCTCCACCGCCACCACCGTATCCGCGCCGATCACGATATCTGCCGGATGGGTCCGCGCCACCTCCTGCGCCTTGCCCTGCGCAATCTGCGTCACCCCGTCCTCCAGCCGACAGCCGACGGGCAGCGGGATCTCGCTGCCCGCGGGGCAGACGGTGTATTCCAGCCCGAGCAGATCGAGAATCTCCCGCCGCCGCGGGGA
>DXWE01000043.1:8618-10868 GCA_019417045.1 Oscillospiraceae bacterium
CTGTTTTGCCCTTCGTCTCCTGCCCGGGCGCCTTCTCCGGCGGGGCCGCCGCCTCCAGCGCCTCCCGCAGGGTGTCGAGCGGGGTGAGATTTTTGGCCACTTTCACCGCGAAATACGGCTTGGCCCCGGCGCTCACCATCACCCGGCCCTTCATGGCCGCGGACAGCCGCGCCCCCATCTCCAGATCCAGCTTGCGCTGCATGAGCAGCAGCGTGTCCTGCTGCTGGCGCACCTCATAGATCCCGAGCCCGGCCGCCATGTTGCGCAGCAGCGCCACATCGATCAGTCCCTGCACCGCCGCCGGCGGCTCCCCGAACCGGTCGATCAGCTCGTCGTACACGTCGAGCGAATCCTCCATCGTGCGGATGTCCGCGATCCGGCGGTAGATGTCCAGCCGCTGGGCGTTCGAGGCGATATAGGATTCGGGAATGTGCGCCGGCACCGGCAGGTCGATGAGGCACTCCTCCTCGCGCGGGGGCAGCGGCGTGCCCTTCTGCTCGTTCACCGCGTCGCTGAGCAGCTTCAGATAGAGGTCGTACCCGACCGACTCCATGTGCCCGTGCTGCTGCGCGCCGAGGAGGTTCCCGGCGCCGCGGATCTCCATGTCCCGCATCGCGATTTTAAAGCCCGCGCCGAATTCGGTGAACTCCCGCATGGCCTCAAGCCGCTTGGCCGCGACCTCGGCGAGCACCTTCCCGCGCACGAAAGTCAGATAGGCGTATGCCCGGCGGGAGCTGCGCCCCACGCGCCCGCGCAACTGGTGCAGCTGGGACAGCCCGAACCGGTCGGCGTTTTCGATAATCAGCGTGTTGACGTTCGGGATGTCCACCCCCGTCTCGATGATGGTCGTACACACGAGCACGTCGATCTCCTGCTCCATCACCTGCCGCCAGATGTCCGACAGCTGCTCCTCGGTCATTTTCCCGTGGGCAAACCCGACCCGCGCCTCCGGGATGCGCATCTGCAGACCGGCCGCCACCCGCTCGATCGTCTCCACCCGGTTGTGCAGGTAATATACCTGCCCGCCGCGGCGCAGCTCCCGCCGGATCGCATCCGTGAGGATCCCGTTGTCATGCTCGAGCACATAGGTCTGCACCGGATGCCGGTCCTGCGGCGCCTCTTCGATGATCGACATGTCGCGGATCCCGCTCATCGCCATGTTGAGGGTGCGGGGGATCGGGGTGGCGGAGAGGGTGAGCACGTCGATATTCGGAGACAGCTCTTTGATCCGCTCCTTCTGCGCCACGCCAAACCGCTGCTCCTCGTCCAGGATAAACAGCCCGAGATCCTTGAATGTCACATCCTTGGAGAGCATGCGGTGGGTGCCGATGAGGATGTCCACCTCGCCGCGCGCCGCGCGCCGGATGATCTCCGCCTGCTGTTTCGGGGTGCGAAACCGCGAGAGCATCTCCACCGACACCGGGAACCCCTCAAACCGCTTCACCACCGTGTTGTAATGCTGAAACGCGAGGATGGTGGTGGGCACAAGGATCACGCACTGCTTGCCCTGCGACACACACTTGAACGCCGCGCGCAGCGCCACCTCCGTCTTGCCAAAGCCCACGTCGCCGCACAGCAGCCGGTCCATCGGCACCGGGCGCTCCATATCCGCCTTGATCTCCTCTGCACAGCGCAGCTGGTCCTCCGTCTCCTCATATTCAAACCGCCGCTCGAAGTCGTACTGCCACTCCTCGTCCGGCCCGAAGGCAAATCCCGGGGTGGCCATGCGCTTGGCGTACAGCGCGATGAGCTGCCTTGCAATATCCTTGACCGCAGCGCGCACCCGTGTCTTGGTCTTCTCCCACTCCTGGCCGCCCAGCCGGTGGAGCTTCACGGTCACGTCGTCCTTGGAGCCGATATATTTGGACACCAGATCGAGCTGGGTCACCGGGACATAGAGCACGTCCCCCTTGTCGTACTGCAGCTTCAGATAGTCCTTGGTGACCCCCTGCACATTCAGCTGGTGGATCCCCTGGTAAATGCCGATGCCGTGCGCCGCATGCACGATATAGTCGCCTGGCTGCAGCTCGGACAGGGAGTGGATTTCCGTCCCCTTGCGCAGCTGCCGGCCGCGGCGGGGCTTCCGCCAGGCGGCGACGCGCCCGTGGGTGAGCAGCGCGAACTTCGCCTCGGGAAACTCCGCGCCCGCGGACAGCCCGCCCCGCATCACCACCACGCGGCGGGGCAGCGGGGCGGCGGGGGAGGGCGCATAGAGCGCCGGGATCCCCTGGCCGACCAGGTCATCCGCCA
>DXWE01000044.1:0-9501 GCA_019417045.1 Oscillospiraceae bacterium
GAGTGGCCGAACGCCACCGGATACGCCGGATCCACCGGGTGCTGTGCCAGAAATTTTGCCATGAATTCAAACGCCGCCTTACGGCCGCGCACCTTGCCGATCGCCTCTACCCGTCCCCCTTCGAGCGCGATGATCGGATTGATCCCGAGGATCCCGCCGACCACGGCGGACGCGGTGGACAGCCGTCCGCCCATCTTTAAATATTTCAGCGTGTCGACCACTGCCACCAGTCGGATCCGGTCGATCAGCTCTTCGATCTGAGACACGATCTCCCCGGCGGTCTTCCCCTCGTCCCGCAGCTGTGCCGCCTGCCGAACCAGCAGCCCGAGCCCAAACGTCACGTTGCGGGAATCGAGCACATGTACCCGCTCGGGATCCACCATCTGGGCGGCAATCCGGGCGGACTGGCAGGTGCCGCTGAGCTCGCCCGAGATGAAGAGCGCCACCACCTCGTCGCCCGCATCCACATACGATTGAAACAGCGCGGAGAAGGTCTCCGGGTTCACCTGGGAGGTGGTCGGCAGCTTCTCCGCCACCGCCAGCTTCTCGTAAAATTCCTCGTGCGACAGGTCCACCCCGTCCTGATAGGAACCGTCCTCGAAATGGACGGTCAGCGGGATCACCCGAACGTGCAGCTGTTCCTGTTCCTCCCGGGACAGGTCACTTGTGCTGTCCGTCACAATCTGAACCATTGGAATCCATCCTTTCTGCCTGGCAGGCCGGCGAACCGGCCGGCTCTCTCTGTTGATGTGTGTACCGCTCCTGGAAGAAGGCGTTGACACGGGCCAGTCCGCGCACAAACACCGCCGTCTCCTCCTCGCTCAAATGCGCGAGCAGGCTCTCCACCAGCTCGTGGTGGAACTGCGCATGATAGGCGTCCACCGCGCGCCCCCGCTCGGTCGGCACCAGGCGCACCACCCGTTTGTCCCGGCTGTCCCGCTGCCGCAGCAGACAGCCCTTTTTCTCCAACTGCGTCACCGCAGTGGTGAGCGTGCCTGCCGTCACCCGCAGCGCCTCGGCGATGGCGGTCGCCCGGTTGTCCTGCCCGGCGTCCACCGCCCGGCACACGGCCTCGATCACGTGCATCTCCCGCAGCGACAAATCCGGATAGACACTCCCCATGCAGTCCTCCTCGGTCTTGAGCAGCTCGTGGAAGACCTCGACCAGGAAGCGGTTGATCACCTCTCGTTGCTCCGGCATGTTCCTCCCTCCCAAATAGTTTGAGACTCAAACTATATCATACACCCTTTTGTCGAAAAGTCAATAGAATTTTGAAAATCAAACTAAATTCCAGCGCCTTTTTTCGGTCTCTTTCCCGTCTTTCCGGCTGTCTTTCCGGCTGTCTTTCTGGCTGTCTTTCCGGCCGTCTTTCTGGCCGTCTTTTCATTCCCGCCTTTTGCACCGTCCCTCTCCGCGGCGGGCAAGGCCCCACCGCCCGGCAACCCCTGTTTTCGTCTGCCCGCCGGTTGTTCTCCCCTCCTGTTTTCTCCCCTCCGGTTGTTCTCCCCCCGGTTGTTCTCCCGATGCCAAAAGGCCCATCCCACAAATGGGGATGGGCCGGAAACGCATCACTTTTACAGGGAGAACAGGCGCTTCCACTGTTCATAGTGGAAGCGGAACGCATAGACCGATGGCAGGTTCTTCGCAGGAATCACCTGCCGGATTGCCTCCTCCACATTTTTCAGCTCCTGTTCTCTGGCGTACACCTCCGGGAACAGGCCGTTGCGGTGGAGGGTGGGGACGTGCAGCTGGATTCCGTCCTGTGCCGCCTCCCGGTTGAACCGGCGCAGCATGTCGCAGAGGTTCTTGTCATTGAGCCGGTCGCACTTGCCGCTGCGGAACAGGAACTCGCTGTCCACATAGGTCTGTTTTTTGCCGGAGGGAAAGCTCTTTACCTCATCGGTCAAGGCATAGCGCCGAAGTATCTCCATGGCGGCGGGACGCAGCAGGACGCGGCGGCCGTCCGCCGGCACACTCACACAGTGCTTTTCAAAATCCAGGTCGGACTTGCGGATCTCGAGCAGCTCGCGCGCGGTGACACCATGCCACCAGAGCAGCGCGGCGGCACGGATATTGAGCAGATCCTCCTCTCCGCCAAGACCCACCCGCGCCCCCACGCGGCGGATCGCGCGGTCGAGCGCCTCCTCATCGCGAAAGACATAGGGAGCCGCGTCTTCCGGCTCCACTACCTGTTCGATCGTGACCTCCCGGAGCCGCTCCACCAGCGTGGCGGTGTCCTCTCCCTGTTCGCCCAGCCAGGTGAACAGCCGGAGCAGGAACGCCTTCATCTCGTGGAACTTGGATTTCGAGACAGGACCGTCCTGTGTCCACAGGGCAAAGAGCTGTTCAGGCGTCACCGTGGAGGGGGTCGCACCCACACGTCGCAGTAATTCCTCGCATTTATGGCACCAGTGCTCCATCTTCCGCTGCTGCGGCGCAGGGGCACAGGTGTATGCCGCCTCCACAAATTTGTGAGCGTCCATAAGTATCACCCCACCCCAATATAACACGAAAATGGAGCCATGTCAACCTATCAAAATAGATTTTTTGTCGGCCGCAGCACCTGCCGCAACGCCCGGTGTGCGTCGGCATCGCCTGCGCACAGGCAGTGTCGCAGCAACAGCCGCTGTTCTGATGAGGTGAGTGCCAGCGGATACTCCGCCATGGCGCCGCCGTGATCTGACTGCGCGTCACAGGCGGCAAATTCCGATACCCACAGGGCATAGTCGCTACAGGCCCGTTCCTCCGGCAGGTGGCTGTCGGGAAACCAGCTCTCCCGGCTTGCCCGTTGCAGAATCTCCGCCTGCACGGCCGCGGAATAGGTGAACGGCGCCACCTCCAACAGCAGGGAAAAGACCGGCGAGCCTGTCCATATCGAGAGTAAAAACCAGGCTTTTGTCCGCTTGGGGTCGGGATACCTCCATTCGCAAAGCGCGTCCTCCACCACCGTGTACAGATCCACCCGCTCCCCGATCTCTTCGGCCTGATACTCCACACACCACTCCTCTTCTTCATAGGTTACCGGCCCTAAAGCCTTTGCCCGGATCCTCAGTCCTTCCGCCAACGGCTTCGATCCCGCCGGCCGGAGTATATTCATGGTGGTCCCTCCCTCCAGATTTCAAACTATCTCTCTCTTACTCCCGTTATGTTCTAGAACATTTGTTTGTATTTTGCCACAATTGCCTGTATAAAGCAAGGGATATTTCCAGATTTCTCCATACAATCTGTATAGTTGTAAATTCCGAAATCGTGTTTATTATCATATCACATAGGGAGACAAGATTCTATTCTCAAAATCAACAAAATGCGCCCCCGGTTTGGTGTATAATTTTCACATAATGTTTCTCAAAAACCGACTTGACAAGATTCCGTTTTCGTGTTATAATAACACCACGTTGAGGGAAGTGCTATCTTTCCCTTTTCTGTAAACCGATTTATATCCGTATTCGTGTTATTTATATTCACATCCATATGATAAAAGGAGGGGATCCCATGTCGCTGTCATCCCTGTCATCCCTGTTTTCCGGTCTCCCCTACTCCCCGCCGGAGGCGTCCACCGACTGCGTCGGCTGTGTATGGGAGGACCAGTGCCTGCAAACACTCCGCTGCGACAACTACACGCCCGTCGACGGATGGGCGGAAGAGGAATACACGGCGGAGCTGTTTTCGCGGGACGACACCTATGAGACGATGATGGCCGAATACGACGGCATCTCGTGATCCGTTTGGAAAGGAGCAGCCATCCCGATGAGCGTATTGCATTCCTTCGACCTGCTGGGCGGCGGCCCGATTCCCTATGATGACCTGTGCACCCTGCGGCCGCCGACGCTGGACGACATCCGCCGGATCGGCTATGACCGGTACCTGCAGTATTTGCAGCTGTTCACGCTGGAGCGGGAGCCACTGTGGGAGGCACTGGGGATCCGGGAACAACTGGATTCGCTGCCCGCTGCCGAACAGGATCACTTTTCCCCATTCGTACTGCTCACCCTGCAACCGGTCCTGCGGGACCTGTTGCGGGAGGCACTGTCCTTTTTCCTGTGTGAAACCGTCGTGTTCGACGAGCCGCTCGGCAGCTATCTGCTGTTCCGACCGGAGGAGGACACGCCCCGCCGGCTTGTGAACGCGCGGAATTTTGAATCCGTGCGCTCCGGGATCCGGCAGCTCAATTGCCTTTCAAACCAGGGCGCGGCGAAGAAGCGGTTCCGCAACCGGAAGGCCCGGGAGATATACGAGAAAATCCAGCGCAGCCGGCAGGCTCCGAAAAAACCGTTTGCCGACGACAGCCTGAGCCTGCCGAACCTGATCGCGGCGGTATGCGTCTATCACCCCAGCTACAACCTGCTCAACATCTGGCCGCTGACCGTGTACCAGCTGTATGACCAGTTCTGGAGGCTGCACCTCAAGTTCCAGCTGGACATCACCGGCACCCGGTGGGCCGCCTGGGGCACGGAGCCCTTTGAGTTCTCGCTCTGGTTTAAGGATATGCCCTTACATTCATAAAAAAAGGAGATAAGAACATGAGCCAGACATTTGCCAATCGAGAGGTATGCAACCTCACCTTCTGTGACTACAACACCAAAGCCCCGTTTTTGAACGTGGACTACGCGAACACGACCACGACCGAACTGACCGGTGAGTCGGTGTACGCCTACGGCGGGCAGGGCCATCCGAAACGCGTCGTGTTCAGCGGCGAAAAGGGCGGCACGATCGCCTTTGAGACGCAGCTGCAGAGCATGAAGCTGTATTCGCTGATGACCGGCGCGGCGATCGAGAACGCGGCCCAGTTCCTCAAGCGCGAGGAGCTGGTCGCTGCCACGGGCGGCGTGCTGACCGTAACCGGCACCCCGGTTGCGGGGACGGTGAACGTGTTCGCCGCGGACGACGACTGCGGCACCGCGCTCGACGCCCAGCTGTCCGAGAAAACGGTCACGGTGGAGAGCGCCACCGAGGGTCAGACCTACGTGGTGTACTACCAGGAGGAGATGGACAGCGGCGTTCAGAAGATCAACATCAAATCGACCACCTTCCCGAAAGCGTTCATCGCCTACGGCGAGACCTTCAGCAAGACCGAGGACGACGAGATCATCCCGTATAAAATGGTCGCGTACAAGTGTGTACCGCAGAGCAATATCTCGCTGAGCTTTGCCAGCAGCGGCGACCCGGCGACCCTCACGGTCACCTGCGACCTGCTGCCGGACGAGGACGACAACCTGCTCGACCTGATCCTGATCGATGACGAATAATCCTCCCTGCGGGAGGGACGGCCGGCGGTAACATGTGCCGGCAATCCCTCATCAGCCCCCGGCGGCGGCTCTCCGCCGCCGGGCGGGCGGCCGCCTGATTCCCGGCGATGTTTTCCGATCGGCCGTTTTGCCATCGACAGACGGCCCCGATCCCGCCGCCACCCGTGTCGATGGAGAAAGGACGAAATTCCCATGAAAAAAGCACCCAAACCCACTGCACGGCAGATCGACGCCGTGCTCAAAGCCCTCGAACCGCCGGCGCGCACGGTCTCCTGTGAGGCGGACGACATCTCACTGCCAATCGTGATCTCGCCCACCGTCACGTTTGCCGACCGCTGCCGCATGGTACACGACATCGCCGGACTGGTCTTTGTGGACGGCGTCTACGCCCCGTATCTCTGGGACTTCGCGTGCGCGTATGTGTTCCTGAACGCGTTTACGAATGTCAGGACAGACACATCCGTCGAACGCCTGTGGGCGCTCGCACAGCGCACCGATATCCTCCGCCGGATCGACGAAGCAGTGGGGCCTGACGCCGTCGCCATCCGGGAGGACGCGCGGGAACTGGTACAGTTCTACCGCGACCGGCTGCTGCACCAGTCCAGGCTCGACGAACTCGCCGAGGCGCTGACCTCCCTGCTGCAAAAGCTCGACGGCATGGCAGGCAGCCTGAAAGGCGCCGACCTGACGGAGCTGCTCCACGCGGCGGAACGCCTGGGCGATCGGCCCGGCACCCCGTCTGCAAGCGGCATCGTCGATTTGCAGGCCGTGCGGAACGCCGCCCGGCCCGCCAAAGACTGATCTCATACCGCCCGGCGGCTTTCCGCCGGGCCTCTTTTCACAGGGGATCTCCCCCCTTTGCGGGAAATCCCGCCAATTATAAAAGGACGGTGAACTCACCCAAATGACAACTATACTGAACACAGAGACTCTGTCGAATGTCGGGAAATCCATACAGCTGATCCGAACCGAACTGCAAGGCCTCCAAAAAGACATAGAGAACACCGCCATTGCCGACTCGGTCCGCGAACCACTGGAAACGATTATCGACGGTTTGAAGAACAACGTTATTCCCCTGATTACCAACACACAGGCAGGACTGTATGGCCTGTTTGGCTCCCTGACACAGAATCTCGACAGCATCCCCGGAAAATTGGCCGCCATCAGCGGCGCTCTCATCCTCAACAACGTTGGTAATATGCCCGCTTACGCGCCGCTGTCCCGGTGCGCGTAGGATGTACGCGTTGTAAAACAAGAATCCCCCAATTGCTGGGCAGGGCTAAAGCCGCGCCGCCAAAACGGAGCCGGAAACGGCAAACGGCCATGGTGAAGAAATTCGGAAAACAGCGCGCGGATGGGCATATGGTGAGAAAAAGCCGGATTGGAAGCCCCACACCGTCCGGTCCTACGTGCCCCGCCCGGCGGGAAATCCCGCCAGGCACAATGTCCGGTCAGCAGCCAAGCTCCTACAGTCCCGCGTCCGCGGGATAAAAACAGACGGGACGGCCACTTCCGCAGCCGCGGATGCCCGTGGAGAAGCGCCCACAGACTGTAAGGGGATTGCCGCACAGCGCGGCTGACAGACAGTCGAGCCATGCGTAACGGCATGGAGGTCAGCTATTACATGTACTGTCAATTTTATTCACTTTTCATTACTGAAATTTTCCAAAAATATAATAGGTGTATTTGTATTTCTGTATTTGCCAGTTATAATCACATATTATTATTCATATTTTGCAATTATTTTTGAATATATTCATTTGCTTTTTCTCTGAATGCCCCCCTTGTCTCTACAGCAATAATTGGTTGTTATTCACATTTTGTGAATATTCATATTTTGTGAATAATTCGCGCCTTACCACGTATACCCGCAGTGGTTGCATTTGAACGTCTTGCCGATGTGCGGGCTGAAAATCCCAAATGCCAGTAGCGACCCGCCCCGCTCCATCGCGTCCAGCCTGCGGACGTTCTCGCTCCCGCAGGTCGGACACTTCGGCCGATGGATCTTGACCGGGGTGGGAGGAATCATCGCTCTGATCCGCTCATCTTCACGCCGGTGCGCCGGGCCGTCGGTATTTCCTGTCCAATCTTCATAATTTAGCAAAAACTGTTCACATGTTGTGTCCACAACTCCCAGCGGCTCGATATATTGGTGGTACAGTTTCAGATTCAATTTATATTGGTTTTCTATTCTTTTAACATCTTCATCATAATATTTACCATGATCCTGTGCCATCATCTCCTGCACCCGCTGATCATACTCTTCACAGGTCATATCCAGTATGCACATTTCACCTTTACAAAGTCCGCATAAACCAGAGCTTTTATCAAAGGGATACCCCCCCCAAAATGAAACCACATCTGGAGCAATACGCCACATGTCCGAGCCGGGGGTCTGGCGCTTTCTCCTCTTTCTGCGCCTGCGCGCACCGGGTCTCACACGCCGTGCGCTCCTCGATCGTGTCGTATGACTTGCCGCAGTATCCACAGGTGTACGTCTTTTTTGCCTCTGCCATGTTGATAACTCCCTTCATTTCTTGTGTGTTATATTCACGCTCTCGCGCCCTGGCCGGCGCAAAAGCGTTGCTGACCGAAATTCAAAACCGACATGCAGGAAATGACCGAAGTGGTCGCCAAATTCCAGGGCAGGGACTTCGTCTCCCAGCTGGACGGCATGGCCGCGAGCCTCTCCGGTTTCAACACCAAGCAGCAGCGGGCCGCGGCGGCCGTGCTGGGATTGGACAAGGAACAGCGCAACGCGCTCACCACCCGGATCCAGATGGTCCAGAGCGGCAAACTGATGCAGAGCTCCTGGGTCACCGAGGCGCTCGCCGTCGCCGGCGTCACCGAGAACGTTATCAGCCAAAACAGCGCCTTGCAACAGTTGGTTCAGACCGCCGGGGAAAAACAACTTTTAAATTCAAAAGAAATTAATTCTTTATTGGCACAAGCCGCAACCACCGGCCAGCTCACCGCCGCGCAGCAGAAGCAGATCCAGAGCTCTCTCAGGCAGGCACAGGCGACCGCGGCCTTCTCCCAGGCCAGCGCCGCCGCAGCCACCGGCGTCAACAGCTTTGGCACAGCGCTCAAAGGGCTGCTGGCGTCCAACCCGCTCGGCTGGATCATGCTCGGCATCACGCTCCTCACCACGGTGGTTACCATTTTCGAAAAAATTGACGTCACCGCAGAGGAACAGCGACAAAAGCTGGCCGAAATCCGCGACGAGTACAATGCCCTGCAGGAAGAGATTTCCAGTCTGAACGAACAGTTGCAGACCACCAACAGTCAGATTGCGGAACTGGAGGGTAAAGCCGTTATTTCCGACTCCGAGCAGCAACGGCTCGAGCTTCTCAAACAACAGAATATCGAACTGGAACGGCAACTGAATCTGGAAAAGCTCCAGTCGGGAAATGTCCAGCGAAACCTCAACACGAATTTTGTCATGGCCATGGAGAAATCCGAAAACAAAGGCACGGGTTTTCTGGGACTTGGCTCCTCGGAAATGAATCAAATGGAAGCCAACCTGAAGGAATATAAGGAATGGCAGTACAAGTTTGAAAACGTGCCCGGCGCCAACAGGGAAAACATTCAACAGGAAATGGACATGATCGGCGAGGAGATATTTGAGCAGCTCGACGCGTGGAGCGCCGCGATGGAGGGAATCAGCTATATTCCCGATCCGAAAACCGAGGAAGAAAAAAAAGTCAACGAGTATCTGGATACTATTGAGAATTATCGTAATCAGGTATTAAACATTATGGGAGGATCTGAAGAAGCCAAATCGTCCTTCCTCTATTCCATCAACAAAGCGGAATTCCAGGATACCGCCGCGCAGCTGCAGGAGCTGGCCAAACAGGGGAAACTGAGCGGGCAGGCGCTCTCCGACATGGCAAACAGCGACGAAGGTGTCGCAGCGTTTGTGCAGCAGCTCATCGACTGCGGGTTCATCACCGACGCTTCTATTGATAATCTCAATCGTATCCAGTATGCCTTTACCTCCTTTACCACAGAAGAGGCGACAGAGGAGGTCGACCGGTTTGGACAGGCGCTGGATGGGGTCAAGGGCTTTTCCGATCGGCTCTCCTCCTTCCAGTCCGCCGCGGAAGAACTGTCCTCCAACGGCAACCTCTCTGTCGACACCATCCTGTCCCTCAGCGAGGCCTTCCGGGATGTGGAGGGGATGGACGAAGCTCTGAATAAGCTGGCCAATGCCTCCACCCCGGAACAGACTCGGCTTGCCCTGCAGGGGCTCGCA
>DXWE01000044.1:9511-10634 GCA_019417045.1 Oscillospiraceae bacterium
CAAACGCCTATTTGAATTCCTCCGAAGCGCAGAATCAGCTGGCGGACGGCCAGTCCAATCTCATTTTTCGGCTGCTGCAACAAAACGACGCCCTGCAGATATCGGAAGAGGCGATGAGCGGCTACATTTTGCAGTGTAAGCTGATGAAGGATACCGACTTTTCCGAGAACACACACCAGCAGGCGGCAGAACTCCTGCAACTCGCCCAAAATGCGAATCTGGCGCAAAGCGAATTGGGTAAACTAATAAGAGCGGAACAGATCTCACAGGAAGTTGCCCTCCTGCAGGGGCAGATTGAGAATCTGCAAGCGCAACCCCACAGTGATGTCACAAACAGCAGGATCTCCGAGCTGCAATCGCGGATCAATGCCTATCTTGGCATGATAGAAGACCTCTACAGCTCCGTCGATCTCACTGCGTTGCAGCAGACACCGCAGGCCACCCTCAATACCACCTCCTCTGACAATGAACAATCCCCTGCCGAGCGGGCGCGGGAGGAGTGGAACTCCCTGGTGGCCGAGAAGAAGCACGAAATGGCCATGGACAGGCTCACCGAGGCCGAGTACTACGCCTGGCTGCAGGACAACTATGACAAGTACCTCACCGACGAGGAGGAGTTCTTAAGCGACCGCCGCTCGATCGAGGAGGAGCTCTATACCTGGCAGAAGCAGCAGGCCGAAGAGCAAAAGCAGGAACAGCAGCAGCTGTTGCAGGACCAGCTCTCCGCCCTCAAGGAGTTCTATGACGAGCAAAAGCAGCTGCTCCGCGACCAGTATGAAGAGGAGGACCGCATCCGCGAGCAGGCCGAGAAGCGCCAGACGGTCGCCGATCTCGAGCGGGAGATCGCAGAGCTCTCCCGCGACACCTCCTTCAAGGCGCTCAAGCGCCGGCAGGAGCTGCAGCAGGAGCTGGAGGACGCCCGGGAGGAACTGCGCGACTTCGAGCGCGACCAGCTTCTCTCGGAGACCGAGCAGCTGTACGACGACCTGTACGAGCAGCAGGAGGCGCTTCTCAACGCCCGGCTACAACGGCTGGAACAGGCCGAAACGCCCGAGGAGATCGCTCTGGCGATCGCGGGGGCACAAGCTGTAGCCTCTCCCGCCGTCGTTCCGGCATTGTCCGC
>DXWE01000045.1 GCA_019417045.1 Oscillospiraceae bacterium
CGCGGCTCTTCTTCTGGATCAGGTAGTTGAGCACGTGCAGCACCAGCTCGTCTCCCCGGGAGCGCACATATACCTCCACAAAATTCGGGAGATCGCACCGGATCAGCGGATCCGGCAGCACCCGGCACAGCAGCGCGCTCACGATATCCTTGCACAACCGGTTGCCGTGGCGCGCGTATTCGGAGAAGAGCGGCTGCGACACCGTGATCACGTTTCCGCTCTGGAACACCGCTCCTTCGCCGGACGGCGCGTTCGCGGGCGACTGCCGGTGGGAACAGAAATGGTCCCAGCTCCGGTTGAAATAGGGATCCACCACCCCGGCGAGCAGCCTGGTGCCCGGCAGCGGCCGGTAGGCGTGCCCCGCCTCGTAAAACACATAGTCCATCTGCGGGATCCCGGCAAATACCTCCGGGTCCAGCCGCAGGTAACGCGGTGCATATTTCGCCGGCCCCACCGCCTCCACGCCGGTGCGCAGCAGCAGCCGGCCCTCGGCGTCCAGTCCCGAGCGCCCGGTGACGAGCACCGCGCCGCCCGCGTCTATGTAGGCGTTCAGTGTGTCCGCGAGCGCCGGTGTCACTGTCACCTCGTCCGGCAGCACCACCAGCCGGTAGCGTGAGAGCTCACAGTCAAAATCCAGAAAGTCAATCGGCTGGTGCAGCTCGGAGAACACCCGGTAGGCGCCCTCCTCCGGCAGCCCGGGCGCGAAGGTCGCCCCGTTGCTGAGAAATACCCCGATCTGAGCGCATTTCCGTGTGCCCTCCAGCCACGGCTCGAGCGCCTCGATCTGTGAGAATACCTCGCCGAGCCGCCGGTACACCGCCGGCTCCAGCTTACCGCGCGGGTGCAGCTGGTCGCCGATGCACACGTGCGTCCCGCTCGCGATCCCGCGGAAACACTCGTATTCGAGCGCCTCCCGGTTGCGCAGCGACCCGAAATCCCCCCACGAGAGGTGGAACCGCCCGTTCATCATGGTCAGGTCCTGGTCGCGATAGTTGAGATGGTGAACGCACAGTGGGAAATGGGAGTAACCCCAATAGCCTCCGGGCAGCGATTCGATGTCCACATAGTCCATCTGCTCGCATTTGCGCAGATTCGAGAGCTCCGGCACATCCGCGTTGTCCGGCTCGGCCGGCCCGCCGTTATAATAGACCTTCACCGCCGGATCCACCGAGCGGATAAACTCCCGGATCTCGGCCATGAACCCGATCTCGTTTTGCCGGTCGTGCCGGCGCACATCGTCCGGGTTTTCGGGGTCCATTCCCTTTTCCCGCATGTCCCGCACACAGGAGGGGCACACGCACTCCCGGGAGGTGATGATGTCGATCCACAGCCCATCGGGCGAGAACCGCTCAATCTCCTCGCGCAGCTCCGCCTTCAGGTAGTCCCGGTATTCCGGGTTGCCGACACACATGTTATGCCACTTATAGTAGTAATTGGCAAACGGCTCCACCAGCCCGAGCTTCCCCTCGCGGCTCAGCTGCATCCACTGCGGGAACCGCTCGCTCGCGCGCTCGTTCCAACCGACGCAGGTGTATAACACCACGCCGATCCCGTGCGCACGGCAGGCCTTCACCTGCTCACCGAGCAGGTCGAACGACAGGCCGGGATGCATCTCCCCGACCGCGGTCGGATAGTAGAAGTAGCCGTGATGGCACTTGGCAAACAGGTTGATCGACTGCACATGCGCGTCCTGCAGGGTCTGCGCGAACGCCTCGGCGCCGAATTCGGTCCCCACGTCCCGAATGTCGGGCGAAGTGTGAAAATCCAGATGGATTTGCCGGTATGGCAGGCTCATCGCCGGTGTTCCCCTCTTTCCTCGTCAGATAACTTCCAGTTCTTCCCGTCCCGGCACCGGCCGGTGCACGGCGGACGGCGCGTCCTGGTACCAGTAGGCAACACACGAGAGATCGTCCCGCAGCGGGAGGTAAAACCCGCCCTCCCGCCAGCCGATCGCCTGCACGGTCACGCGGATCCTCTTCTGGAACCGCACGGGATCCGGCAGATGCCAGCGGTACATGCCAAAGCGCGTGCAGGCGGCGTACAGCCCGTCCGGACGGATCACCTGACACAGCCCCGCATAGGGAGTGGTAAACGACTCATACTGGTGGGTATACTGGTTCTCGAAGTTGTAGCTGCCGCCGAAATAGTCCTCTGTTCCCGTGCCGCAGATGGTGGGATACTCGGTGTCGCCGTCGAGGAAGAACTTCACTTCCCCCTCCCCCCACCAGCCGTTGTTGTGTACCCCCCACGCCATGTAGGTGCCGACATACTGTCCCTTCCCCTCGGCCTCCAGCAGCGTGAAATATGCCTTTTCGGGGAGCGGGTTCACGCGGTGAAATGCCGCATGGAAATACCCGGCGTTCTCCGGCACCGGCCGCAGGCTGTAATCGATCTGGTAAAACAGGATCCGGTCCTCATCTGCGATATTCTCAACCGTGACGCGGAACCGTCTGCGAAACGGCATCGGCCAGTAGCAGTTGAAGGACGAGCCGGGATTGACGCATACCGCCGCCGATACCAGCGGCGCGTACTGCCCCCAGCCCATCGCGAAGAAATCCGCGACCGGGCACTCGACCGACGGGATATCGCAGTCGTCCCAGTACATGCGCAGGATCAGATAACGCCACTTGCCGGTCATGGTCATCCACAGGTGCTCGATCACCCCGCACCCTTCGACGTTCGCGATCTCCACCGTCTGTCCGGCGGGCACATGGATATACGGATTCACCTTCCAGCCCACCCCGAGTTTGGAGGCCGCGTACCGTGCGGTCCCCTCCTCCAGCGTGGCCCGCGCGCCGCCGCCCGGCGCGCCGGTGGGATTCTCAGGGGACACCGCGCGCGAGAGCGCGTCTGTCACCTGCCAGAAGTCCATTGTCCAGTCGTTCATGGGAACTCTCCCCCTCCATCAGAATCGATCCAGCAAAAACTCCCAATCCGCCGTGAGCCCTGCCTCTTCCATCACCGTGAGGGCCTCTGCCGGCCACTCGCCGTTTTCCACCAGCGGGTTATCCCATACCACGACGGTGACCGGGTCGCCCCACAGCGAGGTCTTCGGATTGCTGTGCCAATTGTCATGTACGGCGATGTCGTAGGTCGTCTTGCCGCCGTTCGGGCCGCCGTCCTTGCCGTTGACATGGATCCAGTTGACGTCGTCCGTCCCGGTGTAGAGGTTGTCGACCACATTGTAGGAGGTCTCGAAATGCGCCGACCCCTCGTCGTGGTACAGTCCGCCGTACGCCGCGCCCTGGTCAAAGATATAATTGTACTGCACCAACGAATCCGGCTGCTGGCCGAGCGTGTAGATGCCGCCGCCGTCCCGGGTCCTTTGCAAAAATTTCCCAATCCGGTTATAGCGCACCACATTCTGCCGGCTGGTGGTGGAGTTCGGGGTCCAGTACCATCCCCACCCGAGCGTGATCCCGGAGTAAGGCACGTCGTAAATATCGTTATGTGTAATCGTGGTGCCCGCCGCATAGTACACGGCAAGGGCCGGGGCGCTCCAGTAGTCGAGCCCCACCTTCCAAAACACGTTGTTGTCAATTTGATTGTTCTGACAGATCGTCTGCGCCGTGACGGTGTGCGCCTTGTCGTTGCTGAGCACCAGCCCGCCCTCGGCACACTGGGTGAAGACGCACCCCTCCACCACGCTGTCCTGCACGCCGGAGAAGAGGCTGAGCGCGGTCGCGCCCATGTCCTCGAACGTGCAGCCGGTAAAGCGCAGGGAACGCGCGTTTTCCGCCGTGATGTTCGCCGGAAGCTGGTCATAGCCGACCGTCACCCCGCCGTCCGCCTGCCGCGTGATCACCATATAATTTTGCGCCTGGTTGATAATCAATCCCTCTTCGGACGGCCCGTTCCACGCGCCGTACCGGAAGGTAATCCCCTCGAAAGAGAGATTCTCCACCCCGGACAGGGAGAGCATCTCCTCCACCACGGGGATATAAAAGCTGTCCTGCTGCAGATCGACACCCGCCGCGGGATAATAGTAGAGCTCCCCCGCCGCCTCGTCGTAAAACCACTCGCCCGGCTCATCCAGGAAACTGAGGTCGTTATAGAGATACAGCGGGTATTCCGGCACCGGGTAAAATTCCTCCGACTGGCCGCTTGCCACCATCGTGTCGATCATGTCGACAAAATCCGACCAGTACGGCTCGTCGAAATACAGCCGATCGCCCGACACGGATGCACACTGCAACAAAAAGATCTTCCACGTCACCGGCCATACGATCTCCGCGGTGGAGGCGTCGGTCAGGGCACTCAGATCGATGTCCCGCAATTTCAGGCCTGTGCGCTCGGCCGTCCACTCCCAATAGACCGGTTTGCCATAGGTGGCCCGCTGCTGCGCCTGGTTGCCGACATAGAACTGCCGGACATGCGCCACCCCGTTCACCTGCGCCTTGTAGATCCCGTCGATCCCGTTCACGGTCGTCCGAGTCCATCCGGTCACCTGTTTTCCGCCGCTGATGATGGGGGTTTCCCCCTTTGCTGCGAGAAACCGGATCCGCCCGCCGTCGGCCTTGTTCAGCTCGTCTCCGTTCAGCTCCCACGTATCGGTGAGGGGATAGGTCCCGCCGGCAAGAACAACGGTGATGTCCCCCTCCACCTGGTCCTTGAAATGGCGGAGCACCTCGGTCACATAGGGCAGGGAACGCAGCGGCTGCTCCTTGGTGCCGGGATTCCAGTCGCTTCCGTCAGGGGAGAGATAGTACTCGTTTTGCGGCGACACGGCAGTTGTAATCTGCCCCGGGGGTACCTCCTGCGTGTCATCGTCCTCTCCGCCGACCGCCATCTGTAAAATCTGACGCGCATCCGAACTGTTCACAGCGCCATCTCCATTCGCGTCCGCGGCAGTGAGCGCCGCTTTCTCCAGCGTGATCGCCGACACCGTGTACTGCAACACCTGCCGCGCGTCACTGCTGTTGATCTGCCCGTCTCCGGTCACGTCCCCCCGGCGGTATACCGGCGACACGGGCGGCCGCTCCTCTTCAAACGAGAGTCCAAAGAAGTTAAAACTGCCGCGCACATACACGAGATACAGGGTACGCACCCCTGTCACAGGGGTGCTCAGAGACGCAGAGGCAGCCACACGATCGGCTCCCTCGCTCCAGCCGCCGTCCGTCGGACGGTCACTGTCGAAGGTGCACAGCAAAACGCCGCTCGGGCTGTCCGCCCGCAGTTCGATCGTGTAGCCGTCCTCCATGCCGCTGTTGCCATATAGATGGGCCCTCGCCGCCCCGAGATCGCCGAACGCGACCGAGCGGATCCGCACGGTGGTGCCCGGGGCGGTGTTCTCGACGACATAGCCGCCGTCCCGACCGGCCCCGGACACCGTGATGTACGGCTGCGTTGCGTTTATGCCCCATTCGAGCACCCGCAGCCCGTTTTCGGCGTACGCGTCGAGGCCCTGCTCCGCCGCGAGCGACGGGCACACAGGCAACAGCCATGCCGCACACAGCAGCAGGCAGAGTGCCAGCGTCAGCCTCCGTTTCATCACGCGCACCTCCGAAAGAATGGTTACTGTACCGTGTCGAGCAGACCCTTATAGGCCTCCTCCACCCCGGCGTTGTTCATGATGGTCTGTGCCTCCTCGGGCCACTCGCCGTTTTGCACCAGGTGGTTGCCACTCAGATCGCAGGTGGTCGGCTCGCCCCAGAACGAGGTCTTGTCGTTGCTGTAATAGTTGTTGTGGATCTCCAGATTATAGGTGGTCTTGCCGCCGTTCGGGCCGCCCTCGCCGCCGTTGACATGGATCCAGTTGACGTCGATGACCTCCATGTTGATGTTATCCACCACGTTGTCGGTCGTCGTGAAATACGCGGAGCCCTCATCATGGTACAGCCCGCCATAGGCGCCGCCCTGATCGAAGATATAGTTATTGTTTACAAACGAATCCGGCTGCTGGCCGAGCGTGTAGACCCCGCCGCCGTCCCGGCAGCGCTGCAAAAACTTGCCGATCCGGTTGTAGCTCACCACATTGTTGCGGCTGGTGGTGGAGTTCGGGGTCCAGTACCAGCCCCACCCGAGCGAAATGCCGGTGTGCGGCACATCGTAGATGTCGTTGTGAGTGACGGTGGTGGTGTCCGCATAATACACGCAGATCGCAGGCGCGCTCCAGTAGTCCAGCCCGATCTCATGGATCACGTTGTTCGCGATGCGGTTGTTCTTGCAGATGGACAGCTCGGTCACGGTGGACGCCTTGTCGCTGCTGAGGGTCAGCGCGCCCTCGGAGCACTGGTAGAATACATTGCCCTCCACCGTGCAGTTCTGGATCCCGGTCGGCATGCCGAGCGCGGTGGTGCCCATGTTCTCAAACCGGCACCCGATAAAGGACACGTTGTTCGCGTTCTCGAGCGTGATATTCGAGGGGATCTGGGTGTATTCCACCCGGATGTTGCCGGTGATCTTCGAGCGGGTCACCACCTGCTGGTTCTGCGACTGGTTGATATTCAACCCGTCGGAGGACGGCTGGTTCCAGGCGCCGTGACGGAAACTGATTCCCTCAAACGTGACATTCTGTACCTTGTTGTCCTCGGTGCCATAGATATGGATCAGATCCTCCACGACCGGCACGAAGAAATCGCTGGTCTCCATATCGACTCCCTCGGCGGGGTAGTAATAGAGCTCGCCGGTCGACTCCTGATAGAACCACTCACCCGGCTGGTCGACAAAGCTGATATCGTTGTAGAGATAGAGCGGATAGGTGATATTCGGATAGAAGTCCTCCGACTCATGGTTCTGGTTGACCCGCTGGTCGATCAGATCCACGAGGTTGTTCCACTGATCCTCCTGGAAGTACAGCTCGCGCCCGTCATAGGACTGGCACTGCACGATAAAGACCTTCCAGCTGATCGGCCAGACGATCTCGGCGGTGGACAGGTCGACCGTCGTGCTCAGGTCCACGCCGTATACCTTCAGGTATGCGCGGTCGTCACCCCACGCCCATTCGATCGGCTCGCCGTATTCCGCCTTCTGCTGCGCGATGTTGTCCGCATAGAACTGGCGGATGTGGGGCAGCCCGGCCACCTGGGTCTTATAGATGCCGTCGATCCCGTTCAGGGTGGTCTTTACCCAGTTTTTGAGCTGCAGCCCACCGCTGAGGATCGGGGTCTCGCCCTCGACCGCTTTGAAGGTAATGTGTCCGCCGTCCGCCTTGTTCAGTTGTTCGGCCGTCATCTCAAGCGGCTGGAACAGCCGGTAGTACCCGCCGCCAAGATAGACGGTGATGTCCCCCGCGATCTCGTCCTTGAACTTCGCGATCACGTCCCGCGCATAATAGAGCGTGCGGAACGGCTGGTCTTTGGTGCCGGGGTTCAGATCGCTGCCGTCCGGGGAGATATAGTACTCATTCTGAGCCGTGACCGCGTCGGTCACGGTACCCTCTGTCACCTCCAGCTCGGTGATCTCCATCGAGCTGGGCACGTCGGCCGTCGTACCGGCCGGCGTCGAATCCGATGAGGTGTCGGTTTCACTGGGCTTGCAGGAAGAGAACAGCAGCAGAGTGGTCGCCGCCACCAGCAGGAATGCGAGCAGCCGCCTTGGTCTATTCATACGGGACACACCTCCTATATTTCGTCAGGCCTCATGCCGCTCAGGCCTGAGACGCACGCCATTCGTCGAGCTGGCGCTGTTTCTCCGCAATGATCCGGCTGGCGCCCGCGGCCTCCATCTTGTCGAGGAATTCCTGATAGCTCGCCTCGGGATCGTCGTGCAGACCGAGCAGCAGCGGCAGGTAATACTCGTCATACACCGCGGTGCAGTTGGCGATTTCGGTCTTCACATTGGTCGGATCGAACGAGAAGCCATAGATGCTGGATTTGACCGCATTTTCGTTGATCTCCTCGGTCTCCTCCCAGATCCCGTCCTCCTGGGTGTCCTGCAGCCACTGGTTGAACTGGTTGCCGAACATCCAGCCGCCGGACGGCATCACATAGCCGCTGTCCTCGAGCAGATGTACCTTGCCGTCCGCATTCTTCGTGTAGTGCTCGCCCTCGATGCCGAAGCACAGCAGGTTGAACACCTCTTCGTCGCTGTAGAGCAGCTCGAGGAACTGCAACGCGCGCACCGGGTTCTGGCTGGTCTGGCTGATGGCGTTCATCGTGCCGATAACCCAGCTGCTGTACATGATCTGGTCGCCGATCGGCTGCACATAGAACTCGCGGCCGGTGTACTGGATCTCCTCCGCCTCGATGCCGGGCTTGTAGGTCGTCGGCATGCGCATGCAGATCTTGTTCAGATCGGTGTAGGAGGTGAGGATGTCCTTTTTGATATAGCCCTTGTCATACCAGCGGGAACCGAGCGCCATCATGGACTTCCACTCTTCGCTCTCGTACTGGTTGAACACCTGGCCGTTCGGGTCGGTGGCGTCCACAAACCCGGGCAGCTTGTAGGAGCCGCCCATGTCGTCCCAGTTGAAATAGGGCAGGAAGGACTGCACGTCGAACATCTCGCACACTTCGGTCTCGCCCTGCGCGAGGCAGTAGTCGAAGAAGGGCTCGAGGTCCTCGTATTTCTCCACCGTTGTGATGTCGAACCCGGCGGCGTCAGCCAGTTCCTTTTCGATCGAGACACACGCCTGGCGCGGCAGAATCTGCAGATTGATCACGCCGTAGATCTGGCCGTCGATGCGCGCCGCGTCCCAGTACTCGGGCTTCACCGTGTTCCAGATGGTGGGCGCATGCTGCGGGAGCATCTCGTCGAGCGGCAGGAACGCCTCGAGCCGCACGTTGTCCGCATAGTTGTTCATCCACGGGCAGGTGTAGCAGACGTCGAACTCATCGCCCGCGGCGATCTTCAGCGAGATGGTGGACTCATAGTCGCCGATGCCGACCGCACGGAGAATCACTTCGCAGTTGAGCTTGTCTTTGAGCAGGATATTGAGCTCCTCCTGCACGTCACGGATATCGTTCGGGACGGTCGCCACCGGGAACCAGTACTCGAGCGTCACGAACTCGGAGGTGTCGCCGTTGGACGTGTCAACGGGCGTGTCGTCCTGCTTGCAGCCGGCGAGCCCGGACAGCATCGTCACGAGCAGCGCGCACACCACTGTCAGGATCAGTCCTCTTTTCATTTTTCCACACGCATCCTTTCTCACTTTACTTAAAATTGTATCGTTTACGACCCAAAATGGCTACAGGGAAATGCCGCCATTCTCAGTTCTTGATAGACCCCATCGTGAGCCCCGCCACAAAGTACTTCTGGAAGAACAGGAACACGAACATCATCGGCCCGGTCGCGATCAGGCACATGGCGAACAGGATCGGGTCGGAGGGGATGGCGTCCGCGGTGATGGACATTCCGCCTCCACCGCCGCTCTGCATGATGTAGCGTATGTACTGGGTGAACTGGTCGAGCACGTTTTGCAGCGGCAGCAGGGTCTCGTCCGTGATAAACAGCTTGCCGGTAAACACCTCGTTCCAGTACATGAGCACGATGAACAGCCCGACAGTGGCAAGCCCCGGCTTCATCAGCGGGATCACAATCCGGGAAAAGATCGTGTACTCGCTTGCACCGTCCAGCCGGGCGCTCTCGTAGATCGCCTCGGGCACATCCTGCATGAACACCCGCAGCAGGAAGACATTATAGGGCACCACCAGCTGGGGAATGATAAGCACCAGCAGGTTGTTCTCCCATCCGAGATAGGTCTTGACCAGGATGAAATAGGGAACCAGGCCGCCGCTGAACAGCATGGTGATGAACAGGAAGAGGGACACGCCCCGACGATACCGGAAATCCAGCCGCGAGAGCGGATACGCATAGAGCGCGGTCAGCACGAGGTTGAGCACCGTGCCCACCACCGTGATGAGGATCGACACCCCATAGGCCCGCAGCAGCATCTCCGGAAACCGGAACAGGTATGTATAGGCGTCGAGCGAAACCATCTCCGGGATAAACTGGAACCCGTTTTTATCGATTACCTCCTGCGGCGTGAAGGACACGCTGATGACGAGCAGAAACGGCATCAGACAGAACAGGCCGAACAGCAGCAGGAAGAACCCGAGCAGGAGCCGGTAGGGCAGTGCCGCCCGGTCGACATGGCGCCGGTGCCGGCGCACCAGGGGACTGGCAGTAGTCATCATCAAGCACCCCCTTAAAACAGCGCCGCGCGGCGGTTGATCTTGCGGACGACCAGGTTGGTGGCCGTGATCAGCACGCAGCCGACCAGCGACTGGAACAAGCCCACCGCCGCGGCCATCGAGTAGTTCGCATTCTGGCTGAGAGCGCGGTAGACGAAGGTGTCGATGACGTCGGTGGTCGGGTAGAGCAGCGAGCTGTTGCGGGTGCCAAAGTAGAACAGTCCGAAGTCGCCGCGGAAGATGTTGCCCAGCCCCATGACGGTCAGCACGATGATCAGCGTCTTGAGCTGCGGCAGCGTGATATGCCACGCGCACTGCAGCCGGCTCGCGCCGTCCATGGTCGCCGCCTCATAGTATTCCTTATCAAGAGTTAATATGTAAAGGGTGGTTCCTGCCACCTAATACATATGACTGCGGCTCATTTGTGGTAAATTGAAAAGCAGTTATAGGAAAGGAGCAAACTTCGTATAACCGCTGAAATCCAACACAGAAAGGAGCTGTTGCTTTATGAAGTCCCTGTTTGAACAGATGGGCGG
>DXWE01000046.1:0-1547 GCA_019417045.1 Oscillospiraceae bacterium
CCGCCCCGGCATTCCGCCCGGGTATTTCCGGGAGCCACCGCCCCACCTGCTCCGCGTGCACTGGCGACAGCCCCCGTCCCCGGCGCCCGTACCGCACTGCTCTCAACCGCCGCCCCTCATCCGCCGCTTCCGGCCCGCCGCCGAAGGCGACTCCCGACTGCGCCGCCGATTGCCGCCGGGGGCTTGACTTTTCGGGCGGAATGTGGTTAACTATCTTTTAAAGGCTGTGAACGGGACAGGTATCCCCGCGAGGGGCGCTTCAGAGAGCCGCCGGTCGGTGCGAGGCGGCGCGGGCGCGGGGAGAAGGTACGCCCGGGAGCCGCGACCTGAACGCCGGGGTTCCCGGCCGGTAGGGAAGCCGTGCGCGCCCGTTACCGCGCGTGGCGTTGCCGTGGGCAACGCCGTGAGGCCGCGCTTTGCGAGAAGCCGGCGAACAAGAGGTGGTACCGCGAGTCAATCGCCCTCTGCGACTGTGGCAGGGGGCGTTTTTGTATGCCCCCGGAAAACGAAGGAGGTTGTTTTCATGAACGTGTACGACGAGCTGAAGGCGCGCGGCATGGTCGCGCAGACGACGAACGAGGAGAAGATCCGGGAGCTGCTCGGCGGGCCGGACCCGGTGACCTTTTACATCGGGTTCGACCCGACGGCGGACAGCCTGCACGTGGGGCATTTTGTGCAGCTGATGGTGATGGCGCACATGCAGCGCGCCGGCCACCGGCCGATCGCGCTGCTCGGCGGGGGAACCGGCATGGTGGGGGACCCCACCGGCAAGACGGACATGCGCAAGATGATGACCCCCGAGACGATCGCGTATCATGTGGACTGCTTTAAAAAGCAGATGTCGCGGTTTCTGGACTTTTCCGACGGGAAGGCGCTGATGGTCAACAACGCGGACTGGCTGCTGCCGCTGAACTATATCGAGTTTCTGCGGGACGTGGGGGTGCATTTCTCGGTCAACCGCATGCTGACCTTCGAGTGCTTCAAGACGCGGATGGAGCGGGGGCTCTCGTTCCTCGAATTCAACTACATGCTCATGCAGAGCTATGACTTTTATCGCCTGATGAAGGACTACGGATGTCTGATGCAGCTCGGCGGGGACGACCAGTGGTCGAACATCCTCGGCGGGGTGGAGCTGTGCCGCCGCAAGGACGGCAAGGAGGTGTACGGCATGACCTTCACGCTGCTCACCACCTCGGAGGGCAAGAAGATGGGCAAGACCGAGAAGGGCGCGGTGTGGCTGGACCCGGAAAAGACCCCGCCGTACGAGTTTTTCCAGTATTGGCGGAATGTGGCGGACGCGGACGTCATCCGCTGCCTGAAGCTGCTCACCTTTGTGCCGCTGTCCGAGATCGAGGAGATGGCGAAGGCGCAGGGCAGCGAGATCAACCGGGTGAAGGAGCGGCTGGCCTACGAGGTGACGGCGCTCGTGCACGGCAGGGAGGAAGCGGACAAGGCGCTCGAGGCGGCGCGCGCGCTGTTTGCCGCCGGCGGGGTGAGCGACAACATGCCCTGCACCACGCTGACGGAGGCGGACTTCACGGACGGGG
>DXWE01000046.1:1557-2449 GCA_019417045.1 Oscillospiraceae bacterium
ATCGGCGCGATCGAGCTGCTGGTGAAGACCGGGCTGGTGCCCTCCCGCGGGGAGGCCCGCCGGGTGATCGAGCAGGGCGGGTTCGCGGTGGACGACGAGAAGGTGACCGACATCGGCCACACCGTCCCGCGCGCGGCGTTTGACAAGGGGTATGTGATCCTGAAAAAGGGCAAGAAGACCTATCACAAGGCGCTGCTGTGAGGAAAATTTCCGGAAAATTTGCAATAGCCTCTTCCATTTCACACTGTAGTGTGCTAAACTAAACGGTAACAAGTCCGTGTAGGAGGCACAGGGGTATGAATGGAAAACTGAAGGATGAAAACGTGGATTTTCTGTTTCGGGCCATTTTGACCTTGGAGACGATGGAGGAGTGCTACCGGTTTTTTGAGGATCTGTGCACCGTCCCGGAGCTCAAGGCGCTGTCCCAACGCATCGTGGTGGCGAAGATGCTGAGCGACAAGCGGGTGTACAACGACATCGTCGCGACCACCGGCGCGTCCACCGCCACCATCAGCCGGGTCAACCGGTCGCTGATCTATGGCTGCGACGCGTATGATATGGTCTTTGCCCGGCTGGAAAAGCAGGAGAAGGAGCGGCAGAAGCACGCGTCCGGCGGGGAGCGGCAGACGTGAGCGGCTACCGGGCGTTCGCGCCGTTTTACGACGCGCTGACGGCGGATGTCGACTACCCCGCGCGGGCGGCATACTTTCTGTCGCTGTTTGAGAGGTTTGGCCGCGCCCCCCGCACGCTGCTGGACGTGGCGTGCGGGTCGGGCAGCCTCACGCGGGAGTTTGTCCGCCGCGGGATCGAGGTCGTCGGAGTGGACGCGTCCTGCGACATGCTGAGCCTGGCCCAGCAGAAGACGGCGGGGCTGCGTCCGCCGGTGCTGCTG
>DXWE01000046.1:2459-9986 GCA_019417045.1 Oscillospiraceae bacterium
CAGGTGGAGGGCGCGGTGTGCGCGCTCGACAGCCTGAGCCATCTGTGCCGCACGGCGGACGTGCTCTCGGCGCTGCGGGGGGTGCGGCGGGCGCTGCTGCCCGGCGGGGTGTTCCTGTTTGACGTGAACACGCCGTACAAGCACCGGGAGATCCTCCGGGACAACGATTTCATCTTTGAACAGGACGGCTTGATCTGCCTCTGGCGCAACCGGCTGCACGCGCGCACCTGCGAGGTGGACATGCAGCTCGATTTCCTGGCGGAGGATCCCGACGGCCGCTATGAGCGGTACGAGGACGAGGTGCGCGAGCGCGCGTATACCGCGCGCACCTGGCAGGCGCTGCTGCGGGAGGCGGGATTTGCGCTGCTCGCCCATTACGGGGACATGACGACCGACCCGCCGGGAGAGACCTGCGAGCGCTGGGTGTTCGCCGCGCGGGCGGAAGATGAGGAATAGAAGGGGAAACACGACATGGGAACGCTTTACCGCTGCCTGACGATCGACGCCACCGTGATGGCGATGGCGCTGGACGCGACGGACATCGCAAGACGGGCCGAACAGATCCACCACACCTCCGCGGTGACGACCGCGGCGCTCGGGCGCACCCTCACGGCGGCGTCGTTGCTCGGGGTGATGCTCAAGGGGGAGCACGACTCGGTCACGCTCAAGCTGGACGGCGGCGGCCCGGCGGGCACGGTGATGGCCGTGTCGGACAGCCGGGGCAACGTGCGCGGGTATGTGCAGCACCCGGTGGTGGAGATCCCGCTGAAGCCGAACGGCAAGCTGGATGTCGGCGGCGCGATCGGCACGGACGGGCTGCTGTATGTGATGCGGGACACGGGCGGCAGCGAGCCGTATATCGGCTGCACGCCGCTCGTCTCGGGCGAGGTGGCGGAGGATCTCACGTCGTACTTCGCGGTGAGCGAGCAGGTGCCGACCGTGTGCGCGCTCGGGGTGCTGGTGAACCCGGACCTGACCGTGCAGGTGGCGGGCGGCTTTTTGCTGCAGCTGCTGCCGTTTTGCCCGGAGGAGGTCATCGACAGGGTGGAGAAGACGGTGGCGGCGCTGCCTCCGGTGACCGAGATGCTGCGCGGCGGGATGACGGCCGAGCAGATGGTTGCGCGGGTGCTCGAGGGGTTCTCGTACGACGTGGTGGACACCTATCATCCGGAGTACCGGTGCGCCTGCTCGCGGGAGAAGGTGCTGCGCGCGCTGTGCACCATGCGGCGGGAGGAGCTGCTCGCGCTGCCGGACGAGCAGGGCCAGGTGGAGGCCACCTGCCAGTTCTGCGACGCGGTGTACCGGTTTTCAAAGGACGAGCTGGCGGCGGTGGCGGCCGCGCAGGCAGAGGAAAATCCGCCCAAAGAAAAATAAAAATGTATCTTGACAAACCAGCTGGAATATAGTATGATAGACGACGTCGCGAGTGGCGGACACGGCAGGGGAGCATAGCTCAGCTGGTTAGAGCACCTGCCTTACAAGCAGGGGGTCACAGGTTCGAGTCCTGTTGTTCCCACCATTTCGTCTTTCATGTGGCCCGGTAGTTCAGCTGGTTAGAACGCTAGCCTGTCACGCTAGAGGTCGACGGTTCGAGCCCGTTCCGGGTCGCCATATTTGCCTCTGTAGCTCAGTTGGTAGAGCAGGGGACTGAAAATCCCCGTGTCATTGGTTCGATTCCGATCGGAGGCACCATTTTATGCGGCCGTAGCTCATCTGGTAGAGCGCCACCTTGCCAAGGTGGAGGTAGCGAGTTCGAGCCTCGTAAGCCGCTCCAACGCAAAAGACGTCAAAAGTGATCCCTTTGACGTCTTTTGTCTGTCCGGCGCCATAGCCAAGTGGTAAGGCAAGGGTCTGCAAAACCCTGATTCCCCAGTTCAAATCTGGGTGGCGCCTCCATAGCGGTGCCCGAAAAGGGTTAAGACGCTCTCCACTTTTTTAAAGAGTGGAGAGCGTCTTTTTCTGCCTTTTTGCCGGGCGAAACCTGCCGGCGCAACGGGGAAACACCCCCGTTTGCAGGAACAGCCTCACACACCTTTGGGTAAGCGCACCCGCTTTTGAAAGAGCACCCGCTTTTGCAGGAGCACCCGCTCACGCCCTTTTGCAAGTACACTCTCTTTGGAAAGAATGGCCTCTTTCGCAAAAAACAGAGCCTTGTGCCAAAGCATACCCTTCTGCAATCAGCAGAGCCTTGTGCAATCAGCAAAGCCTTCTGCAATAAATACACCCTTATACAATAAACACACCCTTATGCAAAAAGCGGAATCTTCCGCAAAAGAGCACACTTTTTGCAAAAAGCAGGGCGTTGTTGCAAAAGGGTGGCTTTGTGGGGAGGGGAGCCGGGAACCCGGCACAGGCCGCCAAACCCGTGCCGCCCGGCCGCCAAACCCGGCCGCCCGGCGGCCAAACCTGCGCCGCCCGACGCCAACCCCGCGCCGCCCGGCGGCCATACCCGCGCCGCCCGGCCGGCGCCGGCAGGCATGGCGGCCAAAGGGAAACGGCTTATTCGGCTTTGACCACGCCGCTGATCTCGTCGCAGGTACAGAGGTTGTGATAGAACACCTTGTGGAATTTGTCGCTGGTGCACAGCAGATACGCCTCTTTCGAGTGCGCGATCATCTTTGCCCTGACGGCGTTTTCGGGCTGGGAGATGTCGGTGAGCCGGCCGTCGTCGGACAGCCCCCTGCAGGAGAAAAAGCAAAAATCGGCGTTATACTGCCGGATGGTCTGCTGGCAGTCCTCCCCCACAAACGCGAGACAGGAATGGATGACGTTTCCGCCTGTGCCGATACAGTTGATGTTGCTCTCGCACAGCTTTGTCAGGGCTTTGATCCCGTTGGTAATCACAAGGAGATGTTTCTTTTCGGCGAGAAACGGGATCATGGCATACGCACTGGTAGAAGCGTCGAGAAACAGGATACTGTCGTCGGGAACCAGGGCGGCCGCCTTGCGCGCGATCCGGATTTTCTCATCGCCCTTCTCCAGCTCCCGGATTAAAAACGGTATTTTGATCTCCGAAAGCGCATTTTCATCCAGGACTGCACCCCCATGCGTGCGCCGCAACAGCCTCTGCTTTTCGAGGCTGCACAGATCCCGCCGGATGGACGGCTCGCTGGCATACAGCCGGCGGGCCAGATCCCGGACGGTGACCTGTTTTTCTCTGATGGCGATTTCCAGAATGCTCTTTTCTCTCTCTTTGTTCATATCCACACCCGGACGCTCAAGATGATGAGCGTTTTGTCATTTTTTGCGGCGGCGGTTGAGTATTTGCTCACACAGTCGTATTATATACCGGAACGCAACTTTGTCAAGGGAGAGGTTTGGGCATGCAGTATCAGGCGCACAGGGGAGTGGGAACGGAGTTCCCGGAGAACACCATGCCGGCGTTTGAGGCGGCTGCCGCGCAGGGATATGCGTATATCGAGCTGGATCCGGCCTTTACAAAGGACGACAGGTGTGTGGTGCTGCACGACAGGACGATCAACCGCACCTGCAGATATCCCGACGGCGGGGTGATCCGCCGGGAGATCCCGCTTTCGGACCTGTCCTATGAGCAAGCGCTGGCTTTTGACGCCGGCCTCTTCAAGGCGTATAAATTCCGGGGTACCCGGATCCCGCTTTTGTCGGAGGTGTTGGAGTGGGCGAAGGGGACAGACCTCACGGTCAAGCTGGACAATACCATCCAGCGGTTTCCAGACCATCAGATAGCTCTTCTCTTTGACATCGTGGAAAGAGCCGGGGCAAAGGTCGCCTTTACCGGCTCGGAACTGCCGTATGTCCAAAAAGTCCTCTCGCGCTTTCCCGGCGCGGAAATACACTATGACGGGCCTGTCGATGAAGCGACGCTGATAGACTTGCGTGCGATGATCCAAGCGGGCAGGCTGTATGTGTGGCTGCCGCTGGCCTGTCCGGCGACCGCCTGGGTGAAGGTGGCGACAGCACAGGAGTCCCTGTGCAGGCTGGTGAAACGGTACGCAAAGCTCGGGCTGTGGATCGTCAGCGGGAGAGAACAGGTGGAGACGGCGGAGAGGTATCGGGCGGATCTGATCGAAACGGCGGGTGAAATCAAACCGCGGAGCCTGGGGACCGGCCCTGTGGACTGCCACACGCATACGCGGTTTTCGCATGACGGTGCATGCGACCCGCAAGACAGCCTGCTGGCGGCAAAGGAGAAGGGGCTGGCGGGATTTGCCATCACCGATCACTGCGATATGGAGGACTGCGGGAGACGGGATCTGGAGACGCCGCTTCAGAGATCGGTGGCGTGTGCCCGCCGGATGGGGGATTTTGTCCTCTCCGGGGTGGAAATCGGCGAGGCGATCTGGCACAGGGAAACGGCCGGCCGGATCCTGGAGGGCCAGGATTGGGATATCGTGCTGGGCTCCGTCCATGCGGTGAGATATAAGGACTATACGGCGCCGTACTCCACACTGGATTTTTCGGCCTTTTCGGGGGCGGAAATCGACGGGTACTTAAAGACCTACTTTCAGGAAGTACGGGAGATGGTGGAAACCACGGATCTGGATGTGCTGGCGCACCTGACCTGCCCGTGGCGGTACCTGTGCGGAAAGTACGGGATCGCGGTGGAGGAAAGCCGGTACCAGGTCCAGATAGAGGGAATCCTCCGGGAGATCATCCGCCGGGGGATCGCCCTGGAGGTCAACACCTCCTGCCTGGATACCCGCTATAACCATCTGCTGCCGCATGCGGCGATCCTCCGGCAGTATAAAGACCTGGGCGGGTACCTGATCACCGTGGGCTCGGACGCGCACCGCTGCGACCGGATCGCCTATGGCTTTGAGACTGCCCTGCGGGAATTGTCCCGCCTCGGATTCCAGTATGTTTTCTCTTACAAAAAACGCAGACCCATCTGCTGGGAGATACGGCTATGAAATATGATATAACGGCTTTGGGGGAGATCCTGATCGATTTTACGCCGGCGGGCAGGGATGACGCCGGCGACTGGATGTTCGCCAGAAAGGCCGGCGGCGCGCCGGTCAACCTGCTGGCGACGGTGTCGAAATTTGGCGGCAGGACGGCGTTCATTGGAAAGGTGGGGAACGACCTGTTCGGCCGCTTCCTCCGGTCGACGCTCCGGCAGCTGCACATTGCGGACGCCGGGCTCCGGACGGACGACCGCCACCACACGACGCTGGCGTTTGTGGCGCTCAATGAGCGCGGAGAACGGGACTTCAGCTTTTACCGCCATGACGGCGCCGATGTTTTTCTCGACAAGAGCGAAATCGACGAGCAGCTCATCCAGAATTCCGCCATCTTTCATTTTGGCTCTCTGTCCCTCACCGCGGAACCGGCGCGAAGCGCAACGGAATATGCGCTGGCTGTCGCCCGGGCAGCGGGCTGCCTGATCACCTATGACCCCAATTACAGGGAGCCGCTCTGGCCGGACCGGGAGACGGCCGTTCGCCTGATGAGGCGGCATCTGGACAAGGTGGACATCCTGAAGATCTCGAAGGAAGAGCTCCTGCTGCTCTTCGGCGGGAGCGGGGAGGCTGCCGTCCGGGAGGCGATGGCCTGCGGGATCAGGATCCTGCTGGTGACAGACGGCGCAAACGGGGCGGAGCTGCACATGGAAAACGCCCATCTGCATATGCCCGCCGAAAAGGTCCATACCGTGGATACCACAGGCGCCGGGGACATTTTCTTTGGCACGTTTTTAAGCGAGTGGATCCGGGACCGGAGCACCCTTTCCGGCATCACCGCGGACAGGGCGGCGGGCTATTTGAAAAAGGCGATACACATCGCCGGGAAGAGCACGGAACATCACGGCGCCATTGCGTCGATCTATCGGGAGGAAAGGAAGGACCAGGGATGAAAGCGGCCGTATTCTATGGCAAAAACGATGTAAGGGTGGAGGAGAGAGCGATCCCGGCCGTCCGGGAGGCCGATGTTCTGATCCGGGTCCACGCCTGCGGCATATGCGGAACGGACGTCCATATATTCTGCGGCGACGAGGGCGCCGCTCCCACCCCGCCGAACACGGTATTGGGACATGAGTTTGCGGGCGAGGTCGCGGCGGTCGGCGCCCATGTCACGGGGATCTCCGTCGGGGACCCGGTGTGCGTCGACCCGAACAGGCTGTGCGGCAGCTGTGAGTTCTGCCGCAGGGGAGAGGGGCATTTCTGCACTGCCATCACCGGGATCGGCACGACCGTGGACGGCGGCTTTGCGGAGTATTGCGCCGTCCCCTCCTCACAGGTGTATCCGGTGGGGAACGGGGTCTCCTATGAACAGGCGGCCATGGCGGAACCGGTGTCCTGCTGCCTTCACGGAATCGAGCTCTGCCAGATTCCGCGCGGCGGGACGGTGCTGATAATCGGCTGCGGCATGATCGGCCTGATTATGCTCCAGCTGGCCAGACTTTCGGGCGCGGCGAGGTGTATCGTGATAGAGCCGGTGGAGGAAAAGCGGAAACTGGCCCTGAAGCTCGGGGCCGATCTGGCGCTGGATCCTGCGGCCGGTTCCGTTGCCGCCCGTCTAAAGGCATCCCGTCTGGAACAGATCGACACCGTGATCGAATGCGTGGGACGGCCGGAGACCATGGAACAGGCCGTCTCCCTGGCGGGAAAGTGCTCCACGGTGATGCTGTTTGGACTCACAAAGGCGGACAGCACCATCCGGGTCCGGCCGTTTGAACTCTTTAAAAAGGAGATCACCCTTCGCTCCTCCTATATCAACCCGTATACCTTTCCGGCAGCGGTAAACCTGATTACCGGCGGAAAACTCGATGTGACCTCCATGATCTGTAAAACCGAACCGCTCTCCCGGCTGCCGGCCATCCTGGCCGACGGGAAACTGCGCAGCGCCGGGAAATACATCCTCACCATGTGAGAGCGGCGCGGGTGGACGAACAGGTAAATGTGCAAAGGGCCTGCCAAACGGGTTGCAAAATCCGCAGAGCGTGATATACTGGGGATATTGTATCTATGCCAGGCTTTACAGAGAGGGCGGCGCGGGATCTGTCCGTCAGCTCCGCTCCTCCTTTCGGCCGGCAATCCGTTTCGGACCGCCGGCCGTTTTGCCTGTTGACAGCGGAAGGGAGAGACACGTATGAACGATCGGCCGTATATGCACGACGGCAGCCTGTACTGCGTGGCGGACGAGGAGCTGGTGCGCGAGCAGGCAGAGTGCCTCGAGATCCTCTATGATTTCAACCACACCCGCCCGCGGGAGGGCGAGAGGCGGGAAGCGCTGCTGCGGATGTTTCTCGGGGAAGTCGGGGAGGGCTGCTATGTCGAGCCGTCACTGCACGCGAACTGGGGCCGGCACACGCACATGGGCAGCCATGTCTATTGCAATTTCAACCTCACGCTGGTGGACGACGGGGACATCTATATCGGCGACTATGTGATGATCGGGCCGAATGTGACGATCGCGACGGCGGGTCACCCGGTGCTGCCGGCGCTGCGGGAGCTCGTGTACCAGCACAACCAGCCGGTACATGTGGGGCGGAATGTGTGGATTGGCGCGGGGGCGATCCTGCTGCCGGGCGTGAGCGTGGGGGAGAACAGC
>DXWE01000046.1:9996-10217 GCA_019417045.1 Oscillospiraceae bacterium
TCGGCGCGGGCAGCGTTGTCACCAAAGACATCCCGGCAAACGTCATCGCCGTGGGCAACCCCTGCCGGGTGCTGCGGGAGATCGGGGAGAAGGACCGGGTGTATTACTATCGGGATCGGAAGATCCCGGAAGAGCTGCTCCGGGAAATGGAACAGTTGTGAACAGAGCGGGCCGTGTTCCGGAAATTTTCCCGGAACACGGCCCGCTTTTCGTCGTATTTC
>DXWE01000047.1:0-1008 GCA_019417045.1 Oscillospiraceae bacterium
CCGGTCTATCATGTCCGCTCGTCCGGGTCGCGGCCGTATTTCTGGAGATACCGCTTGTCAAAACACAGCATCATCGAGAGATACGCTCCCGCTGAGCACCCGCCGATAAAGATGTCGGATATGTCCGCGTATTCCCGAACGTGTGCGGTGAGATAGTCGACCGCCTGCGCCGCGTCATCGATAAAGGCGGGATAGTCCACTTCCGGGTAATAGCGATAGTCGGGCGCTGCAAGGCAGAAGCCCGCGTCGGTCATCTCGCGCCCGAGGCTCTTCAGATCGGATTTTTCACCCTGCGTCAACCCGCCGCCGTAAAAAAAGATGACCAGCGTACGGCCTGTCCCGCCGTCCGGCAGATAGAGGTCAAAACATCCGTGGTGGCGAAGCGGATCAGTATAGGGCAGATCGGTCAGTATTTTCAATGTGTTTCCGTCCTTTGACTACAGGATTTCAGGCCACGACTGTAAACCTTTCTTACTATACCGGAATCTGTCATATTTTGCAAGCATTATTTCCGGCGAGAGAGCTTGCTTTCAGGGGGATTCCGTAGTACAATACAGCCAAGATTGCCGGAAGGGAAATCATGGAGAAAGGGAGACAAAGGACATGCTGTTTTTAGAATATCCCACATGTACCACGTGTCAGAAGGCAAAGAAGTGGCTGGATGACAACCGACTTTCCTATGTAGATCGCCACATCAAAGAGGACAATCCCTCCTATGAGGAAGTGAAGGACTGGTGGAAAAAGAGTGGCCTGCCGCTGCGCCGGTTTTTTAATACCAGCGGTCTGCTCTATAAATCCATGCAGTTAAAGGACAAGCTGCCGGCGATGACCGAGGAGGAACAGCTGCGACTGCTTGCCACAAACGGCATGCTCGTCAAGCGCCCGATCGTGGTGGACGGGGAGACAGTGCTGGTCGGGTTTCGACCGGAGGAATGGGAAAAACTGAAAGCCAATTGCTGAATAGGGGGAAACAAGCCCTGCGTCGCGGCCGCTTTTGACCGCTGCGCC
>DXWE01000047.1:1108-7071 GCA_019417045.1 Oscillospiraceae bacterium
AGCCCCTGCTCGCTGTTTCCCGCGCAGCGGGCGCTCGCAGGCGCTGCCCGCGCCGCCGGCGCTCGGGTTCGAGTCCTACTTTCTGAAAAAACAGGGAGACGGGATAAGATCCCGTCTCCCTGTTGGTAAAAGGAATGAACAGACCCGCTTGTGGTCGAGCCGCTCAACAAAATGCGGCTGACAACTTATCACGAATTGCCGACCGCAGGTCTGGCGGAGAAGGAGGGACTCGAACGGGCCCTCTTGCGGTGCCCAAAAGCGGCGACGCGTCTGCGTCGCGGCCGCTTTTGACCGCTGCGCCAGCCCCTGCTCGCTGTTTCCCGCGCAGCGGGCGCTCGCAGGCGCTGCCCGCGCCGACGGCGCTCGGGTTCGAGTCCTACTTTCTGAAAAAACAGGGAGACGGGACAAGATCCCGTCTCCCTGTTGGCGGAGAAGGAGGGACTCGAACCCTCGCGCCGGTTTCCCGACCTACGCCCTTAGCAGGGGCGCCTCGTCACCAACTTGAGTACTTCTCCATACCGGATTCTTCTCGGGACGGTTGGAAACGTCCGAAAAGAAGGATTCACTTGAAATGGACAGGCACGGGCTGCCTCGCCAACAAAAAACTGCGGCGGGCGCCAGGCTCACCGCAGGTGGCGGAGAGGAAGGGATTCGAACCCTTGGCTCTTTCGAGTCACTGGTTTTCAAGACCAGCTCCATAAACCGCTCGGACACCTCTCCGTGACTGACGACGAAGCTAATCATAGCATTTTTTCACTCGCCTGTCAACCCTAATTTTGGGAGGAGAGGTCCCCTGCGCGCCGGGCGGGCAAAGAGGAACAGAGTGGGAAAGGTTCAATGGCTTTTTCAAATCCATGGTAGAACATGTTCAGAAAGGGAGAGGGGATGTCTATGCAGGCAGCACTTCGGCTCTTTTATCACCGGGGGTTGTATGACGGGGAGCGCACAGAGGGACTGTTTGTGCGGGCCATGCGGGAAAATGTGGAGCACCACCGGGCGCATTGTCCTGCTTATGCAGAGATTCTGAACCGGCAGGGCTTTTCGCCGGACCGGATCCGCACAGCGGCGGACCTCTGCGAGATCCCGCCGTTGCCGACCCTGTTTCTCAAGCGGCACACGCTGCTCTCCACGGACAAAAAACTGCATTTGACCTCCACAACCTCCGGGACGAGCGGCCAGGTGAGCCGGATGGGGCTGGACTGGCCGTCCATGTGGCGGGGGCTTGGCATGGTGCTGGGCACAGTGTGCGGGCACAAATTGCTCTCGCCGCGTCCGACGAATTTTGTGGTGCTCGGATACCAGCCGGCCAAACACAACCAGATCGGCGCGGCCAAGACCGCTTACGCGGTGACCTATACCGCGCCGGCGATTCACCGGGTCTATGCCCTGCGCGATACCGGAAACGGGTATGAACTGAACCTGGACGGGTTGAAAGAGGCGCTGATCTCATTTGAAAAAAGCGGCCGACCGGTGCGGCTGATGGGATTCCCGTCCTACTTCTTCTTTTTGCTGCGGGAGCTGCAACGGGACGGGGTCCGGCTGCGGCTGCATCGAAAATCCCTGGTGATCTTGGCGGGCGGCTGGAAACAGTTCCTGACCGATCAGGTGGAAAAACCGGCGCTGTATGCGCTGTCCAAAGAGGTGCTGGGAATCGGGGAGGAGCGGATCCGGGAGTTTTTCGGGGCGGTGGAACATCCGATTGCCTATGCAGACTGCCCGCACCATCATTTCCATGTGCCGATCTATTCCCGGGTGATTATCCGGGATGAGAGGTTGCATCCGGTGGGATACGGTACCCCCGGGCTGCTCAACCTGCTGACCCCTATGATGACCAGTATGCCCTTTTCCAGCGTCATCACCGACGACCTGGCGGTGCTGTATCCGGGAGAGGCGTGCGGTTGCGGGATCCGGACGCCCTATTTTGAGGTACTGGGACGGGTCGGGTTGGCGGGGATCCGGACGTGCGCCGCAGGCGCGTCGGAGTTGTTGTCGGTGTTGCAGAAAGGCGGTGCAGGATGAATCTGGTGGAGGGAAAGCTGTGGGAGCGGGAGGCCTGCGACAGACTGCTTCCGGAGCTGGAGACGCGGGTGACATCCACCCTGGCCGCCGGGAGGCTGGATCCGGCTCTGGTCATACGGGCGTGTGATAACCTGCTGCGGGAACTGGACAGGGAGGACTATATCTCGGTTGCAGCAGGGCTTGGAATCGAACGCACGCTGGCAGACGCCTATTTAAAGGAGGCGCAGCGGCTGTTCTCTGCCGATGCGCTGACCCGCCGGCTGGAGCGGGAGCTCGGCGAAGGCTGGGAGCGAGCGCACAGCGTGGAGACGCCGGCTGCCCAAAGGGCACGGGAATACATCCGGCCGCTGGGAGTGCTGCTGCACATCGCGGCCGGCAATGCGGACGGACTGCCGGCGTTCAGCGTGCTGGAGGGGCTGTTGACGGGAAACATCAATATTCTCAAGCTGCCGACGGCAGAGGGGGGACTCTCGGTGCGTCTGCTGCGGGAGCTGATCCAAAAGGAGCCGCGGCTTGCGCCGTATATCTATGTGTTTGAATACAGCTCCCGCGACGTGCTACAGATCCGGCAGCTGCTGAAGGTGGCGGACGCCGCGATCGTATGGGGCGGGGAAGCGGCAGTGACCGCCATCCGGCAGCTGGCCGCGCCGAACACGCAGATCATCGAGTGGGGCCATAAACTCAGCTTTGCCTATGTCACTGCTGCCGGCGCCACAGACAGCCGGCTGCGGGGGATCGCCCGGAATATCGTCCACACCCGGCAGCTGTTGTGCAGCTCCTGCCAGGGGATTTATGTCGACACCGGGGACGGGGTGGAGGTTCGGGCTTTTTGCCGGCGCTTCCTGCCGCTTCTCGAGGAGGAGACCGCGGCGGCGGGCCGGGTGTCGGATCCCGGAATCGGGTTGCAGACGGCTCTTCAGGTGTACACCGCCCGGCTGGAGGAACCCTGTACGGGGGCGACCGTGTTCTCCGGAAGGGGTTGCAGCCTCCTCGCCTGTCAGGATGCGCGGCTGGAACCGGGGATCGGCTTTCAAAACGCATGGGTCAAACCCCTGCCGCGGGAACGGCTGCTGCCGACACTGCGGCCCTATAAGAATTATTTGCAGACGGTGGGGCTCGCCTGCGGCGAAGAGGAATTTACAGGGCTGTGGGAGCTGTTTTCCCGGGCCGGCGCGGTACACATCTGCCCGGGAGAGGCGATGAGTACAACCTATGTGGGCGCGCCGCACGACGGCGTGTATCCGCTGCGGCGCTATAGCAAGATCGTCACGGTGGAAGAGGCCTGACGGGGAACCCGGGAGAATGAAAAAACCTGCCAACCGCTGAAGACGGCTGGCAGGTTTTGGCTTTCAGGACGCACAGCAGAGCGCGCAGGGGGTATAGCCATGCTGACGTGCCTCTTCTTCGGTCAGGGCGGCAAGCCCCTCCCGTCCCGCGATATACCGGCAGGCCGCCCGGTGGTATTTTTCCCCGCTGCCGGTGACGAATACCGGCTCCGGCTCGGCATCCGATGTCAAACCAGATGTCAGGGGAGAGGGAACGGCGGCCCACCACTTCTGATGAACAGAGGTGGCTTTCAGCAGGACGCCGAGGGCGAACAGCAGACAGACAAAGAAGGAGCAGAAAGCGAGCAGCATGCCCCGGTGTCGTTCGGTGTCGCGGCACAGGGCAAACCACGAGAAATTCCGTTTGAGCCGCTGTTCGGCACGCTGCCCCTCCTGCGCCTGCCGGTATTCCCGCAGGGCGAACATCACCTGCCGGGCATCGTCGGGGTCACAGCCGGCCAGCTGTTCGATCTCCTGCGCCTCCTGCACACGGCAGGCGTCCAGCGCGGGCAGTGGGGCGAGCAGATAGAGTGCGAACTGATCCGCCTCCCTTTCCGAAAGAGCCGTCGCCGCCCTTGTGTCCGGCCGATCAATAAAGGTATCAGAGGCAGGGTCGAGGTGCAGCAGAATGTGGCCGATCTCGTGGGCGATCACCCGGCGCCGGCGGCAGGCATCCAGGCCGTCGCTGTATAAGATTTGAAACCCGCCGTCTGCCTGTACGGTGAGCCCGTCGTATTGCTCTGCGAATTTCTCCATTCCGCAGCGACGCAGCAGTTCCCGCCCTTTGGAATAAGGACACAGCCGGTATCCCTGCTGGCGGGCGACCCGGTCGACATCCACCGGCAGCCGGGAGATCCCGGCTTTATCGATCAGGAGAGCGGCCGCTCTCTCCGTCCGGTTCATGTGCCATCCCCTCCTCCTGTGCTGGTTCTGTCGGCGGGAATCGCCACACGCCACCGCCGTGTGCCGCCACTGTATAGACCGGATGCCGGCGGCAGAACCGCTCTTGTGAAGAGAGGTATTTGGCATAGGACGCGAGCTCCACCCGCCCCTCCGTGTTGAGGGAGGCATAGATGTCCAGAATATAGGCGCGCTCCTCGTCCTCTTCCTCCGCCGCACCATCGCTCCATCCCATCAGCCGGGCGGGCGGCACCCCATAGGCGACCGCCAGTTTTTCAATGTTCTCCAGCGGGATGTTGGCGATCACGCCCGACTCATATTTTTGTATGGTCTGGCGGCTGACGCCCACGCGCTTGGACACCTCGTCGAGCGTCATCCCGCGCACCTCCCGCAACCGACGCAACGTCTCCTGTAAAGACATCCCTACCACCTCCTGCTTTCTCGGTATAGTATATCATATTTCGCCTGATATGCAACAAAAAACTCGAAAAAAGTCAAATTTTCGCTTGACAGGCGATGATTTTAACAGTACAATTGTAGCGTGATAAGAAACATAAGTCTCTTTCTAAGAGACTACAAGGAGGAGCAGGACATGTCGGAGACACCTGTACGCCGGGAGGACAGGCAGTTGGCGGCGAAGATTCGGTACCGGATGGAATTGTTGGGGATCTCTCCGCCCGAAGCGGCGGGGGCGCTGGGGATCAGCAAGGTCACCTGGTACCACCGGCTGCGGCAGCCGGAGAGCTTTACTCTTGGCGAACTGAGGCGGTTGGCAACGGTGCTGGAGATGTCACTTTTGCAACTTTTGGATACAATGTTGTAAGAAATATTGATATTTTGTATCATTGTGCTATCTTGATGGCAGGAGGGTGATCTCACAGAAAAAGAGGGTGTGGAGATGGCACGGGAAAGACGGCTGTTTTGTGAGCGGTCGGCGGCGGCATACTGGCTGTCGGTGAAGAAATGCCGGTGGATCCGGCGCTTTCGGAATCTGGCAGACCACTCCGTGCTGGCGCGGGAAAAGCAGGAGGCTCTGCTGCCGGAGCGGTTGTATACGCACGCGTCTCTGATCCGAAGGCAGCTCGGCGAGGTGGATATGCGGCTACAGGAGAACAAGGCTGCCAATCTGGCGCTGGCCGCCCCGCGGGTCAACCACGTGCTCATCCGGCCGGGGGAGGAGTTCTCGTTCTGGCATCTCGTCGGGCCGTGTAGTGCACACAGGGGATCCCGGGAGGGGCTGACCATCTCGAGCGGGAAGGTGACGGCGGGGGTCGGCGGAGGGCTCTGCCAGTTCACCAACCTGATCCACTGGATGGTGCTGCACACCCCGCTGCAAGTGACCGAGCGCCACCACCATGATGCGCTCGACCTGTTCCCCGACTATGGACGGCAGGTGCCGTTTGGCACGGGCACTTCCATCTTCTACAATTATCTGGATTACCGCTTTTATAATCCCACGGATCTCACCTTCCAGCTGATAACTTATGTGGATGAGCCGTATCTGCGCGGGGAGATCCGGGCCTCCGGGCGGCCGGACGTGGCCTATCACATCCGTACCGAGGGGGAGTGCTTTACCCGGGAGGGGGAGACGGTGTATCGCAACGGGCGGGTATACCGGGACTGTGTGGACCGACGCACCGGCAACCGGCTGTGGCGGGAATGCATCCAGGAGAACCATGCGCGGGTGCTGTATGACACCGCCGGGCTGCCGGTCCGGGA
>DXWE01000047.1:7081-10132 GCA_019417045.1 Oscillospiraceae bacterium
GTCCGGGAGGCGGAGCAACCGGCTGGAGCGGGGTGAAAAGGAGAAAAAACTGCCGGAAGAGATTGACAAAAAAAATCGGGCATGCTATGATGAACCCGTTGTGGCAGCAGGGGAGTAGCCGGCACGAGAGTGTGGTGAAATCAACAGCACGGGCCCGGGAGGGCCATGGTTTCACTGTAAACGGCAAGACCTGTGTTCCAAATCGGGGAACACAGGTCTCTTTTTATGGGCAGCTGCCGCGGAAAGAGGGAGTGAGGCATGGATTTTTTGTTGTCCGGTATTCTGGCCATCACCTGGCAGCAGGTGGTGATGTACGCCGTCGGCGGGATCCTGATTTTTCTCGCGATCAAAAAAGGGTATGAGCCGGCGCTGCTGCTGCCGATGGGGTTTGGTGCGATCCTGGTCAACCTGCCGCTGAGCGGCGTGCTCGATCAGGTGCTCCAGGGGGGGATCGAGTCCCACGGGATCATCCAGTGGCTGTTTGAGACGCTGATCTCGGCCTCGGAGGCGCTGCCGATCCTGCTCTTTATCGGCATCGGTGCGATGATCGATTTCGGGCCGCTGCTCTCCAACCCGAAGATGATGATCTTCGGCGCGGCGGCGCAGTTCGGCATCTTCTTCACCGTCGCGGTGGCCACACTGTGCGGGTTTGACCTGAAAGACGCGGCCTCGATCGGCAGTATCGCCGCCGCGGACGGCCCGACCGCGATTCTGGTGTCCCAGGTGTTCGAGTCGGGGTATATGGGCGCGATCGCGGTGGCAGCGTACTCGTATATGGCGCTGGTGCCGATCGTGCAGCCGTTTGCGATCAAGCTGGTGACCACCCGGAAGGAGCGGCAGATCCGGATGCCGTATAACCCGACCTCCATCTCCAAGACCACCCGGATCCTGTTCCCGATCATCGTGACGATCATCGCCGGGCTGGTGGCGCCGATGTCGGTGGCGCTCGTGGGCTTTTTGATGTTCGGCAACCTGCTGCGGGAGTGCGGGGTGCTCGACTCCCTGTCCAAGACCGCGCAGAATGAGTTCGCGAACATCATCACCCTGCTGCTCGGGATCACCATCTCCTTCTCGATGAAGGCGGAGCAGTTTGTCACCTGGCAGACCGCGTTGATCCTGGTACTCGGGCTGATCGGGTTCGTCATGGATACGATCGGCGGGGTGCTGGTGGCAAAGCTGATGAACCTGTTCCTCAAGAACAAGATCAACCCGATGATCGGCGCGGCGGGGATCTCGGCGTTCCCGATGTCCGCGCGGGTGGTGCAGAAGATGGCGCTCAAGGAGGATAACCAGAACCACCTGCTTATGCACGCAGTGGGCGCGAACGTGTCCGGCCAGATCGGTTCGGTGATCGCGGGCGGGATCCTGCTGTACCTGGTGCCGACCTTTATCCAGTGAGGGGGAGAACTATGGAAAACTTTTTGGTAGCGCTCAAGCTGATGGGACTTGGTATGCTCGGTATTTTCGTGGTGATCCTCGCGATCATGCTGGTCGTGGTGATCCTCACCCGGCTGTGCCGCCCGAAGCCCGAGAACCCGGAAGACAAATAGGTGAAAATGGTACGAGGGGTCCGGCGGCCAGTCCGCCGGGCCCCTTTTTCGTGTCCGAAGCACCGGCTGCCGGCCGCGGCATATACTGGAGTATGTGGCGGCGGGCGGGATGTGGAGGGATAGCGCCACAAATCTACATATCGGTGGTGTGCAAAATGACCAGAGCAATCCTGCTGACGGCAATGGGCCTGTTGGCCCTGTACGGCTGTGCAACGGGGATCACCCGTCTGACAAGGTGGCTGTGGATGCCCCGAAAGCTCAAGCGGGTGACGGTGGTGCCGCTGTGCGGGCATGTCGAGAACATCGAACAGATCCTGCACAGTACCACCGCGCAGATGCTGAGCGAAGAGGACGGCGGGGAGGTCTTTTTGCTGGACAACGGGGTGGACGAGGAGACAAGGCGCCTGATCGACCGCCTGCGGCGGTGCGGGAACTATTCACCGGTCGGCACGTGGGAAGAACTGGAACAGCGGTTGCAATCCCCGACGGAATAGAGTATACTACTGTCAGAAAGTGCGAAAATCTGACAGGAGAGTTGGGCGTATGGAGAGGCAGGAGAGGCAGGAACTCGAGGGGGTCGTCGAGCGCGTGGTGTTCCGCAACGGGGACAACGGCTGGACGGTACTGGACCTCGACTGCGACGGCGAGCTCCACAAGGTGGTGGGGGTGCTGCCGCTGGCGTCGGTGGGCGAGACCCTCAAACTGCGCGGCACCTTTATGGACCACGCGACGTTTGGCCCGCAGTTCTGTGCCGAGACCTGTGAGCGGCGGCTGCCGACGGAGGCAACCGCCATCCTGCGCTATCTCTCGTCGGGAGCGGTGAAGGGAGTCGGCCCCTCCACCGCCCTCCGGCTGGTCGAGAAGTTTGGCGACCGCACGCTCGAGGTGATGGAGAAGGAGCCGCGCCGGCTGGCGGAGGTGCGGGGCATCTCGCCCGCCAAGGCGAAGAAAATCGCGGAGGAATACAGCGCGCAGTTCGGGCTGCGGGAGGTCATGCTGGCCTTTTCAGAGTACGGATTGACCCCGGCGGAGGCGCTTCGCTGTTATAAGCGGTGGGGGTTGCAGGCGGTGGACAAGCTGCGGGAGAACCCCTATCTGCTGTGCGAAAGCGGGCTGTATATCCCGTTTGAACGGATCGACGAGATGTGCCGCGACAGGCAGTGGGAGCCGGATGACCCGCGCCGGGTGGAGGCGGGGCTGCTCTATGTCCTGCGCCTCAACCTCGGCAACGGCCACACCTGCCTGCCGGAGCACAAGCTGCTGCCGGCGGCATCCGGGCTGCTCGGGGTGTCGGAGGCGCTCACGGCGGATACGCTCGAGAAGATGGTGGCCACCTTCTCGGTCACGCGCAGGGAGCTGGACGGCGTCCCGTTTGTCTTCTTGAATTACATGTACCAGTCGGAGCAGTATATCGCCCTGCGCATCCGGGAGATGGCGCAGTCCCCGCGCCATCCCGACCCGTCGCTCGAGCAGAAGATCGACCGGCTCGAGAGGGCGGACG
>DXWE01000048.1:0-6220 GCA_019417045.1 Oscillospiraceae bacterium
TGATATTACGGGCTTTTTCGCGTTTCGGTCAATCTAAGGGTTTCATTGTGGGGAAGAGCAACACGTCGCGGATGCTCGCGCTGTCGGTGAGCAGCATCACCAGCCGGTCGATCCCGATCCCGAGCCCGCCGGTGGGCGGCATGCCGTACTCGAGCGCGGTGAGGAAATCCTCGTCCACATCGCACGCCTCGTCGTCCCCCTGCGCCTTCTGCCGCGCCTGTGCCTCAAACCGCGCGCGCTGGTCGACCGGGTCGTTGAGCTCGGAAAACGCATTCGCGTGCTCCCGTCCCACGACGAACAGCTCAAACCGCTCGGTATACCGCGGATCCTCCGGCCGGCGTTTCGCCAGCGGCGAGATCTCGACCGGATGGTGCATGACAAAGGTCGGCTGCACGAGCTTCTCCTCCACGTATGCCTCAAAGAACAGGTTCAGGATGTCCCCGATCCCGTGCCGCTGTTCAAACTCGATCTGGTGCTCCTTCGCGAGCGCACGCGCCTGTTCGAGCGTGTCGACCGCCCCGAAGTCCACGCCGGCATACTGCTTCACCGCATCCGCCATGGACAGCCGCGCAAACGGCCGCTCCAGGTCGATCTCCACCCCGCCGTAACGGATCTTCGCGCTGCCGAGCACCGACACCGCGACCGAGCGGATCAGCTCCTCGGTCAGATCCATCATGCCGGCGTAATCCGTGTACGCCTGGTACAGCTCCAGCAGGGTGAATTCCGGGTTGTGGCGGGTGTCCATCCCCTCGTTGCGGAACACCCGGCCGATCTCATACACCCGCTCCATCCCGCCGACGATCAGCCGCTTGAGATGCAGCTCGAGCGCAATGCGCAGGTACAGATCCATGTCGAGCGTGTTGTGATGGGTGATGAACGGCCGCGCCGCCGCGCCGCCCGCCATCGTGTGCAGCACCGGGGTCTCGACCTCGAGGAACCCCCGCCGGTTGAGAAAATCCCGGATGGCGGTGATGATCTGGCTGCGCTTGACAAACGTGTCCCGCACCTCCGGGTTCATCATCAGGTCCAGATACCGCTGGCGGTAACGGGTGTCGGTGTCCTTCAGGCCGTGGAACTTCTCGGGCAGCGGCAACAGGGATTTCGAGAGCAGCATAATCCGCTGCGCATGCACCGAGATCTCCTCGGTTTTGGTGCGAAACACGAACCCCTCTACCCCGACAATATCGCCGATATCCCACTTTTTGAAGTCCTGGTAGTCCTCCTGCCCCACGTCGTCCCGGCAGACATAGATCTGCATCCGGTCCGACCCGTCCCGCAGGTCCATAAAGCTCGCCTTGCCCATGATCCGGCGGCTCATCATCCGCCCCGCAAGCACCACCGTCTTCCCCTCGTACTCCCCGTACCGGGCGCGGATGTCCGCGGCCTTCGCGGTCACCCCAAACGAGGTGACCCGAAACGGGTCGCGGCCCGCCTCCTGCAGCGCCCGCAGCTTCTCCAGCCGGATCTGCCGCAGTTCGCCGACCGGGCGCTCCTGCGCGGGCTGCGCCTGTCCCTGCTGCTTTGTATCGCTCATGTTCGACATCCTCACTTTATCTCGATATGGGAAGACGCGCGGCCGCCCCAGCCACCGCGCGTCATCTGCGTCCGCTTATTTCGCGATCTTCTTGACCACGTACACCACCGTGCCGGTCGGGATGGTCACTTCCACCTCGTCCCCCACCGTGTGGCCAAGCAGGGTGCGGCCGATCGGGCACTCGTCCGAGATGATCCCCTTGAGCGGGTCGGCCTCGGTCGCGCCGGCAATCCTGTATTCCACCGTCTTTTTCTGGCCCTTCTGCTGGATCGTGACCTGCGAGCCGACATGGATCACGTTGCTGTTCATCTCGGCCTCGTCCAGGATGCGCACGTGCTTGAGCTGTTCCTCCAGCTCCGCGATGCGCCCCTCCACGATGGCCTGTTCGTTCTTCGCCTCGTCGTATTCGCTGTTCTCCGACAGGTCGCCGAACGCCCGCGCCGTCTTCAGCCGTTCGCCCACCTCCGGGCGCTTGACGGTCTTCAGCTCCTCCAGCTCCTGTTTCAGTTTTTCCAGCCCTTCCGCCGTGACGACAATCTCTTTGATGGCCATGCCGCTTCTGTCTCCTTTTCCCTGCGTAATAAAGTCCGTGTATACCTTTCCATGAATAGAGATATTATACCCGTCCCGGGGCGGGATGTCAAGCGCCCGCCCTGCGAAAATCGCGCGGCCGGATCACTGATCCGGCTCGGTTGCCATCGCGATCACCAGCCGCGCACAGCGGTCGGCGGCCTCCTGTTCAAACCGGTCATAGCTGATCTCCGCCCCGTCGTCCGCGAGATCCGAGATGGCGCGCACCAGCAGGCAGGGGATCCCGTTCGCCGCTGCGACCTGCGCGATCGCCGCCCCCTCCATCTCGACCGCCGCCGCGCCGAACAGGGAGAGGATCTCCTGCTTTTGCGTGCGGGTATGCACGAACACGTCGCCCGAGGCGACCGTCCCCTCGAGTACCCGGCAGTCCCCGGGAAGCGTCCGGCCGGCCGCGCGGCGAAACGCGTCCAGCAGCCGCCGGTCCCCCGGGAAACGGGTGGGGACAGTGGGGTCGTCGCTGCCCGGCAGGCAGCCGCGCACATAGCCAAACACGCCCCCGTCCACATCGTGCTGCACCGCGTCTGTCCCGACGACGAAGTCACCCACCCGCAGCGACGGGTGCAGCCCGCCCGCGACCCCGGTGTTCACGATCGCCCGCACGTGAAACCGGTCGACCAGCAGCTGGGCACACAGCGCCGCGCACACCTTGCCGATCCCGCTCTTCGCCACCGCGACCGGCCGGCCGCCAAGCGTGCCTTCCACAACGGTCACCCCGGCGACAGTGCTCTGCCGCGCGCCTGCCAGCGCGCCGGTCAGCTGCGCCACCTCCGAGTCCATCGCCCCGATAATCCCCCATTTTTCCATGCGATTTCGCCCCTTTGCCGTTCTATTGCTACTGAGATTGTACCAGAACTGCCGCCGTCTGGCAAGCGGCGGCGGACAAAAGGCTTGCGTTTTCGGGGGGATTCTGGTATACTCAACCACAGAATGTGCGTGAAAGAGAATGTGCGCGAAAGGCTGTGAAAAACATGACACAGGAGCAGATTGACCGGATCAACGAGCTTTCGCGCAAGCAGCGCAGTCCCGAGGGACTCACCGAGGAGGAAAAGGCGGAGCAGCTCTCGCTGCGCCAGGCATACCTGCACGCGATCCGCCAAAACCTGACCGCCCAGCTCAACCGCACCTATCTGGTGGACGAGCAGGGGAACAAGACCCCGCTCAAACCCAAACAGGAGCGGGCCGCCGGGTATGATCTCCCCGCGCCTCCCCCGCCGCCGGACAGCGGGCAGGAGCCGGAATGACCGGTTTTCTCATGGGCACCGCCAAAGGGCGGTGCCCTTCTTGATGGATGTTGGAAAAAGATCTCAGAAAGGGGGCGTTTTTGCCATGTCCTCCGCCTCACAGCCGCGCTCCCGCGGCGGTGCCTGGAGACGGGCACTACAGGCCGCGTTTCCCAAGACGCTGCCCGTGCTCGCGGGATTCCTGGTGCTCGGCGTCACCTACGGGCTGCTGATGCGGCAGCGCGGGTTCGGGCTGCCGTGGGTGATCCTGTGCAGCCTGTGCGTGTTCGCCGGCTCGATGCAGTATGTCGGGCTGACGCTGCTCACCTCCGCGTTCAACCCCGTCTATGCGCTGCTGCTCACCCTGCTGGTCAACGCCCGCCACCTGTTCTACGGCCTGTCGATGCTCCAGCGCTACCGCGGTTCCGGGCGCCTCAAGCCGTATCTCGTGTTCGGCCTGATCGACGAGACCTTCTCGATCGTGTGCAACGACCCGCCGCCCGGAGTGGACCCCGCCCGCTACTGCTTTTGCGTCACAGCGCTCAACCACCTCTACTGGTTCGTCTCGTCGGTGCTCGGCAGCTGCCTCGGGCAGTTCGTCACCTTCGACACCACCGGCATGGATTTCGTGCTCACCGCGCTGTTCGCCGTGATTTTTCTCAACCAGTGGGACGAGAAAAAGGGGCACCGTCCCGCGCTGGTCGGCGTCGGGTGCACCTTTGTCTGCCTGCTCCTGTTCGGGAGCGAATGGTTTTTGCTCCCCGCGATGGGGTTGATCCTCGGCGTGCTGCTCGGCGCCAGAAAATGGATGGAAAAGGAGGGCCGGCCATGACCACCGCCCAGCTGCTGATCACGGTGGGCATGATGGTGCTCGGCACCCAGCTCACCCGCGTGCTGCCCTTCCTCTGTTTCCCCGGAAACCGCCGGATCCCGCCGGCGGTCGACTACCTCAGCCGCGTGCTGCCCTATGCCGCTATCGGGCTGCTGCTCGTCTACTGCCTCAAGGACGTCAGCGTCCTCTCCTCCCCCTTCGGGCTGCCCGAGGGGATCGCCCTGCTCGCGCTGTTTTTGCTGCACCGCTGGCGGCACAACACCCTGCTGAGCATCGCAGGGGGCACGGCGGTGTACATGCTGCTTGTGCAGGTGGTGTTCACCTGAGCGCTCGGCTCGCCCCGGGTTCCTGTTCTCCGCCCGCCACCGGCAACAACCGCAGCCCCCGTTCCCTCGCATACGCCACCGTATACGCGGTGCCGCCCGTGTCCCGGGTGAGATAGTAGACGCACGTCCCGCTGTGGTCCACCAGATGGCGGTTGCGCCGCTGCATACATCCCTCCTCATACCGGTCGGCCAGATACACCGCCTTATCCGCCTGCGCGAGGATCTGGCGGTATGCCTCCCGGTCAGCTGGCTCCCAGGTCTCCTCCTGCCCGCGGCAGGGCAGCACCAGAATCAGCCGCAGGCGGGGATCCCGCTCCCGCAGCCGCAGCACCGTCTGCGCGGCCAGCGTATCGAATCCGCGCGCTCCCCCGGCGCCGAAATAGCGGATCCCCTCTTCCGTGAGCCGCCCGACAATCCGCTCCAGCCGATGGCGGATCCGCGGTATCTCCGCCGCCGGCAGGTCCCGGTGGCCGGTGAAGCAGCAGGTTCTCTCCCGCATGACACCCTCCTTCCTTTTGCACAGACAGGCCCGTGGAAGCCGATCGGCTTCCACGGGCCTGCTTTCATCCCTCATTTTGCAACTTTTGCAAATTCTCCCAGCTTCGCGCCGCACACCACAGAGGCGTCGTGCCGGGCTGCACGTTGTCCTGTTCCACCACCAGCCACTGCGTGCCCGCGTCGATCGCGGCCTGCACCACCGCGCGCAGATCGGGAGCACCTTCCCCGACCGGACAGAAGAGCGGATAGTCACGCCCCGCGTCCTCCTGCGGCAGGTGGTTTTTCAGATGGACGAGCGGCGCACGGCCGCTGTATTGCCGCACATAGGCGGCCGCGTCCACCCCCACGAAATCCGCCCAGCAGGTGTCGATCTCGGTCTGCAGACAGTCGGCGGGGATGAGGCGGTAGAGCGTGTCCAGCTTGCGCTCTCCATTCAGGAGCTGAAACTCGTCCCCGTGGTTGTGGAACAGCAGCGTGATCCCGTTTTTCCGGGCGACCCCCGCCAGCCGGACGATCGTCTCCCGAAACTCCTCAAACTTCTCGCGGCCGGGATGGTACTCCCCGTGCAGCCACGGCAGGGCCACATAGCGGCAGCCGATCTCCGCATACCCCGAAAAGACCCCGTCCGGGTCCTCCCGCATGGTGGCCAGCGGCACGTGTGCGGATATTGGACAGAGCCCATGCCGCTGCATCAGCTCCCGCATCTGCGTGTAACTGCGGTCATACAGCCCGGCGAGCTCCACCCCGTCGTATCCCATCTCCGAAACCTTTCCAAGCGTCCCGTCGAGGTCGGCTTTCAGCTCCTCCCGGAGCGAATAGAGCTGCAATGCAACCGGCAACCGTTTCATACCGCCCGCCTCCTCCTGCGAGAAAAATTACTGTGTGTAGTGTACACCCAAACCCGGCTGCGGTCAAGAGGCAAATACAGATCTTCCGCATCCTGCGAAAATTTCCCATTCTCCCCGAATAACCCCATGAGGCACTTTACATTTTTGTAAAAAACAGGTATACTGATCCTGTCACACGGGAAATGGCAGTCCCCTACAGGCGGCGGGGTTCCCGTGACAATTTTGGAACATAAAGTGAGGTAGAAAGTATGGGCAGAATGATGAAACGAGTCGGCAGCATGATGACGGCGCTGGCGCTGCTGCTGACCGCCTTCTCCGCAGTGCTCGCGGTCTCGGCAGATACCCCGGTGAAGATCGCCTGTGTCGGGGAC
>DXWE01000048.1:6230-6831 GCA_019417045.1 Oscillospiraceae bacterium
GTCGGTGCTCGGGCGGCTGCTCGGCAGCGGGTACAGCGTGGTCAACTACGGGGTGAGCGGTACGACCCTGATGAGCGGCGGCGACTCCCCGTATAACCAGACGGACCGGTACACCGGCAGCCAGGCCTTCCTGCCGGACATCGTGATCCTGATGCTCGGCACCAACGATTCGAAATCCGTCAACTGGCAGTACATTGAGGATTATGAGGGCGACCTGCGGGAGATGATCTCTGTCTACCAGGAACTCTCCTCCCATCCCACGGTGGTGGTGGCGACCTCCCCGACTGCATTCAGCACTGCGTTTGACATCCAGAATCCCCATATCAACGAGATTGCAGAGATCCAGCGGAAGGTCGCCCGGGAGATGGGCTGCCCGCTGATCGATATCCATGTGCAGACGGAGGATCTCGGCCACCTGTTTGATGACGGGATCCACATGAACGACGACGGGTACGCGGTGCTCGCCGACCTGATGCGCGCGGGGCTGCTGCGGGCGTCGATCCCGGCGGTGGACGGCTTTACCGCCGCCGGCCGGTCCGCCACGATTGACAACGAGGCGGGGACGATCTCGTTGCAGGTACCGCAGGGCACCGATCTGACG
>DXWE01000048.1:6841-7129 GCA_019417045.1 Oscillospiraceae bacterium
CCACGGCAGAGCCCGCCGATGTGACCGATTTCTCCTCCCCCGTGACATATACCGTCACCTCCCCCGACGGCACGCAGTCAAAGGCATTCACGGTGACCGTCACGCAGGGAGACGGTGAGGGCAGCGTGGACAAGGCCGCTTTAAAAGAGGCGCTTGACGACTTTGAGGCGCTTCAGGCCACCGATTACACCAGTGAGACCGCATTCATCGCCGCAATGGCCGCGCAGACCGCCTCTACTCTGCTGGACGACACGGCGGCCACTCAGTCCGAGGTGGACTGGGCAGCGA
>DXWE01000048.1:7139-8877 GCA_019417045.1 Oscillospiraceae bacterium
GGGCAGCGACCCGGCTGCAGGCGGCAGTGTCGGGTGTGGAGGATGCACAGCTCGACCCGCCGCCCGCCGATGCGCTCTTCTCCACCGGCTTTGAGGCGGGACAGAGTTTCGCCTATGACGACGGGGATATCACCTGCGAGGTGGACGGCGTGCAGATGACGATCGGGTGGGACAGCGAGCTTGCCCTCACCGGTCGGGCGGAGAGCGGCAGCGGCGCGGTGAAGCTCGGCGGGTACGGCCGCGTCTGCCTCGAGCTGGATCTCGAGCCGGGCACCACCTATGTGATTTCCGGGTCCTACCGGAACACCAATCCCTCCGCTGAATTGCAGCTCGCCCTCAAACCCACAGGCGCCGCCCAGGACGACGATGCCGCCGTGCTGGACAGCGATTCTCTGAAGACGACCGCCTCGATGGGGATATACCGCCCCTTCTCGTTTGAGATCACCACACCCGACGACTATGACGGCGGCTATGTGATGCTCAAGTGGACGGCCAACACGGTCAAGGGCGTGTGGATCGACAACCTGTCGGTGGTGCCCCAGGGCAAGGCTTCGGCCGGAAACGGAGATGTCAACGGGGATGGCAAGATCAACAGCAGCGACGCCCGGCTGGTGTTGCAGCACACGGTGGAACTCATCACGCTGGATGAGAAGCAGCTGGTCGCTGCCGATGTGGACGGAAACAGCCAGATCAACAGCAGTGACGCCCGGTGGATCCTGCAGACCTCGGTCTCACTGATCCCCTCCTGATCGCCTGGCAACAGAAGAGCGCCCTCCCCGCGGGGAGGGCGCTCTTTTTTCCGCGTTTACGTTGCGTCGTCTACGACCTCGATCGGCACCTCTTTGGCAATGTTCTCGATACAGTTGTAGGTACAGGTGAGAATGTATCTGTCGCCGACGAGCTCCGCTGTCTCCGTCCGGTTTTGAATGGTGGCGGTGGCGAGCTCCTCGGCCTCCTGCTCGAGCAGCCGCTCCCGGGCGAGGGCGGCGGCCTCCTCGGCGGTGCGGGTGACGAGCGTCGGGCGCAGCAGCGCATAGCGGTGGTTGCGGATCCCAATCGGCAGCGACACGCCGTTTACCGTGACCGGCTGGTTCTGCTCGGTGAGCACATAGTCCCCCTCCACCGGGAGGTTCGCATACAGCGGGATTTGCAGCCCGAAAAACAGCAGATCCGACTGGACAAGCTCCTCCCCGGTGGGCAGGAGCAGCGTCTCGGACAGCGGCACCTCCACGCGTATCTCGCGGGTGGTCTCGGCGAGCACGACCCCCATCGACCGGCGCAGCAGCGGGCCGACGGTGGTGTCCACCACCCCGCTCGCGAGCAGCGTGCCCTCCGCGACCCCGTCCCCCACCTGGGCGACCCGCTGGCCGGACACGATGGTGATGTTCACGATGCGGCCGTCCCGTGCGGCCACGAGGTTGGAGGCGGTGATGTCCTCCTGTGGCGGCTCCCCGACCAGGCGCTCCACCGCCTCCACATGGGCGATGCATCCCTCCATGTTCACCGCAAGCCAGGTGATGTCCGGCAGGCGCTCGAGCGCCTCAAACTGGATATCGAGCTGGTCGATCTTCCCGGTCGGCGCGCCGATATAGACCCCGAGTTCCTCCAGTGTCTGGGTCACCGCGGGCGCCTTTTCCGCCGACACCCCGCTGACCGAGACCACCCACATGCGCCCGGATAAAAACCACAGCAGCAGGCAGGCGGCGGCCGCGCCGACCGCCAGCCCGAATTTACGCAG
>DXWE01000048.1:8887-10028 GCA_019417045.1 Oscillospiraceae bacterium
GCTTATAGTCGCGCGCAAAGCAGCAGCCGCACAGCGCACCCACGCCGTGCTGAAACCCCCACGCCTGCAGATCCCCGTCCGTGAACAGATTGAGCAGCCGGGCGGCCGCACCACCCTGCGCCTCCCAGACCACCCAGCCGAGCAGCCAACGCCACCAGCGCAGCAAGAACATCCGCCCGCCCCCTTATACAAATTCAATCGACAGGATCTGCCCGGTCACGGTCGCGCTCGTCCGCGTCAGGCAGGACAGGCACAGGTCCCGCCCCATGAACCGGATAATCCCGCTCTCGGTGTTCAGCCGGATCACGTCCGTCTCATACTCCACAATGCCACAGCTGCCCTCTATCATCACGCGCCTGTTGCCGTATACCTCCATGCGCGCCTCGCTTGTCAGCATTCCCTCCGGCAGCTCGAGCGCCTGCTCGACCCGGCGGGCCATCCGTCTCTTCGACAAAGCGTATCCCCCCTGCCCGTGAAATGGCGGCAGGCGCCGGCGCCCAGCTCCCGCCGCCCCGTCATACTACTCTATGCGGCGGGCGGAGGAATAATGCGGCGGCAAGCCAACTATGTATGTAGAGAAAAGGAGGGAACGCCGGCATGTTTGTGTGGACCGTGCGCCGTCATACCTTTCAGAAGCTGCTGCTCTGTCTGCTGCTCGCACTGTGCGCGGCGGCGCTGCTGCTATGGCCGGAGGCCGCGGCCAACGGGGTGCGGCGGGGACTCTCCATCTGTGCTTCGGTCATCATCCCCTCCCTCTTCCCGTTCCTGGTGCTCGCGGGATTCCTCGTGCACTCCGGGATCGCCGCCGGGATCGGCCGGCGACTCTCCGGGCCGACCCGGGTGCTGTTTGGCCTGCCCGGCTGCTGTGCTGCGGGGATCCTGATCGGCTTTGTCGGCGGGTATCCGGCGGGCGCGGCGGCGGTGGGAGAGCTCGTGCGCGGCGGGTACATCACCCGCGAGCAGGGCAGGCGTATGCTGCGCTTTTGTGTGGGCGGCGGCCCGGCATTCGTGCTCAGCGCAGTGGGCGCCGGTATGCTCGGCAACCAGACCTATGGGCTGCTGCTGCTCGCCGCCCAGTGGGCGGCGATGCTGCTGATCGGGATCGTCGGGCGGTTCCTCGACCGGGACGGCTCCGCACAGC
>DXWE01000049.1 GCA_019417045.1 Oscillospiraceae bacterium
CTATGTGTCTTTGCCGGCTGCAAACCGGCTGAAAGGCACGCGGCAGGGCGGCTTTTGCCGCCGATGGCAGAGGGAGAAGCAGACGCCATGCTCTTCGGCGTGGGAGGAATAGAATACGCGCCCCGGGGGCTTCCCGCGGCGCACAGAATCCGCCCGGCGGTGCACGGTGGGCCGCGGGGGGCGCGGGACCCGGCGGCGGGGCCCGGCGCAGGACACGGGATCGTGGATCGCGAAAGGAGCATGCGGTGTGTTGGAATTGAGAGACATCAAAAAGGACTACCCCGCCGGCGGGGAGACGGTAGAGGCGCTCAAAGGCATCAGCCTGCAGTTCCGCCGGTCGGAGTTTGTGTCGATCCTCGGGCCGTCCGGCTGCGGGAAGACGACCATGCTGAACATCATCGGCGGGCTGGACCAGTACACGGAGGGCGACCTGATTATCAACGGCAAGTCCACGAAGGACTTCAAGGACCGGGACTGGGACGCCTACCGCAACCACTCGATCGGCTTTGTGTTCCAGAGCTATAACCTGATCCCCCACCAGTCGGTGCTGCAAAACGTCGAGCTGGCGCTGACCCTGTCGGGGGTGCCGAAATCGGAGCGCCGGGCGCGGGCCAGGCGGGCACTCGAGCAGGTGGGGCTCGGCTCGCAGATGAAGAAAAAGCCGAACGAGATGTCGGGCGGACAGATGCAGCGGGTGGCGATCGCGCGGGCGATCGTCAACAACCCGGCCATCGTGCTGGCCGACGAGCCGACCGGCGCGCTGGACACCGAGACCAGCTTACAGGTGATGGAGATCCTCAAGGAGATCGCGAAGGACCGGCTGGTCATCATGGTGACCCACAACCCGGACCTGGCCGAGCGGTACTCCACCCGGATCGTGCGCATGCTCGACGGGGTGATCACGGACGATTCCGCCCCGCTGACCGACGAGGAGGTCGTGGCGGAGCGCGCGGCCGGGCGGGAGGAACCGCCGGCGGGGAAACGGCGGGCCAGAAAGCCCTCCATGTCGCTGACCACCTCGTTTGGGCTGTCGCTGAAGAACCTGGCGGCCAAGAAGGGGCGCACGGCGCTGACCTCGTTTGCGGGCAGCATCGGGATCATCGGGATCGCGCTGATCTACGCGGTGTCCCAAGGCACGACGACCTATATCGACACCCTGCAGGAGGACACCCTCTCCTCCTACCCGATCACGCTGCAGGCGCAGACGATGGATCTCGGGGCGCTGATGTCGTCTTTCATCGGCGCGGCGCACGCGCAGGGCGAGCACGAGAACGACGCGGTGTATCAGAAGTCGATGGTATATAACCTGGTCAATGCGCTGAGCTCCGCCGGCTCCGCGGAAAACGACCTGAAATCCTTCAAGAGCTACCTCGAGCAGCGGCTGGCAGGCGAGCAGGGGGAGGGCTCGCTGAAGGACGCGGTCAGCGGGATCCAGTACACCTATGACCCGGAGCTGCTCGTCTATACGGAGAATGTGGACGGGGAGATCCTGCGGTCGGATTCCGAGCAGCTGATGCAGGACCTGCTGCTCGAGTATTTCGGCATGGACATGTCCGCCATGCTGGGGATGACCGAGGAGTACGGGCTGGACTCGATGGCCTCGCTGTCGCCGATGGGCTCGTCGATGGTGCTGTGGCAGGAGATGCTGCCGGGGGACAACGGCCGGCTGGTCAACGACCTGCTCGAAAAGCAGTACGACGTGGTATACGGCTCCTGGCCGACCGAATACAATGAGATCGTGCTGGTGCTGGACGAGAACAACGAGCTGGACGATATGGCGCTGTATGCGCTCGGCCTGAAATCGAAAGAGGAGATCGACGCGCTGATGCAGGCCGCGGTCAACAAGACCGAGGTGGAAGTGGAGCAGAAGAAGTGGTCGTACGAGGAGATCTGCGACCGGGAATACAGGGTGATCCTGAACGCCGACTGCTACATCCTCGACGAGCACACCGGGCTGTATGTGGACCTGCGGGAGACGGCCACCGGGCTGAAATACCTCTATGACAACGGCATCTCTCTGAAGGTGTCGGGCATCATCCGGCCAAACGAGGACGCGGTCTCCACCATGCTGAGCGGCTCGATCGGCTACACGAGCGAGCTGACGAGCTATGTCATCGAGCAGGCCCAGGGATCCGCAGCCGTGACCGCGCAGCAGGAGAATCCCTCGACCGACATCTTCACCGGCCTGCCGTTCCAGGAGACCACGGGCGACCTGACCGACGGGGAGAAGGCGGCCGAATTCCGCGCGTATCTGTCGGGCCTGGACGAAGCGGGCAAAGCGGCGGCATACATCCAGATGATGAGCATTCCCTCTGAGGAGGAGGTAAACGCCGCGGTCGCCGGGATGGTCGGCGGCATGACCCGCGAGGAGATGGAGGAGACGCTGGTGCAGGTGATCGCCTCGCAGACGGGCATGAGCGAGGAGGAGGTCCGCGGCTATACCGGCGCCATGGAGGACGCGGAGCTGACCCGGCTGTTCTCGCAGCTGGCGGCGGAGCAGTACCGCGCGCAGTACGCCGCCGGGGTGCAGCAGGAGCTGCAGGCGATGGATGCGGCGCAGCTGGCCGCCGCGCTCGAGCTGTCGATGGACACCTATACCGACGCGCAGTACGCCGTCTTTTATGATGAAGTGCTCGTGTTCTCCGAGTCGAGCTATGAGGACAACCTGATCGAGCTGGGGTGCGTGGATCTCGACGACCCCGCCTCCATCAGCCTGTACGCCTCCTCGTTTGAGAACAAGGACGTGATCGAGCAGGCCATCGCGGACTACAACGCGACGGTGGATGAGCTGTCGCAGATCGAATACACCGACTATGTGGGGCTGATGATGTCCTCGGTGACGACCATCATCAACGCCATCACCTATGTGCTGATCGCGTTTGTCGCGGTCTCGCTGGTCGTGTCCTCCATCATGATCGGGGTCATCACGCTGATCTCGGTGCAGGAGCGGACGAAGGAGATCGGGATCCTGCGCGCCATCGGCGCCTCCAAGCGCAACGTGTCGAGCATGTTCAACGCGGAGACGGTGATGATCGGGTTCACCTCGGGGGCGCTCGGGGTGCTGGTCACCTATCTGCTGTGCATCCCGATCAACCTGATTCTGCACCACTTCACGGGGATCACCGCGCTCAACGCCTTTTTGCCGGTGCCGGTGGCGGTGCTGCTGATTCTGATCAGCGTGGCGCTGACCCTGCTGTCGGGGATCATCCCGTCGCGCAGTGCGGCGAAGAAGGACCCGGTGGTGGCGCTGCGCACGGAATGAGCGTCTGCCCTTCCGGGGGCGCCGCGCTGTCCGCTCTGCTTTTCTCCCCCTTTTGGGGGACGCCATCCCCCTTTCCGGGAGTGTTACATCTCTTCCGGGGGCCGCCGCCCCGTCCGCTCTGCCCCTTTTCGCCCCGTCCGCTTGGCTTTGACCCGTTTGAAAAACGTCGCGCCCCTTCCGGGGAACGCCGTGCCCTTTCCGGCCACGCCGCCCTCTCTCCGGGGGCCGCAGCGCCATTCGTTTTCCCCCCTTTTGAGGGCGCGGTGCCGTTTCTCCCCTTTGCCCCTTTTCCGCACCGTCCGCTCTGCCCCTTTTCCGCACACCCATACCGTTGACCCGGTTCCCGCCCCGGCGCGTCCGGCAGTGCGGGGCCGCGCTTTGGGAAGGAGAGCCGCATGTCAACCGACCGCCTGGAAATCCTGGTCACATTGGACCAAAAGTATCTCCCGCCGCTGCGGGTGATGCTGGCCTCCCTGTATCTCAACAACCCGGGGACGGCCTGCCGGGTCCATCTGCTGCACCGCTCGCTCCCGGAATCGGAGCTGCAAAGCCTGCGGCAGAACCTCGAGGGGATCGGCTATTCCCTCAGCCCGGTGCCGGTGGACGGCCGGCTGTTCGAGGGCGCGCCGGTGAGTGAGCAGTACCCGCAGGAGATGTATTACCGGCTGCTGGCGGGACACCTTTTGCCGCCGGAGATCGGGCGGGTGCTGTATCTCGATCCGGACCTGCTCGTCATCAACCCGGTGCGGGAGCTGTGGGAGCTGGATCTCGGCGGGCGGGTGTTCGCCGCGGCGGCCCACACCCGCAAGACCGAGCTTGCCAACAGCGTCAACAAGCTGCGGCTTCGGACCGAGACGCGGTATTTCAATTCGGGCGTCCTGCTGATCGACCTGCGCCGGGCGCGGGAGGCGGTCGACCCCGAGGCGCTGTTTGCCTATGTGAAGGAGCGTGCCTCCCGCCTGCTGCTCCCCGACCAGGACCTCCTCAACGCGCTGTACGGCAGGGAGATCCGGGAGCTGGACGATTACCGGTGGAACTACGACGCGCGCAATTACAGCGGCTATTTTCTGCGCAGCTCCGGGAAAGCCACCGTGGACTGGGTCATGCAGCACACGGCCATCCTGCACTTCTGCGGCAGGACAAAGCCCTGGACCCCGCTCTACCGCCACCGGTTCGGCATTCTCTATAAACACTACCAGCAGATAGCGCGCCGGCTGTTTGCCGGCGGCAGGGCGGCGGACGACTGACGATCAAATGAAAAACGGATGGCGGGCCTGCTGCCCGTCATCCGTTTTTCTATGGAAAGAAGGAGGAATTGGCAAAAGAAGAGAGAGGAAAACCGTCTGAAGAGGGAAAGCCCGGCCATGCCCGCACGTGGATTCAATCTGATCCGGGACGGGGCTGAACACCGCCACGGGGTGATCCGCCCGGGTCCCGCGCGGACTCTACGCGCGGATCGCAGCCCCGGCGCCTGTTTTCATTTGCGCCTGTTTTTGTTCGCGCCCGGCTTCGCTCCGCCTGCCCGGTTTCCCCGGCTCCGCCCGGACTGCGCTTTCCTGCCTGCCCAGCCCACGCCGGCCGGGTCCCGGCCCTTTGGGCGCCGCCTCCGTCCGGCGTCTGCACATCCGTCCAGCCACCCCCCGGCGGCACGCGCACCGGACTTTTTTCCAATCGCTGCCCGGTTCCCGGCCCGTCCAGCCCTGTTCCCGGTTACCCGGCCGGGCCCTGTATCCCATCGCCCGGCTCTGCCGGCCGCCTATTCCCTCATTCGTCCGGCTCTTTGGGCCCCGCCTCCCCCGCCGGGAGCGGGGTCTCAAAGTCGCCGCCCTGATGGGTGTTGCGATAGACGGACGGCGCCACCCCGAGAATGCTCTTGAACACCTTGCTGAACCGGTGGATCGAGTTGTATCCCACCCGGGAGGCGATCTCGGTGATGGACAGGTTGGTCAGATACAGCAGCTTGACCGCCTGCTGGATCCGCCGCTGGGTGTGCTACTGGATCGGCGAGATGTTGTACATCTGCTTGAACAGGCGGCTGATATAGAACTTGTTGATATAAAACTGGCTTGCAAGCTGATCCATCGTGATGACCCGGTCGGTATTCTGGTCCAGATACCGCTTGATCTCGTCGACCAGGATCCACTTTTTGGAGGAGAGGGTCTTGCGGTCGAGCTGGATCTCGACGAGCAGGTAGTACCACAGCTGCAAGAACAGGCCCTGGAGAATGATCTGGGAAAAGGGCTGCCGGCTCTCGTATTTCTGGATGATGTCGAAGATGTACTGCTCGATTAAATAGGTGTTCTGGATGCGAATGAAACTTGGGAAGGGGGAGATGAACTGGTCGGTGATGTCCTCCCGGAACAGCGTCTTTTCGTAGTCATCCATCTGGTCGAGGGATTTGAACGAGACATATACGTCCGGGCTGTTCTGCTGGGCGATCAGGTCGAAATGGATGTGCGGCTGGATGAAGGTCTCGTTGCCGGTCAGCTCGATCGAGTGCCGCTGTTTGGGCTTGAACAGGAAGATGTCGCCCGGCCGCGCCTCATAGAGCCTGTCCTCGATGCGCACGCGGGCGTGGCCGGACTTGACGAACAGCAGCTCGTAGTCGAAGATCACACGCTCTTTGATGAAGATGTCCATCTCCTTGTACCGCGCGGGCGGCACCACGTCGTACTGGGCGAACCGGATATAGGGCCGGATATCATACCACCGCTCCTCCCCGAGCGAATAGGTCGCCGGGGAGATCGGCAGGGTGATCCCCATGCGCGGGTCGTTGCGGATCCAGACGAACTTGGAGGGAGGATGGGCGGAAAAAGGGGTCATGGCTGTCGTCGCATCTCCTTAGTTATCAGTCTTCGATCACATAGTGCCGGATCTTAAGCTCTCCCCTCACCGGTTCGAAGGTGAGGGACTCCCCGCACAGCGAGACGATCCCGTACGCCTCGCCGCAGGCAAAGAAGCAGCGAAACGTCTTGGCGTTGCGGCGGCTGGCGGTGAGGGTCCTGGTGAGCGCGTCGTACCGCACGCCGGTGTATCCCTCGAGCAGCGCATAGGAGGCGAGGCTGCGGGCGTACCACTCGCCGCACTCGTACTCCGAAAACGGGTTGCGGGTCTGCCCGTCATACCGGGCGCGGGCGGCGCGCACGATCCGCACCCCCTCGTCCGTCCGGCCCTTCATCAGCAGGTGGGACGCGACCTGGTATTCAATCCCGGTCCACACCTCGTCACTGTACACAAACGGGAGCGGCGGCTTGCCGCCGTGCGGCCAGGAGCAGAGCAGCAGCCCCGCCTCATCGGCGGCGGCATACCCGGCGCGCTGCGGGTTGGCGTGCGCGTAAAAGTTCTCCCGGAAGTTGTAGCGGAAGATGCTGTGCAGCGCCGAGAGCAGTTTCTCCTCATCGACAATATCCGACAGCCCGGCCAGCTCCCCGAGCCAGATGCCGAGCACCCCGTCGGACAGGCAGCCCTCGCCGTACTGGTAGGGCGGCTGTTTGGCCATCAGCCGGCGCACCTCGCTTGGAAGCTCGTCGGGGGGCGTGTAGCAGAGCGGCTTAAAGCTGTCCTGTGCCGCCGCGGTCTCCCGCTCGACCCGCTGGATAAAGTACTCCCCGTTGAAGAGGGAATCCTCCAGATACCGCCGGGCCTTCCGATAGAGTGCAGCATAGGCCGCGCCGTCCTCCCCGAGCGCCTTGGCCATCTCGGCCGCCGCCTTCAGCGCGGCGGTGTAGAAGGTCATGCCCAGGCTGTCCGGGCCGTAGAATTCGATATCGTAGGTGTTGTGGTGGGGCGCGCGGAGCACGCCCTCTCTCCCCGGATCCCACGCATCGATACAGTACCGAAGGCTCTGTCTCACCCGCGGCCAGAGTCCACGCAGCCAGTGCGTGTCGCCGCAGATCCGCCAGTCGCGGTAGGTCTTGATAATCCCGCCGAGCTGGCCGTCCGCCGCGGCGTAGAAGGTGTGAAGCGTCTTGCGGATCGGCAGATAGGCGCGGAACTCCTGGTGCCCGGTCCGGTCGTCCTGGCAGTCGAAAAACTCCGTCTGCCGCAGCCCCCGTTCGAGCTCGGGGAACAGATGGCACACCGCCTGGGCGTAGTTCCACACGTGGGTGCAGCTGCCGTGACAGCTGCCCTCGTCGTCGTTGCAGCCCTCCCAGGCCCACATCCGCCCGTCCGTCTGGCGCAGCACGGTGGGGGACTTGAGCACGCAGAGATTGGCGGACACCGCCTCGAGCAGCGCGTCCGGCAGGTCGCTTTGCAGCAGCGCGTCGGTGAAAGCGCGTGTCTCCCGCCGCAGCTCGCCGTACCGTGCGGCCCACTGGGCGGCCGCGTCGTCGATGCTGTGTATCACCGTCGTGTACCATGGGCGGTAGGCGGGCAGCGCGCGCCGCTCCTCCTCGGATTTGCCGTCGTCGTCCCGCCCGATGCGCAGCGCGGACTGCGGCGCATACCAGCACAGGCGCAGCGCAATCGTTTTGCTCTCACCGGGTGCAAGCGAAAGCGGCACGAAGAGGGACGCGCCCGCGCGCCGTCCGCGCAGGCGGCAAACGCCCAGCCGGCGGCGGGATCGTCCGCCGGGAAATGCTCAAACACAAACCCGTTTTCGATCGGCCGCGGCGGGTTGCCGGCCGGCCCGATAAACTGGAACGCGTTGAAGGAATACACCGCCTGAAGCGGCCGGTCCCCCGTGTTTTGCAGCGTGTACTCAAGCCCCGCGAACGGCAGGCTGCTGTCGTCCGCCCGGCCGGGCACAAACGGGCTCCAGCCGGTGAGCGCTGCCGCCAGCGGCAGTGCCGGATCCTCGAGTTTCAGCGTGGCAAACGGGAACGCGGCGGAAAACGCCCCCTCCCGAAAGCGCGGCAGGCCGAAGGTACGCCCGCGCGGGGTCACCTGGAACCCGCGGTTGGCGTTTGGCACGTTGGTGTAGTAGTGTACCTTCGGCACCGGCGCTTCGAGCAGCCGGGTGACCGGCTGTTCGCCCAGCAGCGTCACCGCGCTGAACAGGGTCGGCGAGAACCACTTTTCCGGCCGGTGCCGCAGGGACACGCTGTCCAGGCTGCCCCAGCCGGTCAGGCACATCGAGCCCGCGCCCATCCCGCCGAGCGGATAGGCGATGTTGTTTCGTCTTTCCCCGGAATAGGTTTTCATGTGCGTCTCCCCCTCCTGGTTTCAGGCTGTTGTGAGATGGGGTCGGATCAGGTGATCTCCAGCTCCTCGCGTGAGGGCAGCGGAGGCGGCGGCAGGGAGGGCAGGGTCTGGTACCAGAACGCCACCGAGGACACGTCGTCCTGCAACGTTTTGAACTTGCCCGCGGGGGTCCACCCGATCGCCTGGATGTCCACCTTCAGATCCCGCTGGAAACAGATCGGGTCGGCGATGTGCCAGCGGTACATGCCAAAACGGGTCTGGGACTGGTACACCCCGTCCGGGCGCAGCACCTGCGGCAGCCCGGCATAGGGGGTGGAGAACTCCGCATATTGCCCGGTTTTCGTGTTTTCAAAGTTATAGGACCCGCAGAAATAGTCCTCGGTGCCGGTCCCGCAGATGGTGGGGTAGTCGGTGTCGCCGTCGATGTAGAACTTGACCTCCCCTTCGCCCCACCAGCCGGCGCTGTTGACGCCCCAGCACAGGTAGGTGCCGACATATTGCCCCCTTCCGGACGCGCCGGCGAGGATCACGTGCGGGGTCCTGGGTCTCGTGGGATTCGAGCGGCGAAACTGCGCGTGGAAATAACAGATCTCCTCCGGCAGGCGGCGCAGCTCGTAATCCACCTGGTAGTAGAGCACCGCCGCCTCCTGCCACCGGTTTTCAAGCGTGATCCGGCAGCGGCGGAGGAAGGGCATCTCCCAGTAACAGTTAAAGGCGCTGCCCGGGTTGACGCACACCGGCAGAGAGGTCACCTGGGCAAACTGCCCCCAGCCGCAGGCGAAGAAATCGCCGATCGGGCACTCGACCGCGGGATGCTCCTGATCCTCCCAGTAAAAGCGCAGGATCATGTCCCGCCAGAGGTTGGTGCGTGCAAACCAGCCCATGCGCACCCCCTCCACCACGCAGGTGGCCCAGATGTGCCTGAGCACGCCCGGCCCTTTGATATCGGCCAGGGTGAACACCTCGCCGGGCTCGATGCGCACGCTCGGCCGGACCTTCCAGCCATCCCCGAGCTCGCTGCACGGCAGGTCCGCCCGGGAGACGGCGCGCGCGCCGCCGCCCTTCTCCCCGGTGGGATTTTCGGGCGAGATCGCCCGGGTCTTCGCGTCGGAGGGCCGCCACAGTGCCGATAGGTTCAAACCATACCACATCCTTTTTTTCAAATCATGCCGGGACTCTCGCGGGAGAGCCCCGGCGCCTTCTCTCAAAAGGCGGCGGAGGGTTCCCCTGCGGCAGGGTTCTTCTCTGCGGCGGGGTCCCTCTCTGCGGCAGGGATCCCTCTCTGCGGCGGGGAAAATCCCCTCCGCTTACGGGAAGGCCCTCCGCTCCCTTTTGAGAGAAGGGGGAGGCGGGGCCGGCGGCGGTGCGGCACAGGCCGCAGAC
>DXWE01000005.1:0-4705 GCA_019417045.1 Oscillospiraceae bacterium
CGGAAAGGGTGGTCGTCCCATAGGACGCCTGGGCCGTCTGGTTTGGGAACTGCACGCTGTCCAGCAGCAGGACCGGCGCGCCGAGAGAGTACACCTCTTTGGCGAGATCGATCAGATAGGTATGCGCTTCCGGGGAATAGGGGTTGAGCCAGGGCTTGCCGCCCTTGGCAAGCGTATTGTCCAGCCACATATAGCCCGGATCTCCCTTCAGCAGGACCCGCGCCTGCGGCATCTCCCGCGCGGCGGCCGGATCCTGGAACGCGTACATCCGGGGCATGGCGAGGAAGCCCTTTTCCGCCAGATGGGAAAACAGCTCCTTCAACTGGGCGGTGGTCATCGCATTCTCCACCGCGTTCTGTGCGGTGAGAGCGCCAGCGGTCTGCGAGGCATAGTACAGGTTGCCACTGATGTCCTTCACGTCAAACACCACGCCGTTGAAGCCGGCGCTCTTGGCGCCGTCCAGCAACTGATCGAGCGCCGCACGGTCGGTCATGGAGGCGGTGGGGAGATAAAACGCACGCACGGTCTCCAGCGTCGGGACGCTGTTATCCGGTTCTTCGGGGACAGAGCTGTCCGGTGATGAGGTGTCGGAGCCGGATCCGTCCCCGGAGAGGTCGCTGTCTGTCCCGGAGGAATCTGCGGGCGGCGTGGTTGCCAGGCGGTCGAACAGAAACTTGGCCGAAAACGCGCCGCCCACTACCAGCACACAGCAGAGCAGCACCATGCCGATTACCTTGAACGGAAACCGGCGGCGTCGGCTGAAGGAATGCCGACCGCGGCGGATCTTGCGTCCCATTTACATCGCTCCTTTGCAGTCACATCAGAGAAACCGTACGGACGAGGAAAACCCGAGCAGGGCCAACGCCAGCAGCCCCAGAAAAACAAGAAGAGAGGGCAGCCCACGGAACGCCCCCGGCATGTCAGGGTGGTCGGTGCGCTCCCTGGCCTCGGCTGTGAGCTTGCACAGCAGCACCACCCCGATACACGTGCCGAGCCCGAGCCCGACCATGCCCCAGAAGGTGACGACCAACTGCTGGTTGGCGATCAGCGCGATCCCCACCACCACATTGTTGAACGCAGTCAGCGGGAGCAACCGCCTCACCCGGTCATAGGCACCGGGCGCGGCTTTGCGCAGGACCAGAACAACCAGGATATACAGCAGCGCGGTCAGGGAGATGAGCAACAGTGGGCGGAAGAGCTTGGCCCAGTACCCATTGCCGATCAGCAGGTTGAGCGGATAGGAGAGCAGCAGCGTCCCGAGGCAAAAGCCGGTGAGCAGTCCTCCGAACAGCAGAATGTCCCGGGGCCGCCGTGCGGCGCGGATAGTCATGGAGGAGCCAAAGCCGGTGGAGAGGACGAAGTTTTGCAGCACGGCGGCCGCCAGCAGGTAGAGAACCCAGTCGGAAAATGTTCCCATCATGCGGCCTCCTCCCCCTTCTTACGGGCCCGTACCGCACCCGCCGTGGTCTTCAGCCACTGCAAAAATGCAGCCATAAAGCCGAGCATGATGAAGGCGGCAAACGGCAGGGCGGCCTCCGGCAGGCTGACGCTGAACGGCAGTGGTACATCCCACAGGGTGTTGCTGGTCGCCATCTCCCGCAAGGCGGAGACCACGCAGATCACGACGCCAAATCCGAGCGCGCTCCCGAGCGCGTCGACCAGCGCGGCGCTCGGCCGGTTCTGCACCGAAAAGCCGCCCGCGCGATAGGTCACGATGGAGTTCACCGCCATCAACGGCAGGAAGACATATAGCGAGGCGTATAGCTCGGTGGAGACAAACCGGTCAATCAAAAACGATGCGGCAAGCAGCAAAATGGCCGCGGTGACCGTATAGACCGGCGGGCGCAGCCAGGCGGACAGCCGGTCTCCGAGCACCGACATGAGCAGGCTGGTGGGGAGGAGTGCGGCCAGGGTGCACACGGTCAGCGTCACCCCGTATTTCAGATTGACGCCTGCGGCGATGATCGGGCAGAGCCCCACCGCCTGCACCAGAACCAGGTTGTGGAACAGGAAGGTGTCCAGGAAAATTCCCATCGGCCGCCAGAACTGATGGGTGGAAAATGGCTGTTTCAAGCGGTTTCCCCTCCTTTTCGGGACCGGTTCATCCGGCCGGCCACAAAGTGGGTCAGACGCCAGCAGTGCCGGTCGATCAGGGTGGAGCAGGCGTTCAAAAGCAGAACCGCAAAGCAGGCTCCCTCCTCAAACCGGCCGATATGCCGCAGCAACATCACGAGGATGCCGGCCAGCACCCCATAGACCAGCCGTCCGAGCCAGTGGCCGGGGGAGGTGACCGGGTCGGTGAGCAGGAAGATCCCGCAAAAGAGCAGATACCCGGAGCACAGCTCGAGCATCACGCTGTTCAGCGCGCCGCCGGACACCCGGGGGAACAGCACCGCGATCACGGCACAGGTCAGCAGGTACGGCAGTGTGATCCACGGCGAGGCGGCACGCCGGAAAAACAGATAGAGCATACAGGCGCACAGCACGAGGATCGCCGTCGCGCCGATCGGGCCGGGAAACTGGCCGAGCAGCAGTTCCGACCAGGTATAGGCCGTGCTGCCGCCCGACTGCATGGTGGCCGCCGGGGAGGAGGCGGTCACCACCTGTGAGACCGCGCCGAGCTGCATCGGGAGCATGGCGTCCGGGTCGGGATAGGTGAAAAAACGGTAGGCAAAGCACTGGGTCATCACGGCGATCCCCGCGGCCGCAGGATTGAACAGGTTGCGTCCGGTGCCGCCGAACGGCATTTTGGCGACCAGGATCGCAAACGCAGCTGCGACCATCGGCATCCAAAACGGCGCGATCGGGGACATGAGCACCCCGCACAGCGCGCCGGTCACGGCGGCGGTCCCGTCGAGGATCGACAGCGGACGCCGCATCAGCAGGCAGCAGAGGGATTCACAGAGAATCGCAGACGCCATCCCCGCCAGCACAAACAGGCAGGGGCGGATCCCATACGAGACCGCGGAAAAGATACACAGCGGCAGGATGGCCACCAGCACATCGAGGCTCATGGTGGAGGTGCGGTCGGTGCCGCGCACATGCGGCGCGTGCAGGGAATCACTCATCCTCTTCGTCCCCCCAATCGAGAAAGATATTGCCGGCCGCCTCCTGTGCTTCGAGCACCCTGACGGCGACGTCCCGCCCGGCGGGACACACATAGGAGCAGGCGCCGCACCCGTCGCACTCCTCCGCGTGCAGCTCGGCGAGCCGTTCATACTGCATGTTTTCCAGCCGCTGGGAGATCCCGTACGGCAGCAGCCGCATATGGCACACCTGGGCGCAGCGGCCGCAGTGGATACACACGTGTTCCGGCACGACGGGTGCCTGAGTAAAGGCGAGCACACAGGTCATGCCGGGGAGGATGGGGATAAACGGGTCGGGCGCGGCGGTGCCGGTCATGTTGTCCCCGAGCACGATCCGGCCGGGCGTCCCCTTCAGCCCGCAGAAATGCAGGACGTCCTCGACCGTGGCGCCGAACGGCACCCGTACATTCTGCGGGCGCTCCACCGCGTCCCCCGCCACGGTCACCACGCCGGTGATCTGGGGGAGCCCGCGCGCCAGCGCATCAAACAGGGCGAGGCAGGCCTGCGCACCCATGGTACAAACGGGCCCCGCCACCCCTTCCGGTGGACAGAATTCCCGGGGGTATTTTGGGCCCTCTACCTGATATACCACGTCGTGTCCCAGCTGGTCACACAGCCGGTGGTATTGTTTGCGTTTGAGACACACCGCAATGCGCACGTCCGGAATCCCGAGTACCCTGGCCGCCAATTGCAGCCCGCGCAGCAGATCGCCGCCTCGCTCTTTCAGCACCGCCTGGGCGCTGCAGCAGAAGGTCTCCTGCTCCACCGCGTTGACCACAAGCGCGGCATACCCATGGTCCCGCCAGGCGGCGAGCTTGTCGCACAGTGGGGTGAAATCCAGTTCGTCCAGGATCGCGGCCTCCCGGCAGCAGGCGATCAGCTCGTCCGGGGAGAGGGACTGCGGCAAATCGGCCGCGGCAAGCGGTTCCGGGGTGGAGACGGCACAGTCGAGCACCGCGCACTGCAACGGCCCATACAGCGGGTGCTGAAAGGGTTTCAGGCCGGCGAGCACCCCCACCACCGGCGAGAGCACGGGCAGGCCGTCCGGCCCGTCCGGCTGCCCGAGCCGCTGTCCGCGCAGCACCGTGTCGAAGTCCTCCACGGCGGGCGTGTGGACCGACTGGCCCACGGCGAGGGGCACATAGACCCGGTCCACCGGTGGCAGATCCGTGATGGGCAGCTGCGACATGGGCTTTTTATGGATGGTCAGCCGGATCCCGCGTGAGAAGAGCAACATACCCGCGCGCTCCTTTCCAGTTACTGAAAGATTATCCAGTCATTCCCGCTTGCAAAGAGCCTGTCCCCATAATATGATGGTAGTAGAAACGGGAGGGGATACCGCCATGCAGAGAGACCTGCTGCCCAACGGCAGCTTGAAGATATTTCTGACAGAGGAAGACCTGCGGGAATGGGGGCTCTGCTTCGATTCCCTCAACATGCATTCCGCCGCCACAAAAGCGATTCTTGCGGCGCTGCTCGCCTCCGCAAAGGAAGAGCTGGATTTTGAATCGGAGCACCTGCTGGTGGAGGCGCTGCCGCTTGAAGAGGGATGCCTGCTGCTCTTCACCCCGATGGACGAGGCGCCGCGCCGGCTGCGGCTGCGGCGCGCGGGCCATCCG
>DXWE01000005.1:4715-14856 GCA_019417045.1 Oscillospiraceae bacterium
GGCCATCCGCTCGTCTACCAGCTGGACGACGCCGAATCCCTGCTCTCCCTCGCCGAGGGGTGGTGCCGGTTCTATCCGCCGGACACGCCGCTCGGCTCCCCGTTTGCGGCGAGTTCGCTCTATCATTTCGGGGACGGCTACCGGCTGGTGCTCTATCCGCTGTCTCCGCTTCGCAAGGGGGCGCAGCAGCTCTTACAGGAGCTGGCGACGCCCGCTGGGGAGGGGGAGACAGCCGTGGCCTTTGCGGCGGAACACGGCGAGCCGATGATTATCGGCTGCGCACTGCAGGAACTGTGCCAGTGCTATAGGGCCTGAAGCTCCTGCACGAGCGCTTTCGGCTGCTTGGCGCGGAACAGCGCACTGCCCACGACCACGACGTTCACTCCGGCAGCCGCGCAGGACGGCGCGGTTTGCGTGTTGACACCGCCGTCCACCTCGAGCAGAACGGACAGCCGCCGGCGCAGGCACTCCTGCTGGATCGCGGTGCCCTTTGGCAGCATCTCCGCCATAAACGACTGGCCGCCAAATCCGGGCTCCACGGTCATCACCAGCACCATGTCGAGCAGCTCGAGATAGGGAAACACCACGCTGGCGGGTGTCTGAGGCTTGATGGCGAGCGCCGGGCGCGCGCCGAGCTCCCGGATGCGGCGCAGTGTCCGTGCCACCGGCGCCTCGCTCTCCGCATGGAAGCAGATTCCGTTTGCGCCCGCGTTTACAAAGGCGTCGAGCAGCCGGTCGGGGTGCTGCATCATGAGGTGCACGTCGAACGGAAGCCCAGTCAACGGGCGCAGCCGCTCGATGACCGGCGGACCAAAGCTCAGATTCGGGACAAACACGCCGTCCATCACGTCCAGATGGATCCAGTCGGCGCCCGAGCTCTCCACAAAACCAATTTCCTGTTCCAGATGCGCAAAGTCACAGGTGAGGATGGAAGGGGACACGAGCATATGGATCCCTGCCTTTCTCTTTGTATACTTAGAATCAGTAGATTTTCACAAAATATCCAACAGGGCTGACAGGCTGCCGACCACCGGCACGCCTGCCGGCCGGTTTGTCGTGTCCTGCGAGAGCAGGACGGGCCGCATACCGGCATTGTGCGCGCCCTGTATGTCGTTGACCGGATGATCGCCGACATACACGCAGTCAGCCGGGGCCACACCCAGCCGGGAGGCGATCCGGAGAAACGGCTCGGGACGCGGCTTGTGGATGCCTTCGTCGCCCGTGACAAGCACGCCGTCGAACAGCGGTCGGATCCCGCAGCAATCCAGCTTGCGGTTTTGCATCAGCGAGGACCCGTTGGTCACGAGCCCCAGTAAGTACCCCCGCTCACGCAGCGCCTGCAGCACCGGGACCGCGTCGGGGAAAAGCGTGGCGCACGCGGCAAACCGGATTTTGCACTCCCGGACCAGCTGTTCCACAGAGGGCGCGTCCCGCCATTGCCACAGGTCGATCAGTCCCTGAAAATACGCCGCATAGTCGACATGCCCGTGCCCGTTGCCGTCCCGCTCCCACATCTCCTGCGCCCGGCGCCGCTGTGCATCCGGCGGCAGGGCGGGGAAATGAAAGGGGACAAACCACTCGGCATATTTCCGCCAGGCGGCCGGCCTGTCCTGTAATGTGTCGTCAAAATCGAACAGCACCGCACGGGTGCGGCCGATCGGAGAAAAGGCGCGCAGCGCCTCGGCCGTGTCGCTGGCAATCTGGGCTTTCAGCGCGTCCACCGACGGGAACGATCGCTCGGGCCGCAGCAGCCGCACGGGGGTCACCGGGATTGTCCGGCCGTACAGGTCTCCCTCGTATCCCGGCAGATATGTCTCCGCGACCGGCCGGGTCGCTCCGACCGTCGGATGTACGCCGATATTGGTCACCCCCGGCCACACCTGCCCGTCCACCGTGACCGAGGAGACATATACCCCAAATCGCGGCCGGACAAAAGCGGCGGGCAGCACCTGGTTGAGGGTGGGGAACCCCCACTGCCTGCCGACCTGCCGGCCATAGGTGACCGGCAGCTTCAGCGTGAACGGCCGCCCGAGCAGCCGGGAGGCGAGGCGCAGATCCCCCTGCTCGACGCAGGCGCGGATCCTGGTGGAGCTCACGGGCGCGCCGTCGCAGTACAGGGTGGGCACCACACATACCTCGATGCCCTCCTGTGCGCACAGCGCCCGCAGCCGGGAGACATCGCCCGCCGCGTCCCGGCCGAACCGGAAGTTCTCCCCGCAGCACACGCGTCTGGCGCCGAGCTTGTCCCGCAGCACCTGCCGGACAAACGCCTCCGGGGACAGCTGCCGCACCGTTTCAAACCGCACGGCGAACAGCTCGTCCACCCCCATCGAGCGCAGCAGCGCCTGCTTTTCCTCCTCTGTGCACAGCTCCCGGGCCTGCTTGGGCAGCTCCTCCGGCGACCCGGCAAACGTGAACACCGCCGCCGAGCAGCCGTCCACCCCCACCGCCCGGGCGATGACCGCCCGATGTGCGCTGTGCAGGCCGTCAAACATCCCGAGCGCCACTGCGCGCGGATGCCCCGGCACCTCTGCGGATAAATTACTAATAGGATATATCGTCAAAGAGATTACCTCCTGTATACCGCCTGTTACTGACAGAACAGTTTGTATACCTGCAAGTCGTCTCCCTCTCGTTTGCCGAGCCCCAAAAAAGTACCCCCTGCATCGTATACCCGGACAATGCCCTCCACCGGCAGATGCAGCCGGTCGATCGACAGCGCACCGCCGTTGCGAAAACGTACCCCCTGAGCCGTGCTGACCGGCAGAGCCGGATAGGCGGCGAAAGCGGAGGCGACCGGAAGCACCCGGGCGGCCAACTCCTCCTCCGGCAGCGCGAGCGCCTCGTCGAGTGAGACGCACTGGTCGAGGGTATAGCCGGCCGCCATGGTGCGGCAGAGCGCGGTCATCACCGCGCCGCACCCGAGCGCCTGACCGAGGTCGTGGCAGAGGGTGCGCACATACGTGCCCTTTGAGCAGTGGCAGTCCACGGCGAGAACGCCCCGCCTCTCGTCATACGAGAGGATCTCGAGGGCATGGATCGTGACCGGGCGGGGGGTTCGCTCCACCTCGAGTCCCTGCCGCGCGAGATCATAGAGGCGCACACCGTCCTTTTTCAGCGCGGACATCATGGGCGGCAGCTGTAGCAGCTTGCCGCGAAACCGCGGCAGCGCCTCTTCGACAGCCGCCCGCGTGGGGAGCGGGGCGCCGGTCTCTGTCACCGTGCCCCAGATATCCTGCGTGTCGCTGGTCAGCCCGAACTGTAAGGAAGCGGTGTACCGCTTGTCCTGCACGGGCAGCAGGTCCATCGCGCGGGTGGCGTTTCCGATCAGCAGCGGCAGCACGCCGGTGGCCATCGGGTCGAGCGTGCCGCCGTGGCCGAGCTTTTTGACCCCCAGCCGCCGGCGCACACGTGCGCAGCAGGCAAAGGAGGTGAGTTCTGCGGGTTTATTCAGACACAAAATGCCGTTCATATCGCGGAGATTCCCTCTACTGTTCCACAGAATCCGGGCTGTTTTGGATGTCCGGCGCGGTCTGTGCGATGGCGGTGAGCAGCCGGGAGATCGCGAGGTCCAGCGGGCCGTCCAGCTGACACCCGGCCGCGCCGGCGTGGCCGCCGCCGCCGAGCTGTTTGCAGATCTCCGCCGCACTGACCTCCCCGTCCGTGCGCACGCTCACCTTGAAGCGGCCGTCCTGCTTTTCGCGCAGGGTGACGCCGACCCACACGCCTTCAATCTGGCGGGGAAGCGGCGCGAGCCCCTCCATATCGTTTTCGGAGGCCCCGCTCTGCTCTACCATGCGCAGCGTGATGGGCATAAAGGACACCCGCCCGTCAAACGCGAACGTGATACCGGCCAGCGCCAGCCGCTCGAGCTCGATACGCGCGCGGGACTTCACGTCGAACATCGCGCGGTTGATCATCTGAGCGCGCACCGGATAGTCGAGCATGTCCGCCGCCATGCGGTGGGTATAGGCGTCCGCGTTGCTGTATTTGAAGCAGCCGGTATCGGTCGCGATACCGGTATAGATGCTTTCGGCCATCAGCCGGTCGAACGGCACCCCGAGCTCCCGGATCAGCTCGCAGACGATCATGGCGGTGGCAGCGTAGTCCTTGAGCAGCAGGTACCGGGCATAATGCGTGTTGGACAGGTGGTGGTCAATGCACAGATCCACCTTGTCCGCGTAGGGCTGCAGCGCATGGCCGAGCAGCTTGGGATCCGCCACATCCACCGCACAGATACAGGCGGGCTCGAACATATCCTGTTGCAGCTCACCCGTGATGTAGTCGTATTTTGTCGGAATTTCATCCGCACAGATCACCCGGGCACGTTTGCCGCTATGTTGCAGGGCACGGCACAGGGCGAATCCGGAGCCGATCGTGTCCCCGTCAGGATACTGGTGGGTGAGGAGCAGAACCCGGTCGGCCTGCCGCAGCAGGGCGGCCGCCCCTTTCACATCCACGTCCTGACAGATGTGTTCACTCACCGAGTTTCCCCTCCTTGTGCAGTTCCTGCAGTGTCTGCGCGATCCGGGCACTGTATTCGATCGAGTCGTCCGCCACAAACCGCAGCTCCGGTACATGCCGGAGCTTCAGCGCCGCGCCGAGGCTGGTGCGCATGTATCCGGCGGCGGATGTGAGGCCCTTGACGGCGGCTTTGGCGGCGTCCATCCCCTGCAGCGAGCTGACGTAAACCGTCGCGTAGGACAGGTCGTTCGTCACCTCCACCCGCACGATGCTGAGCATACCGCTCGTCACGCGGGGGTCCTTCACCGTGCGCAGAATGGCCGTGAGCTCCCGGGAGATATCCTCGCAAATCCGGCTCATACGGTAACTGGCCATGGCTTGTCCCTGCCTTTCTGGCCCGCCAAACGGCGGGGTTCCGGGGTGCGCCCTTAAAGGGGCGCATCCCGGTTAGTCTTTGTATTCTTCGATGATATATGCCTCGAAGATATCGCCCACCTGGAGGTCCGCGAACTTCTCGAGCGAGATGCCGCACTCATACCCCTGTGCGACCTCCCGCTGGTCGTCCTTGAACCGCTTGAGCGAACTCATCTTGTCGTCCGCGACGATGATGCCGTCCCGCACCACGCGGATCAGGTCGTTCCGGCACACCTTGCCATCGAGCACATAGCAGCCGGCCACCATGCCGACGCCGGTGATCTTATAGGTCTGCCGCACCTCCGCGCGCCCGTGCATGACCTCGCGCGTCTTGGGCGCGAGCATACCCTTCATGGCGTCGGAGATCTCTTCAATGCAGTCGTAGATGACGCGGTACATCCGCATGTCGACGTTGCTCCGCTCCGCCGCGGCCTGCGCGAGCGGCTCGGGGCGCACGTTGAACCCGACGATGATCGCATTGGATGCGTCGGCGAGCATCACGTCGCTCTCGCTGACCGCGCCGACCGCGCCGTGGATGACCCGCACCCGCACCTCGTCGTTGCTCAGCTTTTCGAGAGATTGCTTCACCGCCTCGACCGAGCCCTGCACATCCGCCTTGACGATGATGTCCAGCTCCTTCATCTCGCCCTCTTTGAGCTGGTCAAACAGGTTGTCGAGCGTGACCTTCTTATACTGGCTGAACTGCTCCTCCTTGGCTTTTTCCTTGCGCTGCTCCACCAGCTCGCGGGCGAGCCGTTCGTCCGTGACGGCGTTGACGATGTCGCCGGATGCCGGCACCTCGTCGAGCCCCATGATCTCCACCGGGACGGACGGGCCGGCGGCCTCCACCCGGTTGCCGTTTTCGTCGGCCATGGCGCGCACCCGCCCGACCGCCGTCCCGGCGACCACGATGTCGCCCGGGTGCAGGGTGCCGTTTTGCACGAGGATGGTCGCGATCGGGCCGCGGCCCTTGTCCAGCCGCGCCTCGATGACCGTGCCCTTGGCGGCGCGATCGGGGTTGGCGCGCAGCTCCTTCATCTCCGCGACCAGCAGCACCATCTCGAGCAGCTTGTCAAGCCCCATGCCGGTGTGCGCGGACACGGGGACGCAGATCACGTCGCCGCCCCACTCCTCGGGCACGAGCTCGTATTCGGTGAGCTGCTGCAGCACCCGGTCGGGGTTGGCCTCCGGCTTATCCATCTTGTTGATCGCGACGATGATCGACACCCCCGCCGCCTTCGCGTGGTTGATCGCCTCCACCGTCTGCGGCATGATGCCGTCGTCCGCCGCGACCACCAGAATCGCGATATCCGTCACCTGTGCGCCGCGCGCCCGCATGGAGGTGAATGCCGCGTGGCCGGGGGTGTCGAGGAAGGTGATGTTCTGCCCGCCGATATTCACGCGGTACGCGCCGATATGCTGGGTGATGCCGCCCGCCTCGCCGGCGGTGACGTGGGTCTTGCGGATGGCGTCGAGGATCGAGGTCTTGCCGTGGTCGACGTGGCCCATGACGACGACAACCGGATCGCGCTTTTGCAGGTCGGTATCCGTGTCCTCGCTGTCGTCGATGATCCGCTCCTCGATGGTGACGACCACCTCGCGCTCCACCTTGGTGTGGAACTCCTCCGCCACGAGAAAGGCGGTGTCGAAATCGATCTCCTGGTTGACGGTCGCCATCACGCCCATCATCATCAGCTTTTTGATGACCTCGGCGGAAGTGGCCTTCATGCGGCTCGCGAGCTCGCCGACCGTGATCGTATCCCCGACCGTGATGGTGAGCTGCTTTTTCTGACGCTCCGCCTGGATGCGCGCCAGCCGCTCCGCCTCGGTCTCGCGGCGGCCGCGCTGGGGCTTGCGGTACTGCTGGGATTTCTGATTGATCTTCTGCTTTTTGACCGCGCCGCCGTCCCCGCGCACCTTGTTGGAGCCCTGCGCGAGCCGGTCGAACTTCTCGTCGTATTTGCCGAGATTCGTCTGGGAGGTGCGGGTATCCACCACGCGGCGCTCGATCGGCGCCTTTTTCGGGGCGGGTGCGCCATCCTTTGCCGGCTTTTTCACCGGCTCCTTCTGCGGGATCACCACCGCCGGGCCGGCCGGGGCCGCCGCAGCCGGCTTGCCGGTCTCCTTGCCGGCCTTCGTCTCGGAAGCGGCCGGAGCCGGCGCCACCTCGGGAGCGGGCTCCTCCTTCTTCTCCGCAGCGGTCGCGAAATACGCGTCGAAGTTCTCCACCTGGTTTTCCTGTGTAAAATATTCAAATATCAGATCCAGCTCGTTTTCCTCGAGCGCAGTATTGCTCTTCTTGGCCGGAGGGCACATCCCCTCCAGAAAGCCGATCACCACTTTGCTCTGGACGCCAAAATCCTTGGCCACCTCGCTGACGCGGTATTTTTGCATCATATCGTCTGTTCCTCCTTCGTATCGGGAATATGGGCGCGCATCGCCCGGGCAAAACCCTCGTCGCACACCGCCACGAGTCCGACGGGCCGGGGCGCGCCCAGCGCCCTGCCGAGTGCCGTCTTATCGAGCGGGAGGGAGGTCAGCGGCAGTGCGTCTTTTGTCGCGAACCGCCACTCCTTCCGGGTCTTCTCGGACACATCGCCGGCGCACAACATCAGCCGCGCGTCGCCGCTTTTCACAGCGGTCACCGTCGCCTCAAAGCCGGTCTGCAGCCGGCCGGCGCGCCGGGCGATCCCCAGCAGTCCGATGAGTTTTTCATTCACTGGCTCCCAATTCCTCCTCCATACGGTCATATACCTCAGCGGGGATGGCGCAGGAAAACGCCCTTTCCAGCCGTTTTAACTTGCGGGCGCTGTGCAGGCAGTCCGGGTTTTTGCAGACATAGGCGCCGCGTCCGGGCTTTTTGCCGGTCAGGTCGAGCGAGATCTCGCCCTCCGGGCTCTTCACCACCCGCACCAGTTCCCTCTTCGGTTTCATCTCGTTGCAGCCGATGCATTTGCGCAGCGGCGTCCGTTTTGTCTGCACCAGGACTTCCTCCCTCTTCTACAAGCATGTGCGCACGCAGAGGATTACGGCTCTTCCTCCCCGAAAAATCCGCTCTCGGGGCGGATATCGATCTTCCAGCCGGTGAGTTTCGCGGCCAGCCGGGCGTTTTGCCCCTTGTTGCCGATCGCGAGCGACAGCTGCGAATCGGGCACCGTGACCCGGCAGCTCTTCGCCCCTTCCGGATCGACCTCCACCGACAGCACCTTTGCCGGGGAGAGCGCCGCCGCGATAAAAGTGGCAGGATCGTCGCTGTATTCCACAATATCGATCTTCTCGCCGCCTAGCTCGTCGACAATGCTGTTCACCCGCGCGCCGCGCGGGCCAATGCAGGCGCCCACCGCGTCCACGTTCTCGTCGTGGGCGAGCACCGCCATCTTGGTGCGCTGGCCCGCCTCGCGGGAGATGGCCTTGATCTCCACCGTGCCGTTGAAGATCTCCGGCACCTCCATCTCAAACAGCCGCTTGACCAGCCCTGGATGGGTGCGGGAGATGAGCATGCGCGGGCCGCGGTCGCCCTCGCGGACGTCCACCACAAACACCTTGATCCGCATGCCCTCCGAGAGGGTCTCCCCCTCGGGCAGCTCGCTCTGCGGCAGCACCGCCTCCGCCCTGCCGATCTCCACGGTGGCGGCGCCGGTGCGCGGGTCCACCCGGGTGACGGTCGCGGTGACCAGCTCCTGGTTGCGGCGCTGGAACTCCTGCAGCTGCTGCCCGCGCTCCGCCTCCCGGATGCCCTGGCGGATCACGTGCTTCGCGGTCTGCGCCGCGATCCGGCCGAACTGCTTGGTGTGCAGCGGGATCTCGACCACGTCGCCGACCTTGGCGGTGTCCGAATAGGCCGCAGCCTGCTCGAGCGTCATCTGCTCGTCCGGATCCTCCACCTCTTCCACCACGGTCTTGTGCAGCGAGACGGAGAAGTCGTTGGTCGCGGGATCCATCGTGACCACGATATTGTCCTTTCCGCCATAGTCGCGGCGGACCGCAATGACAATGGCGGCACGGATCTTCTCCAGCAGGTAGTCCGCCGGAATGCCCTTTTCCTTTTCGAGGAGCCTCACCGCTTCAAAAAATTCCACGGCGTCCTTGTTGACGGTCTCTTTCATAGCGTTTCTATCCTCCAACCGGTGTCCCGGAATAAATTATGGACGTGTTAATCCACGGAATCGTCGTCCCAGTCCTCCACGGGCCGGACGGACGAGATGTCCTTCATCGCAAACGTGCGCGCCCCTCGATCGAGCGAGAGCACCTGATCTTCCACCCCGTCCAGCGCGCCGGTGAACTCGCGCGTGCCGTCCTGCGGGCGGATGAGCGTCACCCTCACGGGAGAACCCCGGTAACGCTCGAAATGCTCGGGCCGGGTGAGCTCCCGCTCCATCCCCGGCGAGGTGACCTCCAGACAGTAGGACTGCGCGATCGGGTCGGCCCTGTCCAGAGCGGGGTTGAGCAGCCGGGTCAGCGCCACACAGTCGTCGATCCCGACGCCGCCGTCCTTGTCGATGATGTACCGCAGGTACCAGGTGGCGCCCTCCTTTACAAACCGCACGTCCCACAGGAGGAGCCCCAGCTGCCGCGCGAGCGGCTCCCCGATGGCGCGGCACACCTCCACCGTGCGCCCGCCGTGCCCGGTGCCGGGCGATCCCTTCGGCATCTTCTCCATTCCCCCCATCAATACAAAAGAGCGGGTCACCCCACTCTTTACCGTCAGCCTATACCTTAGTCTGCCCCCACTATACCATACCCTATTAAAAAAAGCAACCCCCTGCCCCGAAAATTTTGCCATTTCCCTTGTAAACACTCCCGTTTTATGGTAAAGTAAGGGACATAGGCGATCGAAGAAGCGGGAGGATAGAGGATGGAAAACCGGATTATTTTGAGTGCGGACAGCACCTGTGACCTCGGTGATGAGCTGCGGGAGCGGTTCCATGTGCACTATTACCCGTTCCATGTCATTCTGGACGGGCAGTCGTACAGCGACGGGGTGGACCTGCAGCCGGACGACATCTATCGGGTGTACGAGGAAAAGGGGATTCTGCCCAAGACCGCCGCGATCAGCGTCGGGGAGTATGTGGAATTTTTCAAGCAGTGGACCGACCAGGGGTTTGAGGTCATCCACGTGTGCATCGGGTCGGGGCTGTCCTCCACCTATAACAACTGCCGGCTGGCGGCAGAGGAACTGCCGGGGGTGTACCCGATCGACAGCCGCAATCTCTCGACCGGGATGGGGCTGGTGGTGATCGAGGCGGCCAAGCGGATCGAACAG
>DXWE01000005.1:14866-32307 GCA_019417045.1 Oscillospiraceae bacterium
GAACAGGGCCTGCCGGCTGAGCAGATCCAGCGGGAGGTGCAGGCGCTCACCGGCCGGTGCCATGCGAGTTTTGTCCTTGATACGCTGGAGTTCCTCTATAAGGGCGGCCGCTGCTCGGCGCTCGCCATGTTCGGGGCGAACGTGCTCAAACTCAAGCCGGGCATCGAGGTGATCGACGGGAAGGGCGGCGCGATGGACGTCGGCAAAAAGTACCGCGGGTCGCTCGAACGGGCGCTGACGCAGTATGTGCAGGACAAACTGGAGGGCCGCACCGATCTCGTGCCCGAGCGGGTGTTCATCACCCACTCCGGCATTTCGGACGAACGGATCGCGCTGGTGCGCTCGTTGGTGGAAAAATACGCACATTTCGACGAGATCTGCGTCACCCGGGCGGGGTGCACCATCAGCTCGCACTGCGGCCCGAACACACTCGGCGTGCTGTTCATGACGAAGGAATAACGGATCCAGGAGACAGCGCAGGAGAGGGAGGCCTCCCCTGCGCTGTTTGAGAGACGAGGAGGGAGTTTCTTGAGAAGCAGAGGAAGACGCCTGCTGGCGGGGGTGCTGTGCCTGGTGCTGATACTGTGCGCGCTGCCGGTGCTGCCGCTCTCCGCAGCCGGAGACGCCGAACGCGTGATTCAGGAGCGGGTCGCTTCGGCGGTGGAACGTTGGGAGACGGAGGTGGACATTTCCGACCTCCGGGTGGATGTGGACACCGCGATGAACGCGTGCTGGGATGTGCTGAGCGTGGATCCGCGCTATTCTTTTGTGAGGCTGTCCCTGTGTTACAGCAACGCGGACGGATGGGCCACCAGGCTGCAGCTGCAATACTCCGCCACGCCGGCGGAGGCGGAGCAGATGCTGGCGCAGCTCAACGCCGTCATCGCCGACGTGATGCGCGGCGTGTGGCCGGAGATGTCCGACGTGGAGAAGGCTCTGGCAGTACACGAATACTTTGTGTCGCACTTTGCCTATGACGAGACCTACCAGAACGGCACGGCTGCGGATATCCTGCTGGAGAAGACGGGGGTGTGCCAGGCGTATGCGGAGGCGTATGCCTTTTTCATGCACCTGCTCGAGATCCCCTGCGTGGTCGTGCCGAGCGCCGAGATGAACCACGCCTGGAATATGATCGAGATCGACGGGGACTGGTACCATGTGGACACGACGTGGGACGACCCGCTCCCCGACCTGCCCGGCCAGTCCCAGCGCACCTTTTTCCTGCTCAGCGACGCGGCCATCTCGTCCCGGTCGCCCGGGCACTACGGGTGGTACAGCGAGGTGCAGGCGACCAACACGCAGTATGACGACGCCTTTTGGAGCGACGGCCGGCAGCCGATGCTGTACCAGGACGGGCTGTGGTATTACATGACGGACGAGGGGATCTGTTCCTACCGGTTTTCAGACGGCGCTGGCCAGTTGGTTTTGCCGCTGGATTTCACCTGGCCGGTGTGGGGCGAGCCGGGATCCCGTTGGGGCGGGAATTTCTCCGGATTCGCCATCGTGGGGGACCGGCTGTACTACAGCGGGCCGACGGCGATCTATTCCGCCCGGCTGGACGGCTCAGATCTGCGGGAGGAGTGCCGGCCGGACACTTCGCAGGGATATATATACGGCTTTGTGGCTGAGGGGACGACCTTGAAGTATTATATCCAGACGATGCCCTTGGTCTCCGCCGGGGAGAGAACCTGGGGAAGTTATGAGATCACCGGTACCACGCCGGTCCCCGGCTCGGGAGACGTGAATGGGGACGGTCGGGTCAACAGTTCGGATGCCCGGCTGGTGTTGCAATTCACCGTGAGCCTTGCTGTTTTAAACGGAGCGCAGCAGGAGGCGGCCGATCTGGACGCAAACGGCGCGGTGAACAGCAGCGACGCCCGGGCGATCCTCCAGCGGGCGGTCGCCTGAGCTGACTGGCAGAAATTATGAAAAAAAGAGGGGTCTGTGATGTCGAGTTTGCCACAGGTTTTGCCGCACGAGGCGGATGTGTCCGCCCGTGCAGTGCTCGGTTTTTTGGATCGGATCGAGCGCGAGGGGATTGAGATGCACGCGTTTCTGGTGCTGCGGCACGGGAAGGTCGCAGCCAAAGGGGTGTGGAAACCGTTTTCGTTCGATTACACCCATATGTTGTTCAGCCTGAGCAAGAGCTTCACAAGCACCGCGGTGGGATTCGCGGTGCAGGAGGGGCTCCTCTCGGTGGAGGATAACGTGCTCTCCTTTTTCCCGGAAGAGGCGCCAGAGAACCCGAGCGAGAATCTGAAGAAAATGAAGATCAGGCATCTGCTCTCGATGAGCACCGGCCATAAGACCGAGCCGCCCTATCCGTATCAGGCGGGGGCCGACTGGGTGGGCAATTTCCTGCGTCACCCGGTGGAGTATGAGCCGGGCACGCATTTTCTCTATAACACGCCCTCTTCCAACATGCTCTCGCACATTCTGACGAAGGTGACAGGCCAGCGGGAGGACGACTATTTAAAACCCCGGCTGTTTGATCCGCTCGGGATCACGGACTATTTCTGGGAGGCGAGTCCGTCCGGGCTGCCGCACGGCGGGTCGGGCCTGCACCTGCACACCGAGGACATCGCAAAGTTCGGGCTGTTTTTGCTCCACCGCGGGGAGTGGGAGGGCAGGCAGCTGCTTGACCCGACCTGGATTGACGATGCGACGGCGAAGCACATCGACAACGACGGCACGCTCGACTGGCGGCAGGGTTACGGCTATCAGTTCTGGCGGTGCTCCCCGCCTCATGTGTACCGGGGAGACGGCGCATTCGGCCAGTTCTGCGTGGTGATGCCGGATCAGGACGCCCTGTTTATCGCCAATTCCGCGACCGACAACCTGCAGGGGATCCTGTGTGCGCTGTGGGACACGATCTACGCCTCGTTTGCGGAGGACCACACCGCGCCGGATCCTGCGGGAGAGGCCGCGCTGCATCAAAAGATCGCGGCGCTCTGCCAGCCCTTCCCGGAGGGGGAGCCGTCCGATCCGGCGGCTGCCGCCGTGTCCGGCCGGCGGTATCGTCTCGAGGACAACCCGCTCGGGATTGCTGCATTCACCCTGACGTGTGGAAAGTCGGATACCCTGTGCGTGGAGACGGCGCGGGGTGAGTACACCCTGCCGATCGGGCACGGGGAGTGGCTTGAGGGGCACACCTGCGTGCCGCGCGGCAGCGCGAGCTATCTGTTTCCGCAGTATGCGGAGACGGCGTGCGCCGCCTCCTGGAAGGACGGGGCGTACCATCTGGTGGTCCGGTATCACCACAACACCGCCCGGGACTACGCCACACTCACCTTTACCCCGGACGGGGTCAGTGTACATATTCTGCGCCGCCTGTTCATGCAGGGCGGGGACTATACGATAAAGGGGACGTGAACCATGCCGAAAATCCAGATGACGACGCCGCTGGTGGAGATGGACGGGGACGAGATGACCCGCATCCTCTGGCAGGCGATCAAAGACAAGCTGCTGACGCCGTTTGTGGAGCTGAAGACCGAATATTACGATCTCGGGCTGCGCCACCGTGACGAGACGGATGACCGGGTGACGGTGGACGCCGCCAACGCGATCAAAAAATACGGCGTGGGCGTCAAGTGCGCCACCATCACCCCAAACGCGCAGCGGGTAGAGGAGTATGGGCTCAAACAGATGTGGAAGAGCCCGAACGGCACGATCCGCGCGCTGCTGGACGGCACGGTGTTCCGTGCGCCGGTGCTGGTGAAGGGGGTCGCGCCCACCGTCTCCACCTGGAAAAAGCCGATCACGCTGGCGCGCCACGCGTACGGCGACATCTATAAGGACACCGAGCTGCGCGTGCCGGGCGGGTCGAAGGCGGAGCTGGTCGTGACCGACGCATCGGGGCATGAGACCCGCGCCCTGATCCACGATTTTGAGGATGACGGGATCATCCTCGGCATGCACAACACGGACAAGTCGATCGCCGGGTTCGCGCGCGCCTGCTTCCGGTTCGCGCTGGACACGAAGCAGGATCTGTGGTTTTCCACCAAGGACACCATCTCCAAGACCTATGACCACCGGTTCAAGGACATTTTCGCCGAGATCTACGAGTCGGAATTCCGCCCGGCGTTCGAGGAGGCGGGGATTGAATACTTCTACACCCTGATCGACGACGCGGTCGCACGGGTCATCCGCTCGCAGGGCGGGTTTATCTGGGCGTGCAAGAATTACGACGGGGACGTGATGAGCGACATGGTCGCCACCGCGTTCGGGTCGCTGGCGATGATGACAAGCGTGCTCGTCTCGCCGGACGGAAAATATGAATATGAGGCGGCGCACGGCACCGTGACCCGCCATTACTACCGGCACCTGAAGGGGGAGGAGACCTCCACCAACTCGGTCGCGACCATCTTCGCGTGGTCGGGCGCGCTGCGCAAGCGCGGCGAGCTGGACGGCCTGCCCGAACTCTCGGCCTTTGCCGACGCACTGGAGGCGGCCACCGTCGGGACGATCGAGAGCGGCGTGATGACCAAGGATCTGATCGGGATCTCCACACTGCCGGAGAAGCGCGCGGTGAATTCGATGGAATTTCTCGATGAGATTGCAGCCCGCCTGCGCTGAACCGGCGGGTACGGGAGCCGCGGCCTGCCGTGCACAGTGCCGCAACCTGTCCAAATCCGATCGGGCGGGACGCGGCGGATTGTGGCGGTTTTTCTCTTGCAAACCGGCACAAAATCGTTTACAATACGGAATTGGGGAATACTAGTAAAAATTTGACAGGGAAGGATGTTGCGATACCATGGGCTATTGGAGCAAAAAGACGGTCGAAGATCTCGATGTAAAGGGCCAGCGCGTGCTGGTGCGCTGTGATTTCAACGTGCCGCTGAAAAACGGCGTGATTACGGACGACAACCGCATTGTGGCGGCGCTGCCGACGATTCAGTACCTGATCGACCACGGCGCCAAGGTGATCCTCTGCTCGCATCTCGGCAAGCCGAAGGGCGAGCCGAAGCCGGAACTCTCTCTCGCTCCTGTCGCCCAGCGCCTGAGCGAGAAGCTCGGCCGCCCGGTGGTGTTCGCGGCGGATGACAATGTCGTCGGGGACAATGCGAAAAAGGCGGTCGCCGAGATGAAGGACGGCGACGTGGTGCTGCTGCAGAACACCCGTTACCGCCCGGAGGAGACCAAAAACGGCGAGAATTTCTCGAAGGAGCTCGGCTCGCTGTGCGACCTGTTTGTCAACGACGCGTTTGGCGCCGCACACCGCGCGCACTGCTCCACCGTGGGCGTCGCGTCGTATGTCAAGGAGTCTGCCAACGGCTTTTTGATGGCCAAAGAGGTGAAATACCTCGGCGAAGCGGTCAACAACCCGGTGCGCCCGTTCGTCACCATCCTCGGTGGCGCGAAGGTGGCGGACAAGCTCAGCGTCATTGAAAACCTGCTGAACAAGGCCGACACCCTGATCATCGGCGGCGGCATGGCGTACACCTTCCTCGCGGCGAAGGGGTATGGCGTCGGCACCTCCCTGCTGGACAGCGAGAAGATCGATTACTGCAAGGAGATGCTTGCCCGCGCCGAGCAGAAGGGCGTGAAACTGCTGCTGCCGGTGGACTGCAAGATCGCAGCGAGCTTCCCGGACCCGATCGATGCGCCGATCGAGGTGGAAGTGGTCCCGGTGGACGCGATCCCGGCGGACAAGATGGGGCTGGATATCGGCCCGAAGACCGCCGAGCTGTTCGCCAACGAGGTGAAGAGCGCCAAGACGGTCGTGTGGAACGGCCCGATGGGCGTGTTTGAGAACCCGGTGCTCGCCGAGGGCACCATCGCAGTGGCGAAGGCGCTCGCCGAGACGGACGCCACCACCATCATCGGCGGCGGTGATTCGGCCGCGGCGGTCAACCAGCTCGGGTTTGGCGACAAGATGAGCCACATCAGTACGGGTGGCGGCGCGTCCCTCGAGTTCCTCGAGGGCAAGGAGCTGCCGGGTATCGCCGCGATGAGCGACAAATAAGAGAGTCCCCGACCCCGCCGCCCCTGTGGCGGCGGGGATTGTGTGTTCATGCATGGGCCGGCGGCCAGCCGGAGAAAGGAAGAAGAAGTATGCGTCAATATGTGATTGCGGGCAACTGGAAGATGAACAAGACCCCGGCGGAGGCGACCGCTTTGATCGAGGAGCTCAAACCGCTCGTAAAAGACGCGTCCTGCAAGGTGATTGTGGGCGTGCCGTTCGTAGACCTGTCTGCGGCGCTGGAGGCGACGAAGGGGACCGCGATCGGCGTGGCAGCACAGAACTGCCACTGGGCGGTCTCGGGCGCGTTCACGGGTGAGGTGTCCGCCGCGATGCTCAGGAGCATGGGGGTCGGCTATGTGATCCTCGGCCACAGCGAGCGGCGCACCTATTTCGGCGACACCGACGTGACCGTGCGTGACCGGGTGCGCGCCGCGCTGGATCAGGGCCTCTCCGTGATCCTGTGCGTGGGCGAGTATCTGGAGCAGCGCGAGCAGGGCGTGACCGGCGAGGTGGTTGCGATGCAGACCAAGATCGCGTTGCAGGGCGTCACAGAGGAGGAGCTCTCCCGCGTCATCATTGCCTATGAACCGGTGTGGGCGATCGGCACCGGCCGCACCGCTACCGCCGAGCAGGCCAACGAGGTGTGTGCGCTGATCCGCCGGACCGTGGAGGAGCTGTACGGCGCCGCGGCCGCGGAGGGGCTGGTCATCCAGTACGGCGGCTCGATGAATGCCGGCAACGCGGCAGAGCTGCTCGCGCAGCCGGATGTGGACGGCGGTCTGATCGGCGGCGCGTCCCTGAAACCGAACGATTTCGCGGCCATTGTGAAGGCCGCCAGCAAATAAAACAAGCCATTGCGCGCATAAAGGAGCTTTGCCTGTATGAAAAAACCGATTACCCTCATCATCATGGACGGGTTCGGGATGAATCCCGACCCGAAGGGCAACGCCATTCAGGCTGCCCGCACCCCGCATCTGGACCGCCTGTTCGCGGAGAACCCGTTCACCACGATCGGTGCGTCGGGCATGGACGTGGGGCTGCCGGACGGCCAGATGGGCAACAGTGAGGTCGGGCACACCAACATCGGCGCCGGCCGGGTGGTGTATCAGGAATTGACCCGGATCACCAAATCCATCCAGGACGGAGACTTTTTTGAAAATCCCGTGCTGCTGCGCGCCATGCAGGAGGCCAAAGAGAGCGGCCGCGCCCTGCATCTGATGGGGCTGCTGTCCGACGGCGGGGTGCACAGCCACAACCGGCACCTGTATGCACTGCTCGAGATGGCCAGGCGCAACGGGCTGCAGAAGGTGTATGTCCACTGTATGATGGACGGCCGCGACGTGCCGCCCACCTCGGGAGTGGAGTACATGAAGGAACTGCAGCAGAAGCTGCGGGAGATCGGTGTCGGCCGGGTTGCGACCGTCATGGGCCGGTATTATGGAATGGACCGCGACACCCAGTGGGGCCGTGTACAGCTGGCGTACGATGCGATGGTCAAGCGCGAGGGCGTGCAGGCGGCCGACCCGGTCGCGGCACTCGAGCGGTCGTATGAGACGGTGGACGGGGACGGCAAGCATCTGACGGATGAATTTGTGATACCGACCGTCATCGCGGGCGGTGCGCCGATTGCGGCGCATGACAGCGTGGTGTTCTTCAATTTCCGGCCGGACCGCGCCCGTGAACTCACCCGCGCGCTGGTCGACCCGGATTTCACCGGCTTTTCCCGGGAGCTGCTGCCGCTGCACTATGTGTGCATGACCGAGTATGACGCGACCATGCCGAACGTCAGCGTGGCGTTTGCGCCCAAAGCGCTCACGATGACCATGGGGGAGACGGTGAGCAAAGCGGGCCTGACCCAGCTGCGCATCGCCGAGACCACCAAATACGCCCATGTGACGTTTTTCTACAACGGCGGGGAAGAGGTGGAGTTCCCGGGCGAGGACCGGGTGCTGATCCCGACCCCGGATGTCGCGACCTTCGACTTAAAGCCGGAGATGAGCGCCTATCCCGTGTGCGACGCGGTGGTGGAGCGGATCCTGTCCGGCAAATATGACATGATCATCCTGAATTTTGCCAACTGCGATATGGTGGGGCACACCGGGGTATTTGAGGCAGCGGTCAAAGCGGTCGAGACGGTGGACGAGTGCGTCGGCCGCGTGGTGGAGGCCACCCGGAAGATGGACGGGATTGCCCTGATCACGGCGGACCACGGCAACGCGGACAAGATGATCGACACCGACGGCAGCCCCTTCACCGCACACACCACCTTCCCGGTGCCGTTCTGCGTGGTCGGCAGGGACTGCAAGCTGCGTCAGAGCGGTGGGAAGCTCGCGGACATCTCGCCCACCATGCTGGAATTGTTCGGGCTTCAGAAGCCGGCTGAGATGGACGGGGAGAGCCTGATCGTGGGCTGACCATCCGGCGGATCAACCGCGAAGGGCAAACGAACGGAATAATACAAACAGGCCGTCCTCTTTGTGAGGACGGCCTGTTTCCAGTTTGTAATTACAGAATGCAATATTGCTCCATGTATTTTTCCATGGCTGCCAAAACGGGGCCGTATGTGCCCTGTTCTTGGAGATAGTCGCGGATATCCCGCACATCGATGATCGCATGCACCGCGATCCCGAACTCGTCCGCCACCTCGGCCACGGCGGTTTTGCCGGGCGTGGCCCCAACCTCGCAGCGGTTGACCGAGATGAACATATGCGGCACCGTGACCCTCCCGCACGCGGCCAGGACCGGCATGGTCTCCCGCACCGCCGTGCCCGCTGTGATGACATCCTCGACGATGATGAGCCGGTCGCCGTCTTGTGGCCGGTAGCCGATGAGCGACCCGCCCTCGCCGTGATCCTTGGCCTCCTTGCGGTTGAAGAAGTAGGGCCTGTCCAGCCCATACTCCGTGTAGAGCGAAGCGGCGGCGGCGGTGGCGAGCGGGATCCCCTTGTATGCCGGACCGAACATCGCCTCAAATTCCCCGCCGCACGTGTGGTGGATCAGCGAAGCGTAAAATTTCCCGAGGGACGCGATCTGCGCGCCGGTTTTGTAATTGCCGGTGTTGATAAAATAGGGGGAGAGCCGGCCGCTCTTGGTTTGAAACTCCCCAAACCGCAGCACATCCGCACCCATCATGAACTCAATAAACTCTTTTTTAGCCGGCGTCAGCATGGCGACACTCCCATTCCCGTTTTTTGTCATTATACACGATTTTCCTCTTCCGCGCAACCGGGTTTCGCTCTTGCGCCGGCCGGGAAATGTGCTATAATGAAAAAAAGTTTTCTTCGTGCAATAAAACACGATGCTCCCGCATTATTCTGATAGACAGGAGGAAAGTCATGTTGCTGCTGGCCTTTGCCGTACCGGACGACGGTCCGTTACTGGACAGGACGATCACACGTGCGACGCAGGGCGACGCCGGGGCTCTTGAGGAGCTCTATCGCCAGACGCGCACGGCTGTATATGGCTTTGCACTGTCCCTGTGTAGGAACGCGCAGGATGCGGAGGACGTACTGCAGGACGTCTACATCCGGGTCTATCAGGCGGCGGGCGGCTATCGCCCCCAGGGAAAACCGCTGGCGTGGCTGTTCACCATCACCCGGCACCTGGCGCTGATGCGCCTGCGGGAGAGGGGAAAAACCGATGTCGTGTCGCCGGAGGACTGGCAGGAGGCGTTTGCCGACGCCGCCGCGGTCACGCCGGACGACCGGCTGGTGTTGCAGGCGGTGCTGACCCGCCTGTCGGACGAGGAGCGGCAGATCGTGATGCTGCACGCCGTGGCCGGGATGAAGCACCGTGAGATCGCCGGATTGCTCGAGCATCCGCTTCCTACTGTTTTGTCGAAATATCACCGGGCTATCAAAAAGCTCAAAACCGCTATGGAGGAGGATAGCTGACATGCGCAACAGGGAATGGAAACGGCGCATCGCGACGGCAGTGGAACACGCGACGCCCGATGTGCTCAGTGGGATCCTCTCCTCCTGTGACGAACAGAAAGGAACCGTGATACCCATGACGGAAATCGTGAACAAGAAAAAGCATACCTGGCGGTATGTCACCGCCATCGCCGCTGCCTTTGCCCTGTGTATCGGGCTGTTCGGCTTTTTGTACTGGCGGGCCGGATCCGTGGACTCGCTGATTTTGCTCGATGTGAACCCGAGTCTCTCGATCAGCGTCAATGCGCGCGAGAAGGTGCTCGAGGTGACGCCGCTCAACGACGATGCCCGCACCGTGATCGGGGAGATGGACCTCAAGGGCACCCAGCTCGACGTGGCGGTCAACGCCCTGATCGGGTCGATGCTGCAAAACGGGTATCTGAGCGACCTGCAAAACTCCATTCTGGTGAGCATTGAAAACGACGACCAGGCGAAGTCCGCCCAGCTGCAGGCGCAGATCACGGCGGCGATCGATCAGATCTTCCAGAGTCGGGAGATGAGCGGCGCGGTGCTCAGCCAGACGGTGACGGAGGACGCGGCGCTCACCGCCCTGGCGCAGCAGTACGGCATCTCGGTGGGGAAGGCGGCGCTGATCCAGGAGGTCATCTCCCAGGACGCGACGCTCACGTTCGATACGCTGGCCCCGCTGTCGGTGAATGAGATCGCGCTGATCTCCAGCTCCAAGAATCTGCCGACGGACACCGTCACCCAGACAGGCGCCGCCAGCGACAAGGCGTATATCGGGCAGGATGCCGCGATCCAGGCCGCCTATGCCCATGCGGGCGCGACCGCCGCGGACGTGTTGTGGAGCAAGGCGGAATTCGACAGCGACGACGGCCGGATTGTCTATGAGGTGGAATTCGCGACCGCCACGATCGAGTATGAGTACGACATCGACGCCCGCACCGGTGACGTGGTGAAATACGAGCAGGAAATGAGAAATACGGGGACTGTCGGCGCGGATCCCTCTGCCTATATCGGGCAGGACGCCGCACAAAACGCCGCGTTTGCCCACGCGGGAGTGAGCGGGTCGCAGGCCACCGTGACCAAGCTGGAGCTGGATCGGGACGATGGCGTGGCCTATTATGAGGTGGATTTCCGCACGGATTCCGCGAAATACGAGTATGAGATCGACGCGGTGTCGGGAGCCGTGCGCAAGGTGGAACGCCATGTCTTCTCGAACACGGGCAGTGGGACCGGAAATGGCGGCAATGTCACCAACCCGACCACATCCACGACTGCCCCGACAACGCCACCCGTCTCGTCGACCTATATCGGGGATGCGGCTGCGATCGCCACGGCTCTCGGTCACGCGGGGGTCAGCGAATCCCAGGTGTGGGAGCTCAAGTGCGAATTTGACTGGGACGACGGCCGCGCGGTGTACGAGGTGGAGTTCGAGTCGGGCCGGTATGAGTACGAATATGAGATCGATGCGCTCAGCGGCACCATCCTGCAATATGAGATCGACGACTGAGGGATAGAGCAAAAGAAGGGGCGGGCTTTCCAAAGAAAGCCCGCCCCCCTGTTTGTCGTCTTATTTTTCGTCGTTCCAGCTGTACATCTTACGCAGCTCCTTGCCAACCGCCTCGAGCTGGTGCTCGCTCTCGATGCGGCGGCAGGCGTTGAAGTGCGGCCGGCCGACCTTGTTCTCGTTGATCCACTTGGAGGCGAACGTACCGTCCTGGATCTCCCGCAGGATCTTTTTCATCTCCTTCTTGGTCTCGTCGGTGATCAGGCGCTTACCGGTCTCATAGTCGCCGAATTCCGCCGTGTCCGAGATGGAGTAGCGCATCATCGCAAACCCGCCCTTATAGATCAGGTCGACGATCAGCTTCATCTCGTGGATGCACTCGAAATACGCGTTCTCCGGCGCATACCCGGCCTCGACCAGCGTCTCAAACCCGGCCTTCATCAGTGCGGTCACGCCGCCGCACAGCACCGCCTGCTCGCCGAACAGGTCGGTCTCGGTCTCGGCGCGGAAGGTGGTCTCGAGCACGCCGGCGCGCGCGCCGCCGATGCCGGCAGCATAGGCGAGCGCGATGTCCAGCGCGCGGCCGGTCGCGTTCTGCTGCACCGCCACGAGACACGGCACACCCTTGCCCTCGAGGTACTCGCTGCGCACCGTGTGGCCGGGACCCTTCGGCGCGATCATGAACACGTCCACATCCGCCGGCGGTACGATCTGGCCGAAATGGATGCAGAACCCGTGCGCGAATGCGAGCGCCTTGCCGGCGGTCAGGTTCGGCTCGATGTCCTTTTTATACATGTCCGCCTGCTTCTCGTCGTTGATCAGGATCATGATGACGTCCGCGGCCTTCGCGGCCTCGGCGGCGGTGGCGACCTTCAGCCCCGCGGCCTCCGCCTTCGCCCAGCTCTTCGAGCCGTTGTACAGCCCGACGATGACGTCCACACCGCTCTCGTGCAGGTTCAGCGCGTGGGCGTGGCCCTGCGAGCCGTAGCCGATGATGGCGACGGTCTTGCCCTTCAGCACGCCGAGGTTACAGTCTTCCTGATAGTAGATCTTTGCCATGTTGCATTCCTCCTCTGCCGATGTGGCAGTGTGATATGGATTATAGAATACGGGGGGAATCCCCTCGCAGATCCCTAATTCTGGACGATCCTCGTCGGGTCGGCGCCCTTTTCGATCGCGATGACCCCGGTGCGCACCATCTCCTTGATCCCATATGGCCGCAGCAGCGCCTCGAGGGTCTCGGTGCGCTCGGTCGTATCCGTGAACTCGAGCGTCAGGGTGGTGCGGGTCGCGTCCACGATACGGGCGCCCATCAGCTCGGCGATGCGCATGATGTCCGCGCGCTGTCCCGCTCCGACCGACACTTTCAGCAGCGACAGGGTGCGGGGGATATACTCGCCCGGCCGCAGCGTCTTGACCTTGATGACCGGGATGACCTTGTTGAGCTGTTTTTCCACCTGCTCCACCACGTATTCGTCCCCGTCCACGACGATGGTCATGCGGGAGACGGTGGGGTCTTCGGTCACGCCGACGGCGAGGGAGTCGATGTTGAACCCCCGCCGGGAAAAGAGGCCGGAGACCTTTGAGAGGACGCCGGGCTGGTTTTCCACCAGGACGGACATGGTATATTTCATCTCGCAGCCCCCCTTACAGCGACGGATAGTCCGCCGGCACCACGCACTCGAGCAGGTACGGGCGGCCCTCCTGCAGCAGCTCGTCGAGCGCCGCGAGCGCCTGCGCCTGTGAGGACACACGCCGCGCGGTGATCCCGTACGCGCCTGCGAGCTTTACAAAATCCGGGCTGCCGTCGAGATACACGCCGCTGTGCACGCCGTGGTACAGGTTGTCCTGTAACTCGCGCACCATCCCAAGCCGGTTGTTGCGCATGACGATGAGCTTGATGTCCAGCTGTTCCTGGCAGACGGTCGCGAGTTCCATCAGGCTCATCTGGAACGAGCCGTCCCCGCACACGGCGACCACCTGCCGCTCCCGGCCCGCCAGCTTGGCCCCGACCGCACAGGGCAGGGAGTACCCCATCGTCCCCATGCCGCCGGAGGTGAGAAACCGGCCCTCCCGCAGCTCGATATTATTGGCCGACCAGATCTGGTTTTGCCCCACGTCCGCCACCACGACCGCGTCGTCCCGCAGCCGCTTCGACAGCGCGCGCAAAAAGGTCTTGGGCTCGACAAACCCGTCCACCTCTGGGATGGCTTTTGCGGCGTACCGCTGCTTGCGGTCGGTCACCGCGGCCACCCATTCCGGTGGGGCGGTGAAATCCACCCGTTCGGTGAGCGCTTCGAGCACCCCGCGCAGATCCCCCACGATCGGGATGTGCGCGGGCATGTTTTTGCCGATCTCCGCCGGGTCGATGTCGATATGGATGATCTTGGCCCGCGCCGCCACCTGCCCGGGAGAGGCGACCGCCCGGTCGCCCACCCGTGCGCCGGCCAACAGCACAAGGTCCGCGTCCCGCATCGCCTTGTTCGCGGGCACACACCCGTGGGAGCCGAGCATGCCAAGATTCAGCGGGTGTGCGGTCGGCAGCGCGCCGAGCCCCATCAGGGTGCACACCACCGGCAGCTGCGTTTTCTCCACCAGCGTGCGCAGCGCCTGCTCGGCGTGGGCGGAAAACACCCCGCCGCCCGCGCAGATGACCGGGCGCTTGCTGGCTTTCAGCGCCTCCGCAGCCTTTTTGATCTGCAGGGCGTGCCCCTGTGTGCGGGGCTTGTATCCCACGATGTCGACAGGTGTGTCGTAGTCGAATTTCTCCATCGCCCGCTGCTGCATGTCGATCGGCACGTCGATCAGCACCGGCCCCGGCCGCCCGGTGGAGGCGATGTGGAACGCCTCCTTGAAGATCCGGGGGATATCCACCGTGCGGGAGACGAGATAGCTGTGCTTGGTAAACGGCTCGGTCGCGCCGGTGATGTCCGCCTCCTGGAACACGTCCCGCCCGAGCAGATCGCTGCGCACCTGGCCGGTGATGACCACCAGCGGGATGGAATCCATATACGCCGAGGCGATCCCGGTAATCAGGTTTGTGGCGCCCGGCCCGGAGGTCGACACGCACACCCCCACCTTCCCCGACACGCGCGCATACCCGCTCGCCGCGTGGGCCGCGTTCTGCTCGGTTCGCACGAGCACGTGGTGGAGGGAGCTCTTATGTAAACTGTCGTAAAACGGACAGATGGTCGCGCCCGGATACCCGAACAGGGTGTCCACCCCTTCGAGCTCCAGGCACCTCACCATCGCCTGTGCACCGGTCATCATGGCATCAAATCCTCATCCGCAGAATCTCTTCCATCGCGCACCGGCCATTCCGCCGGCCGCGGATTCCTTACATGTTCCCCATTATATACCCGTTTTTTCTTCGCGTCAAGAGAAAAATCAGGTCTTTTTTCTTTCACTAAAGCAATGAAGCGACCGGTTGCAAGAAACCCGCCCCTTTCAGGGCGGGCAGCGCTCATTTCTCCCAGTTGTGCCAGACGTTCTGCACGTCGTCGTTGTCCTCCAGCATGTCGAGCAGCTTCTCCATCTTCTGCTCGTTCTCCTCGGTGTCGATCGCGTTGTACACATCCGGCACCATCGCCACGTCGGCCGAGAGGAAGGTGTACCCCTTCTTTTCAAGATCCTCGCACACGGCGGAAAAATCGTCCGGCTCGGTGAGGATTTCAAAAATATCCTCGTCCGCGTTGAAATCGGAGGCGCCCGCCTCGAGCGCGTCCTCCATCACCTTGTCCTCGTCGAGCCCCTCGGCCTCGATGACCAGCACTCCGCGCTTTTTAAACATAAAGGAGACGCAGCCCGTCTGGCCGAGGTTGCCGCCGTATTTGTCAAAATAATGCCGCATCTCGCCCGCGGTACGGTTGCGGTTGTCGGTCAGCGTCTCCACAATGACCGCGATCCCGCTCGGGCCGTACCCCTCATAGGTCAGCGACTCATAATTCTCGCCGCTGCCCTCGCCAGCCGCCTTTTTGATGATCCGCTCGATGTTGTCGTTCGGGACGTTGTTGGCCTTGGCCTTCGCGATCGCGTCCTTCAGCCGGGAGTTGGATGCGGGATCCGCACCGCCGCCCGCCTTCACCGCCACCGCGATCTCGCGGCCCATTTTGGTAAAAATCTTGGCCTTTGCGCCGTCGGTTTTTTCCTTTTTGCGCTTGATGTTGTTCCACTTCGAATGTCCGGACATGGGGAAAACCTCACTTTTTAAAGTCTATACGCTGTATTCTAGCACATTTTTCCGGAAAGGGGAACCCCCTAACCGTCTTTTTCCGATTCAAAATAGGAGAGCAGCAGATTCACCGCCCGGCCATAGCTGTGTACGCCGTCGTCCACGCCCTGGGCCTTGATAAAGCTGTCGTTCACGGCGGTGGAGACCGCCTGTACAGGCCCCTCGAACTGCGCCCAGTAGGCCGAGCGCTGTTGCAGGTCGCGCAGCACCCCTTCCGAGCAGAGGGAGCGCGCCTCCTGCCATGCCTCGACGTCATACCCGTACAGCGCGTTCGCACAATAGAGATACGCCTGTAGACAGGCGGAGTACCGGTAGTCGGCGGAGGGGTGGGTGAACCCGACGAGGCAGGAGAGGAAATTGGCCTCGTCCTCCCGCGCAAACCCGCGGGTGTGCGCGAGCTCGTGCAGCGCGGTCGCCGGCAGGGAGTTGGCCGGCACGTCGATGTTGACATTCGCCTCCGCGAGCAGCGGGAAATACATACCGGTGATGCCGGTGTAGGACCACCAGTGGGAGAGCTGCACGGGCTTGACCCGGTTCACCGCTCCCCACAGGAAGGGGTAGGTCTCGTCCAGCACGTCATATCCCTGCCCGGCGAGTTTCAGCGTGTCGGACAGCGGCTGGGAGAGGGCCATACAGCCGTTTTCGTCCTCCGACAATCCCTCCCGGGCAGCGGTGGCCTGCCGGGCGTAATAGATGGTCGCCTCTTTGAGGAGTGCCACCGATTTCGGGGAGGTGTCCAGCCCCATCAGGTCGGCCACCGGCAGCCGGTAGAAGTTCAGCCCGTGCAGCAGCATGTAGAAGAGCAGCGCGCAGGAGAACGTCCATCCGGCGGCCCGCCATGCGCGCCCGAGCGCGCCGGGCCGGACCCGCCGCCGGGAGGGGCGCAGCGCGAGGATCAGCCGCACCAGCAAAAACAGAAGCACCGGAATGGCGAGCACCGCCAGCACCTCCGTCAGAGAGAAGGGGAGAACCGAGATCAGCCCGCCGAGCACGGTGACAAGCCCGCGGAAGATCCCGCGGGAGAACACGGTTTCGGTGAACCGGGGAAAGTGCGGCAGCACCAGATAGAACACGGCCGCAGCCAGAGCCGGCAGCAGCCACAGCAGCCGTCTCCCCCACTTTTTTGCCAATTGCATCCCGTCACCTCCTGCTGCACAACGGCATCCGGCAGCCCGGGAGCGGGAATCCGCCCCACAGACAGAAAAAGAGGGCGCACTGCGGCAGTGCACCCTCCGATTCAGCCGCTCAAATCTTCGAATACCCGAAACTGTTGATGATCGCGTCCAGCTTCTGCCCGTTTTGGCACATCTCGCAGTCGCCGGAGAGGTACGTGCGATACCCGGCGATGTCCTCGTCCGTGAAGATCGAACGGATGGGCATGCCGTTGCGCTCGGACACCGCGCTGAACAGGGAGGCGATCCCCACCAGCTGGCCGTTATAGTACCGCAGGCAGTCGGTGGCGCGGTTGATGGATTTGCCGGTCGAGACGGACGCCATCAGCAGCAGCACATGCTTGCCCCACACCATCCTCTGGGTGTTGTCCCGAAAGATCATCTGGTTGTTGCTGTTCATCTCCGGGGTGAGCACGCAGATGTCGTTGCCGGTGTTCATGTTCACCGCGCCGGCCTGCGTCAGCTCCGCGGCGAGGAACGCACCCACCATCTCGGTACCCTCGAGGCAGATGATGGTGTCGACCGGCGTGCTCGTGGCATAGGCCTGCGCCAGCTCGTGCGCCGCCGCCTGCGCCATGCGGTGCTGGCACTTGAGCCCCGTCAGATCGATATAGTAGTTGACGTGGGAGTGGTTGGTAGCAAAATGTCCCGGAATAATGGTCATGTGGAT
>DXWE01000005.1:32317-39673 GCA_019417045.1 Oscillospiraceae bacterium
GATGTGGATGTCTCGGTTGCCACGCGCAGAGAGAACAGTCGCCCGGTTTTCCATAAACACTACCCCTTTTTCTTTTAGCATATCACAAAAAGGGGCCGTTGGCAACTCAAATTTTGTCGAGCGCCTGCCTGACGTCGTCCAGGATATCGTCGATGTGCTCGATCCCGACAGAAAAGCGTACCATCTCGGGGGACACGCCCGCCTCCCGCAGCTGTTCGTCGTTCATCTGACGGTGGGTCGCGCTGGCCGGGTGGAGGATACAGGTGCGCAGGTCGGCCACATGGGTGGCGATCGCCGCGAGCCGCAGGTGGCTCTGGAACCGGCTCGCCGCCTCGCGGCCGCCAGCCAGCCCGAACGAGACGACCCCGCAGGTGCCGTTTGGCATGTATTTTTGGGCGAGCGCGTAATACTTGTCACCCGGCAGGCCCGGATAGGACACCCAGGCGATCCGGCTGTCCCCCTGCAGAAATTCCGCCACCTTCTGGGCGTTCTCGCAGTGGCGCTGCATGCGCAGATGCAGGGTGTCGATCCCGAGATCCAGCAGGAAGGCGTTTTGCGGGCTCGGGGTCATGCCGAGATCCCGCATGAGGTGAGCACGGCACTTCGCGATATACGCGGCCTTGCCGAACTGCTCGGTGTAGGTCACACCGTGGTAGGTCTCGTCGGGGGTGGAGAGCTCCGGATATTTCCCGGCCGCCGCCCAGTCAAATTTGCCGCTGTCCACGATCATGCCGCCCACCGCGACCGCGTGCCCGTCGAGATATTTGGTGGTGGAGTGGACGACGATGTCCGCCCCGTGCTCAAACGGCCGGCAGTTGACCGGGGTGGCAAATGTGTTGTCCACGATCAGCGGCACCCCGTGCGCGTGCGCGGCCGAGGAGAACTTCTCAAAGTCCAGCACCGCCAGCGAGGGGTTTGAGAGGGTCTCCCCGAATACCAGCCGGGTATTCGGGCGAAACGCCGCCTCGAGTTCTTCGGCAGAGCAGTCCGGGTCGACAAAGGTGGTCTCGATCCCGAGCTCCCGCAGGGTCTTATAGAGCAGGTTGAACGAGCCGCCATAGAGCGCGGACGAGCTGATGAGATGATCGCCCGCATGGGCGATATTGATAATCGACATGGTGGTGGCCGCCTGCCCGGCGGAGGTCATGACCGCGCCGACGCCGCCCTCGAGCGCCGCCATCTTCCGTTCCACCGCATCGGTGGTGGGGTTGGCGAGCCGGGTGTAGAAAAAGCCGTCCGCTTTCAGGTCAAACAGGTCGCCCATCGCCTCCGCCGTCTCGTAGAGAAACGTGGTGCTCTGGTAGATCGGCACCACCCGCGGTTCCCCGTTTTTCGGCCGATACCCCTCTTGAATACATTTGGTCTCGATATGCCAGCTCATGCGCGCGTCCCCCTTCGTGGAAAGTGGGTGTTAGTATAGCACAAATGCGCCCTGTTTTCAATAGTTCCGCAGTTTCTTGGAGAGTTTGTCCAGATCGCTCTTGCCAAGCGGCTGTTTTTCGGGTATACTGAGATATTACTAAAGGTGAGAAAGGCGGGCTGTAAAAGATGGATTCCTTTGTGGAGCAACTCGTGAGAAAAAAGAAGGGCGGCCGGGAGATCGGAATCCTCGTCGCGCTGTGGCTGGCTGCCGTGGTGCTGGTGGCTGTGCTGGCCCTGTTTTTGGTGCAGTTTCTGGGGATTATGCTCGCGCTGGTGCTCGCGGTGCTGGCCTGCTGGGGCGCGTGGTGGCTGAGCGGCACGCAGAATATCGAATTTGAGTACTCGGTCACGAACGGGGAGCTGGATGTCGATCAGATCGTCGCCCAGCGCAAGCGCAAACGCCTGCTGTCGGTGAGCGCGTCCAAGGCCGAGATGCTCTCGCCCTACACAGCGGAGATCGCGGCGCGGCGGTTTGAGCGCGTGCTGATGCTCGCCCCCTCCCCGGAGGACGCGACCTTCTGTTTTACCTACCGCAGCAAGAAATATGGCAACACGCTGGTTGTCTTTATGCCGGACGAGCGGGTGCTGTATGCGTTTTACAAAGGCATGCAGAGACTGGCGCAGATCGACTTTGAAAAGCGCTGCCGGGAGGCGGGCGTGGCATTTGATAAGACGGGCGCTGCGGAGAAACGGGCGGAGGCGCGTATCGAGGCGGCGTTGAACGCGTGGGAGAGTGCGGCGCCTGCCCCCGGGGAAACCGATCCGGAGATCGGGATCGAAGAGACGCCGCCCACCGAGCAGACGCCGCCGTCGGAGCCGCCCGCAGAGGGCCAGTGAGGGGGCGCCGCCATGTGGGAACACGGGCAGACCGTCATCCGTGACGAACAGGTACGCCGCTGCTTTCCCAGGCGCGCGGCGGACAGCCACAAAGGGACATATGGGCAGGTTCTCGCCGTGTGCGGCAGCTATGGCATGGCCGGCGCGGCGGGCCTGGCTGCGCGCGGGGCTCTGCGCTGCGGCGCAGGGCTCGTGACGCTCGCCGTCCCGCAGAGTATCTATCCGATCCTGGCCTCCACGTTGCTGGAGGCCGTTTTTCTCCCCCTGCCCGAGACGCCGGCCGGCCAGCTCGGGCTGGTTTCGCTACAGCGGCTGAGGGAGCGGCTGCCCCGGGCGACCTCGCTGCTGATCGGCCCCGGGATGGGGCAAAACGGGGAGATGGGCGAGCTGGTCTTCCGCCTGCTGGAGGCCGCCGCCTGCCCAGCGGTGGTGGACGCGGATGGTCTAAACGCGGTCGCCCCGCATATAGATAGACTGAAAACAGTCCACGCCCCGCTGGTGCTCACCCCCCATCCGGGGGAGATGGCCTCGCTGATGGGGTGCACGGTGGAGGAGGTACAGCGCCGCCGGGTGGCGACGGCGCGGGAGGCGGCCGCCCGCACGGGGGCCGTCGTCGTGCTCAAGGGCCATGGCACGGTGGTCGCTGCACCGGGCCGGGAGACGCTGCTCAACCCCACCGGGACGCCGGGCATGGCGACCGGGGGGAGCGGCGACGTGCTCGCCGGGATGGTCGCCTCATTTCTCGCACAGGGGATGCCCCCCGAGGACGCGGCGATGTGCGGGGTGTACCTGCACGGGCTGGCGGGCGAACGGGCGGCTGCCAAGCTGTCCCAGCACGGCATGCTCCCCACCGACCTGCTTGCGGAACTGCCGGGACTGTTTTTAGACTATGAGTAGGTTGTGATAGGATGTCCCGTCGCCTGTTTGCGCTGGCCTGTGCCTGTCTGATCGGCTGTTTTGCCCTGCCCGGCTGTTCGCAGAAGGAGCCGGAGCCCCCTGTGGTCACCGGCTTTTCGTGTACCATGCAGGTGCAGTACGGCGACATGGCGGTGGAGGGGAGGCTGACCCGGCAGTCCGCCGGCCTGCTCACCATGGAACTCACTTCGCCCGAGACAGTGAAGGATCTGACGCTGGAGTGGGACGGGGAAGAGGTGTCAGTCAAGCTGTACGGGCTGAGCTTTGGGGTGGACCCGTCCACCTTCCCGTCCACGGCGCTCGGGAGCAGCCTGCTCTCGGCCCTGGACACGGCCATGCGGCTTCCGGCCGGCGGACAGCTGACGGCGGAGGGGCTTCAGACAGTGGGCGGCGAGCTCGGCGGGGAGTTCACCCTGTTGTCCGATCCGGATACCGGCGCCCTGCTCTCGCTGAGTATTCCGTCGGCGGGGATCCAGGCCAGCTTCTCGGATTTTCAGCTGCTCACAGCATAAAAAAGGTGATTTTTTGTCGAAAACAGGCAATTTCTCCGATAAAAACAGATTCCACAGGGGTGTAGGAACCATTTTTTTGCACAATATATAAATTTTTCCAAAAAACTGTTGACATTTGCCCACCCATCGTTTACACTAGGGTTGTCTGTTGGCAGGAGTGGGGTTTGGGGTGAGTCTGTGAGGATACCCGGGCACAAAACGGAGACGGATGTGCAACTGTTGCAGGAGGCAAAAGCCGGCTCCGAAGAGGCGTTTGTGCGGTTGTCTGAGAGGTACGAACCGTGGATCCGCCGGCAGGCGGCCTCGCTGCTCGGCACGCAGCTGGAGGTGGAGGATCTGGAACAGGAGGGACGGCTCGCGCTGCTCCATGCGGTGCGGAGTTTCCGCCCGGAAGGAGGCGCCTCGTTCTCCACGTATGTACGGGTGTGCGTCCGCCATCGGATGATCTCGGCGATCCGGCGGGTGAAGTGGTATACCACCCTGTTTCCCGAGGAGTGGGAGGCGCTGGAACGCGGCCGTGTGTCCTTTGTTTCTCTGGCGGAGGGACAAGCCGATCCGGCTCAGCGCCTGGTGGAGAGGGACGATGAGCGCCGTCTCGTCGCCCGCCTGCGGCAGGTGCTGACGCCGCTGGAATACCGGGTGCTGCAGTTGCACCTGGACGGATATACATATGAGGAGACGGCCGCCCGGCTGGAGGTGGCAGTCAAGACGGTGGACAACGCCCTGCAGCGCGTGCGCCGCAAGCTGTCTTCCCATCCCGATTCGTGAATTGCCGGCGGAAGCCGGTTTAAAATGCCCGGTTAGCTTAAGCAGAGCGTTGATTATCAAAGGTGTCGGTCCGAATCCGTCGCGGGGCAAAATCTTATCTGGAGAAGCGAGGTACTGATCCATGTACGAAGACAAAACGTTGGTATGCAAGGAATGTGGCAACGAATTCGTGTTCACCGCGGGTGAACAGGAGTTCTACGCGGAGAAGGGCTTTGAAAATGAGCCCCAGCGCTGCAAGGCGTGCCGCGACGCGCGTAAATCCGCCAGCCGCGCGGACCGCGAGATGTTTGTTGCCGTGTGCGCGAACTGTGGCGGAGAAGCCAGAGTTCCTTTCAAACCCCGTGAGGACCGCCCGGTGTATTGCAGCGAATGCTTTGCCCGCATGAAAGAAGAGGGCTGAGCGTTTTCGACGGATCCTGAGAGGCCCCCGCCCGATGACGGGGGCCTCTTTCCGGGCCTGTACATATAAAAGTCAGGCGTGCGGTGCGGGAAATGACCGTTTGGTCAAAAAAGGTTACTGGGTAGAATGGACAATTTTTCCGAATGAAAATAGTTGATTATAGGACAAGAAAAATAGATAACAGCCATTTTTATGTTTTCAAAATGACTATTTTATATATTTAAAATGCTTTATTGCACAAATGCCTTGATTTTTATAACAGAAGGAATACAATTAGAATGATTCCAGGTCTGTGAGGAGTTAGGTTGTTCGTTTGAGAGAGGAAGAACACGGATCATGGGAATAAAAAAGTTTGGGAGGATCGGAGCATGAAAAAGGCTAGCAAAATCTTGAGTGTGATTTTGTCCCTCGCGCTGCTTGCCGGTTTTGCCGCGGTGCTTGTCACGGCGGAAGACCAGGCCAACGGCATCACGGCGACGGTGGGCAAGGTCACCGGTGCCAAGGGAGATCAGGTGACCGTCCCGGTGCAGATCTCGGAAAATTCGAACGTGGTCAGCTTTACCGGCTCCATCACGTTTGACAGCACCAAGCTGAAGGTAGTTCAGCACGAGTACAATGACCAACAGGTGTATGTCTCCAGCGACATCTGGGAAGGCGAGCTCGCGTCGAATGAGTCGCCCGCCGGCACGCTGCTGATTGCCGGCGCGAAAAATGAGACCGGGTATACGGGCGGCGGCAATCTGTTTGTCGTGACCTTTGAAGTGCTCGAGGATCTGACCGAGATCACGCCTGTCAATGTGGACTTCACGGTGTTTGAGGTCAACGCAGACGGCGAGGACAAGGTCGCGGAAGTGACGGTTGTCGCGGGCGGCGTCGAGCCGGAGACCGGCGATTCGAGCGACACCTCGGAAACGGAGACGACCACCACCACTTCCGCGCCGCCGGTGGAAGGCGTGCAGGTGCCAAGGGAGATCAGGTGACCGTCCCGGTGCAGATCTCGGAAAATTCGAACGTGGTCAGCTTTACCGGCTCCATCACGTTTGACAGCACCAAGCTGAAGGTAGTTCAGCACGAGTACAATGACCAACAGGTGTATGTCTCCAGCGACATCTGGGAAGGCGAGCTCGCGTCGAATGAGTCGCCCGCCGGCACGCTGCTGATTGCCGGCGCGAAAAATGAGACCGGGTATACGGGCGGCGGCAATCTGTTTGTCGTGACCTTTGAAGTGCTCGAGGATCTGACCGAGATCACGCCTGTCAATGTGGACTTCACGGTGTTTGAGGTCAACGCAGACGGCGAGGACAAGGTCGCGGAAGTGACGGTTGTCGCGGGCGGCGTCGAGCCGGAGACCGGCGATTCGAGCGACACCTCGGAAACGGAGACGACCACCACCACTTCCGCGCCGCCGGTGGAAGGCGTGCAGGTGACGGTGGGCGAGGTCGCCGGCGAGGTTGGCCAGACGGTCACCCTTCCGGTCGAGATTTCCGCGGATTCCAACTTGGTGAGCTTCACGGGCGTCATCTCGTATGATCCCGCACAGCTGGAGCCGGTGGGCAGCGAGGATGAGTATGCGTCTTCGGATGTGTTTGAAGGCGAGCTGAGCTCCTATGTGGTGGAGCCGGGCACGTTGCGGGTCGCCGGCGCCAAGGGCCAGGCGGGTGTTACTCCGCCGGGAACCTGCTGGAGATCTCCTTCAAGGTTCTGGACGGGTTCACGGGCGAAGCGGCCGTGACGCTGGAGTTTGAAGTGTTTGAGGTCAACGAAAACGGCGAGGACACGGTGATTACCGACGTCCATGTGACCGATGGCGCGGTTGTGGGCGAAGAGCCGAGCGGCACCACGGAGTCGAGCAATACCACCGCTTCCTCGACCGAGCCGACTACCACCACGACCATCTTCCCGCAGAATGGCGTTCGGCTGACGGTCGACAAGGTGCAGGGCAATGTGGGCGACGTGGTGGAAGTGCCGATCTATGTGGAGGAGAATTCCCGCATTGCGAGCTTCACCTTCACGATCAAGTATGATTCCACTGCGCTGGAAGCGGTGAAGATGGAGACGGAGGATCAGTTCGGCGAGAAGTCCGAAACGTATGCCGTCACGGAGATCTTCAGCGGCCTGATCTTGGCGAACGTGGTGGAGCCGGGCCAGCTGAAAGTGGCTGCGACCCGCCAGGCTGCCGGTATTACGAACGGCGGCAAGCTGATCATTGTCTCCTTCAAGGTGCTGGATGGCTTTGAAGCCTCCTCCCTGCTGGAGCTGGATGTGGAAGCGATCCAGACCAGTGAGGATGGGATTACGAACATCGATGCGGTGCCTGTGGTGAACACGGACGGTGGTGTGTATGCCGAGATCCCGACCGAGCCGACCCCGAGTGTAACCGGCGGGTCTGAGACCACGACGAGCGGCACCGGCTCTAGCGGTACCGGTTCGAGCGAGACGGGCCCGAGCGACACGACGACCGGTCCGAGCACGGGCGACAGCAGCAACATCACGCTGTATCTG
>DXWE01000050.1:0-4277 GCA_019417045.1 Oscillospiraceae bacterium
GTGCGAGCTCTGCCATCTGCGCGGTGACGTTTTCGCACTCGGCCAGCGCAAACGAGGGGGAGCGCAGCAGACGCTCGTCCAGCAGCGCATAGTTCTCCGTTTTATCCCGGTCGCGGACGGTCAGGCAGGCGAGCTTTTCGAGCTGTTTGCTGAGCGGCAGCAGCAGGGCGGTGGTGACGACGTTGAAGATGGTGTGCACACACGCGATCCCCACGGGGGTAATCGCCTGATCGACAAAGGCAAAGTCCGCAAACGCGTGGGCCAGATAGAAGACCGACAGACAGACGACCGTGCCGATCAGGTTGAAATACACATGGACGACCGCCACGCGCTTGGCGTTCTTATTCACGCCGATACTGGAGATGAGCGCGGTGACACAGGTGCCGATGTTCTGGCCCATGATGAGGGGGAGCGCCATCCCGTAGGTGACGCTGCCGGTCATGGACAGCGCCTGCAAAATGCCGACCGAGGCGGAGGAGCTTTGAATAATGCCGGTGAACAGCGCCCCGACCAGCACGCCGAGGACCGGGTTTTCAAACATCGTCAGCACCTGCGTGAACGCGGGGCTGTCGGCCAGCGGACGGACCGCGTCGCTCATGGCGCTCATGCCGTACATCAGCACCGCAAACCCGATCAGGATACTGCCGACGTCCTTTTTTCGGCTGCTCTTGGCCATCATGAGCAGCCCGACCCCGATGAGGGCGACCAGCGGGGAGAAGGAATCCGGATTGAGCATACGCAACACGGGATTTTCGCTCTCAATGCCCGCCAGGCTGAGGATCCACGCGGTGACGGTGGTGCCGATATTGGAACCCATGATCACCCCGATCGACTGCGCCAGCTGCATGATCCCGGAGTTCACCAGCCCCACGAGCATGACGGTCAACGCGGAGCTGGACTGGATGACCGCCGTGATCCCCAAACCCAGCAGCAGCGATTTCAGCGGGTTGGAGGTGATACGTTGCAGGATCTTTTCCAACCGGCTGCCGGCGAGCTTCTCGAGGCCGGACGACAGGACGTGCATCCCGTATAAAAACAGGGCCAGACCGCCGCACAGGGAAAAAACCGAAAAAATATCCATACCTTCTCCTCAGCCGATAGCCGGGCGCCCGCGCACGGGCAGGGGTACCCGGTTGCTCTGACAAACCGTTTGGACTTTCGACACAACGGTTCCAGTATACGGGGGCTGCGTAAAATACAAGCAGCGGATTTTGTAAAATCTGCGTAAAGCCTGCTCAGCTTTCCGGCGGGAACCGCACCGTGATCGTCGTGCCTTTTCCCACGGTGCTGTGCAGCTCGAGCTTCGCACGGTGCTGTTCCGCGATGTGCTTGACGATCGCGAGCCCGAGCCCCGTGCCGCCGGTCTCCTTCGACCGGCTCTTGTCCACACGGTAAAACCGCTCAAACACGCGCGACTGATGCTTGTCCGGGATGCCGATCCCGGTGTCGCTCACCGTGAGCGTGTGGTCTCCCACCGTCACCGTCACCGTCCCGCCCTCCCGGTTGTACCGGATGGCGTTGTCGCAGAGATTGAACACGAGCTCGAGCAGCAGGCTGCGGCTGCCGTGGACCACGCTGGACGTCCCCTCGACCGAGAGGGTAACATGGTGCTGGTCCGCCGACAGGGAGAGGGTGTCCGCGCAGTCCCGGGCCAGGGACAGCAGGTCCACCGGCTGTCCCTCCTCGGCCACGCCCGCCTCGTCCAGTTCGGACAGGCGGATGATGTCGCTGATGAGGGTGAGCAGCCGGCCGGCCTCCTTGTGGATGGTGGCGGCAAACCCGGGCACGTCTTCCGGCCGGGCAATGCCGCTCTCGATCATCTCCGCGTACCCGGAGATACTGGTGAGCGGCGTCTTCAGCTCGTGGGACACGTTCGCCGTGAACTCGCGCCGCATCTTCTCGATCTGCATTTTTTCGGTCACGTCGAGGACAAAACAGATCACCCCGATCTGCTTTTCGTCTGTGATGACCGGGCTGCACACGACCTGGCACTGCTTGCCCGACAGGGCGATATAGGCCGATTCGGTCCGCCCGGCGGCCGCGGCGTCCACGCACGCGTTCAGGTCCGGGTCGCGCGAGAGGGCGAGGATCGGCTGCCCCTCCACCTGCGCGCCGCAGCCGAGCAGCGATTTCACGCTCTCGTTGGCGACCAATACCTTCCGGTCGGCGTCCAGCACGATCAGCCCCTCCGCCATTGTCTGGAGGATGACCGACAGCCGGTCTTTTTCCTCCTCCTCGCGCTTGAGCTGGTGCTGGATCTCGGTGCGCTGGGACCGGATCTTGTGCACGAGCGGATAGAGTTCCGGATACACCGCGTCGTCCTCCTCCGGCGGGTGCCTGTCGTCCAACCGGTCGGTCAGGCGGGTGATGGGCCGCAGCAGCCGTCGGGTGACGCCTTTCGAGACCGCCATCGACAGCACACACAGCAGCAGCAACAGCAGCAGCAGCCACGGGAATGCGCGTAGCAGCGGGCCATAGAGGCTGCTCGCCTGGATGGAGACGCGCAGCACCGTGCCGTCCGGCAGGCGCTGGGCGTAATAGTAGATCCGCTGGCCGACCGTGTCGGACTCGCGCACGCTCTCGCCGCTGCCGTGGGCAAACGCGTCCCGGATCTCCGGCCGGGAGAGGTGGTTGTCCATCTGCCCGGCGTCCGCGTCGCTCTCGAACAGCACGGCGCCGTCCGGTGCGACCAGGGTGATGCGCAGATCCTCCCGGTCAAACCGGCCGAGGATCTGGGGATCGTCCGTGTAGGCATAGCCGTCCGCGATCAGGCCTGCGGTGGTGCGCAGGTCATTCTTCACCTGCTGCTCAAACGCGTTGTTCAGCAGCGCCGCGGTCAGCAGCACGGCGAGCGCCGCCGCGAACAGGCCCACAAAAAACAGGCTCCACCGGATACTCCGTTTCACGGCTGTCCGCCCCCTTCCGCGGGCGGCGGGTCCGCCACGGGCGCCTCCTGCCGCCGCAGCCGCCGCCACAGCCAGTTCACGAGCGCGATCGCGAGGATCCCGAACAGCACCCCGAGCAGCAGCCCGGCGAGCACGTCGGAGGGATAGTGGACATAGAGGTACAGCCGCGAAAACCCGATGAGCACTGCCAGGATCACCGCCGGGATCCCGAACCGCCGGTTGGTGTACAGCAGCACGGTCGCGGCCGCGAACGCCGCCATCGTGTGCCCGGAGGGGAAGGACGCGTCGGACAGCTCCGCGATGAGCAGCTCGATCAGCGTGTTCACGTCATACGGCCGTACCCGGCCGATCAGGGGCTTGAGCAGCAGGTTGCCGATCAGCAGGCACAGCAGAAGAGAAACGGCAAGCATACAGCCGTTTTTCCGGTATTTCCGAACACACAGCAGCACCACCGCGACCGCGATCCACAGGATCCCGCCGGCGCCGAGGTGGGTGATGACCGGCATGAGGAAATCGAGAAAGGCGCAGCGAAAGTGCGTCTGGATGAAATCGAGATTGGCAGTGTCAAGTGAGACAATCCAGTCGATCAGGGGAACCCCCTCCTTCTCCGGCGGTCAGTCGCCGAGCTTGTAGCCGACATGGCGGACGGTCTTGATGGCGCTTCCCGCCTCGCCGAGCTTTTGCCGCAGCGTCTTGATGTGCATGTCCACCGTGCGGGTCTCGCCCTGGTAGTCGAATCCCCACACCTTGTCCATCAGGGTCTCGCGGCTGAACACGATCCCGACGTTTTTGAGCAGCAGCCGGAGCAGTTCGTATTCCTTATAGGTCAGCTCGCACGGCGCGCCCGCCACGGTGACGGTGCGCTTCTGGTTGTCCATGCGGATTTCGCCGACAGCGAGGATCTCGTTTTCGCTCGGCGGCGCGGCGCGGCGGAGCAGCGCCTTCACGCGCGAGACCAGTTCCATGATGCCGAACGGCTTGGTGAGGTAGTCGTCCGCACCCATGTCGAGCGCCTTGACCTTGTCGATCTCGGTGGTCTTGGCGGTGACCATGATGATCGGCACCTGCCGCGTGCGCTCGTCCGCGCGCAGCCGGCGCAGGACCGAGAGGCCGTCCTCGTTCGGCAGCATGATGTCGAGCAGCACCAGCTCCGGGAGCCGGCTGCGTACCGCCTCGAAAAAGCCCGACGATTCGGAAAAGCCCGCGACCTCAAAGCCGCTGTTCCCGAGCGCGTAGCTCTCCATCTCGCGGATGTCGGTATCGTCTTCGATGATGTAGATCATGGAAACTCCTTTCTGGCAACGCCCGGCCCGGCGGGCCGGCGGCCTTTGCCGCAGGGGATGCTCAGGTTTCCGGGCCGTCCCGTGTCCC
>DXWE01000050.1:4287-5149 GCA_019417045.1 Oscillospiraceae bacterium
CTTGTGGCCCGGGTGCCCGGTACCGGCTTTCCACCCGCCGCGCCCTCGCAGGGGGCGCACCCGTCTCGTCCGGCCTCGCCGCGTCCGCCGCGGGCGGCCTTGCCGCGTCCGTCGCGTCCCATGCGGCCTCGCCATGCGCCCCACCGGCGCCCTACTGCCGGCGCACGGTGATGACGCTCTCCACCCGCGACAGCCGCGCCATCACGAGGTTCAGATGGTCGACGCTGTTGACGCACACCGTCACCGACAGGTTGACATACCCGTCCTTCGCCTCCCGGGCGTTGACCGCGCGGATCGCCACGTGCATGGCCGAGAGCTGGCTGAGCACGTCCGAGAGCAGCATTTGCCGGTCGTGCGCGTCGATATACAGCGTGCATTTGAACTCGCTCTTGGTGGATTCCGCCTCCCACGAGACCCGGATCCACCGGTCGGGCTCCTCGCACTGGCTGAGGTCCTGCGGCACGTTGACGCAGTCCCGCTTGTGGATGGACACGCCGTTGCCCCGCGTGATAAACCCGATGATACTGTCGCCCGGCAGCGGGTTGCAGCAGCGGGAGAACTTCACGAGACAGTCGTCCATCCCGTCGATGATGACGCCGCCGTTGTTGTGATGGGGCTTTTGCGTTCCGATCAGCTGGCCGAGATCCTGCGGCTGGCTCTCGCGGATGAGCTTGGAATATTCGAACTTGATGCTTGGCATCAGCCGGGAGAGCAGCACGCCGCCGTAGCCGATCGCGGCATACAGGTCGTCGAGCGTCTGGCAGTTGTTGCGCTTGGCCTGGTCGAGCAGCAGCGCCTCCATCTTCTCCTCCGGCAGGCGGATGAGGTTGCGGGAGAGCTCCCGTTCGAGCTCCGCCTTGCC
>DXWE01000050.1:5159-6834 GCA_019417045.1 Oscillospiraceae bacterium
ATGTTCTCGTCCCGCCGCTCCTTTTTGAACCACGACCGAATCTTGCCGCGCGCCTCGCTCGTCTTGACGATGTTCAGCCAGTCGCGGCTGGGGCCGTGCCCCTCGGCGGAGGTGGTGAGGATCTCGACGATCTCGCCCATCTTGAGCTGGTAGTCGAGCGGGACGATCCGCCCGTCCACCTTGGCGCCGGTCATGCGGTGGCCGACCGCGGTGTGGATCGCGTAGGCGAAATCGATCGGCGTGGAGCCGACCGGCAGGGTGATGACGTCCCCTTTGGGGGTGAACACGAACACGTCGTCCGAGCTGAGGTCGGTCTTGATCGTGCTGACGATCTCCTCCGCGTCGCTCGCGTCCTTCTGGTTTTCGATGAACTGCCGCACCCACGCAAGCCGCTCCTCGAGCTTATCCTTCCGCTGGATCCCGAGCTTGTATTTCCAGTGCGCCGCAATGCCGTACTCCGCGGTGTAATGCATGTCGAAGGTGCGGATCTGCACCTCGAATGGCACCTTTTCCTTGCTGATGACGGTGGTGTGCAGCGACTGGTACATGTTGGCTTTCGGGGTGCTGATATAGTCCTTAAACCGCCCGGGCAGCGGGCGGAACATCTCGTGGATGATACCGAGCGCGTTATAGCAGTCGTTGACCGTGTCGAGGATCACCCGCACGGCATAGATATCGTAGATCTCGCTGAACGCCCGGCCCTGTACGTACATCTTGCGGTAGATCCCGGCGATGCTCTTCATGCGGCCGGTCACCTGCGGCTTTAAGCCGTAGGACTCGAGGTGCTCTTTGATCCGCTGCTGGATATTCTGCAAAAAGTCCTCCCGTTCGGCGCGCTGATCCGCCACCAGCCGCTCGATCTCCGCATAGGCGACCGGGTCGAGCGTGCGCAGCGAGAGGTCCTCAAGCTCCTCCTTCACGTTCCGGATCCCGAGCCGGTGGGCGAGCGGCGCATACACGTCCATCGTCTCCTTGGCCTTGTCCAGCCGCGACTGCTCGGGCATCGCGTCGATCGTGCGCATGTTGTGCAGCCGGTCGGCCAGCTTGATGATGATGACGCGGATGTCCTCCGACATCGCGAGCAGCATCTTGCGGATACTCTCCGCCTGCCGCTGCTCCCGCGAGGTGAACGGCAGCTTCTCGAGCTTGGTCACCCCGTCGACCAGCGCGGTGACCTGCGGGCCGAATTCCTTTGTCATCTCCTCCGGCGTGACCGGGGTGTCCTCGAGCACGTCGTGCAGCAGCGCGGCCTCGATCGTCTCGCTGTCCATGCCGAGCTCCACGAGGATCGCCGCGACCGACAGCGGGTGGCAGACATATTCCTCCCCGCTCGAGCGCTTCTGCCCCTCGTGCGCCTTCACCGCAAACGCGATCGCGCGGTCGATGGCGTCCAGGTCATAGCTGCGCTCGCTCGAAATAATCAGCCGTTTTAAGTTGGAAATACAGTCCTCTTTGAGAATCATAGGGCGGTTCTGCCTTTCTGAAAAATCCGGTCACTCGGCGGCGGGCGGGGCGTCCTGCCGCAGGGTGTGCAGCGTGCGCATCAGCGGGGTGTCGTTCAGATCCACCTTGCCCCCGACCGGCAGTACCCGCACCGCCAGCCGGTCGCCCGTATCCGAGCAGGCGATCAGCCCGGCCTCGCGCAGCACCTCCAGCGAGATGCGCAGCGGGGCAA
>DXWE01000050.1:6889-9736 GCA_019417045.1 Oscillospiraceae bacterium
GCGCCGTACCGGCCGCGTCACGCAGCCGCCGCTGCAGGTGCTCGAGCGAGCCGGTGAAAGCCTGCTGCCGGCGCAAAAAGCGGTAGACCGCCGCCAGCTCGTCGCGGGTCGGGACGAGTGAGGCAGCAGAACTGCCGGACGGCAGCTCGCCGCGCATCGCGGCATAGTAGCCGCGCAGCCCGTCGATCAGCGCATCCTGATCCGTGTCCGCATAGTGCAGGTCCTTGGCGATCACGCTCGGCGACACCACGCCGTGGTATTCGTTTTTGTCCACCGTGACCGCGAGATGGATCACATCTCCCGGCCGGACCGGGGATTCCTGCAAGGTGCAGTGGAACAGCATCACGGTCAGCGGCGTCCCGTCCCGCGAGAGGGAGAGGCGCAGATGCTTGCCGCCCCCGACCGGGACGATCCCGTCCACCTGCATCCCATACAGCCCGAACAGCGGGGAGGGGTTGCCGGTGCCGAACGGCTCGAGCGAGCCGATCAGATCGAGCTTTTCCACCGTGATCTGGGCGGGGGAGAGCTTGAAATCGAGCGTGAGGGTGGGAAGCGGCATGCTCGGGAAATGTGCCGCCGCATAGGCGTTGATCCGGCGGCGGAACGCGTCGATGTCCTTCTCCCAAAGCCCCACCCCGGCGGCGAGCTCGTGCCCGCCGTAGGTCGTCAGCAGGTCGGCGCAGGAGGCGATCGCGTCGAACAGCGGGAACCCCGCAATGCTGCGGCCGGAACCCTTCGCGTACCCGTCGTTCACCGACAGCAGGATACACGGCTTGCCAAACCGCTCGAGCACCCGCGCCGCGAGGATCCCGACCACGCCGCCGTGCCACCCGTTGCCCGAGAGCACCAGCACCCGGTCGGCCATCAGCTGAGGGTGCGCCTCGATATAGGAGAGGACCTCTTTGAGGATCTTCCCCTCCAGCTGCTGCCGCTCGATGTTCAGCGCGTGGATCTCCTGCGCGAGCCGGGCCGCCTCCTCCTCGTCTGCGGCGAGCAGCAGCTCGGCCGCCCGCTGGGGGTGGCCCATCCGGCCCGCCGCGTTGATGCGCGGCGCCAGCGAGAACACCGCGGTGGTGGAGGTCTGCGCCTTGCCGCCGGCGCCCGCCGCCTCGAGCAGCTTTTGCAGCCCGATCCGGCGGCCGGCGTTGATCTGCCGCAGCCCCGCGCGCACCAGCACGCGGTTTTCCCCCCGGATCGGCATGATGTCCGCGAGCGTGCCGAGCGCCACCAGGTCGGCGTACTGCTCGAGCACCCAGTCGCTGTCCCCCTCGAGCGCGCACACGAGCTGGAACGCCACCCCGACGCCCGCATAGTCCTTGAATCCGCTGCCGCAGTCCTCCCGGTGCGGGTCGATCACCGCGGCCGCGGGGGGCAGCGGGTCCTGGGGACGGTGGTGGTCTGTCACCACCACGTCGATCCCGTTCTGGGTGGCATATTTGACCTCATCCACCGCCGTGATCCCGTTGTCCACCGTGATGAGCAGCCGCACCCCGTCCGCTGCCAGCCGGTCGATCGTGCCGCTGTGCAGCCCATATCCCTCGTCCTCGCGCTTGGGGATCAGGTAGCGCACGTCGGCGCCCCTGTCCCGCAGGTAGGTGTACAGCAGCACCGTGGCGGTGATCCCGTCCGCGTCGTAGTCGCCGTAGACCGCCATCGGCTCGTGTTCGTCCAGCGCCTGCTGGATCCGGTGTACCCCCTCGGGCATACCGGCAAAGGCAAACGGGTCGTCGGTCAGCTCGTCCCCGTGCAGGAACTGCTCGATCTCGTCCGGGTCGGAGAATCCGCGGTTGGTCAGCAGAAGAGAGAGAAACGGGTCGAGCCCGCATTCCTCCGCCAGCTGCGCGGACAGCGCCTTGTCGAGCGGCGCAAATTTCCACTGTTTGATACTCATACGCGTCTGTTCATCCCTGCTACTATAAATATTACCTTATATTTTACCATCATTCCCCCCAAAGTTCAACAAAAAATCGCGGCAGGGCCCTTTGAGACGCCGTCTGTCCCAAAAGGCCCTGCTGATTTTAGTCGATAGAGAAATCCTCGGCGCTGTAGGCAGCCCGTTTGGGCCGGCGCCGCGGGACCCGCCGCAGCGGGTCGTACCCGAACCGGCGGCAGTGGTGGTACAGCGGCATCACGCCCTTATAGGGGCAGAGCACCGCCCGCTTGTCGGAGGACAGGCGGCCGAACTGGCACACCTCACAGGTGGGTTCAATGTGGTTGCCGTATAACTTCCGCGCCATTCGGGGACACACTCCTTTGCGGTTTCCTGTTCCCAGTATACCACATCCGGCGGCGTGTCGCAAGAGGGCGGAATCAGCCGCTTTTCGGGCGGGATTTCAGGGTGAGCAGGTACAGCGCACAGAGGAAGAGCAGCGAAGCGCCGCCCACCGCGGACGAGGTGGCAAACGGCTGGACCAAGACCCCGGCGTCCGGCGCGAACGCCGACACCGTGACCGGTACGAACCGGAAGAGCAGCATTGAAAACAGCCCTGCGATCCCGGCCTGTGCCGCCCGGGCGAGGAAGAACCCGCTGTCGATCAGCCGCAGCCCCTGCAGGTTTGCCGCGATCTGGCCGTGGACCGACAGCCCGCCCCAGCCCATCGTCATCCCCAGCAGCAGCGGGGCGAGCGGGCCGGTAGCGGAGGCCTCCAGACAGCCGCAGCTGACCTCCGTCAGGCAGGAGATCCACAGCGTCAGCCCCTCCGGCAGGCCGGACGCGTCCCACAAAGACAGCACGGTGGCCCCGAGCAGTACAAACCCGCACATCGTGAGCAGCGACTGGCACGCCGTTCCAACCGACTGCACGAGCGCGGCGGAGGCGGCAGGCGCCGCGGCGGGCGGGGGAGGGGG
>DXWE01000051.1 GCA_019417045.1 Oscillospiraceae bacterium
GGCGGGTCCTGTGCGACGGTGCGCCGTGAACCATGTCAGGCGGGGAACCGAGCAGCATTAAGCGGTTGCGTCCGTGCGCCGCAGGAAACCTGTCCGCTCGTATGCCCGAGAACCCGTGGCGTTTTCTGCTTGTTGTGCCGGGAGGTGTGTCCATGTATCAGGTGCTCTATCGCAAATGGCGGCCGCAGACGTTTTCCGACGTCTATGGCCAGCCGCAGATCGTCAAGGCGCTTCAGAACGAGATCCGCAGCGGACGGCTGGCCCACGCGTACCTGTTTGTGGGGTCGCGCGGCACCGGCAAGACCTCCTGCGCCAAGATCCTCGCCAAAGCGGCCAACTGCCTACACCCCCTCTGTCGCGAAATACCGCGTCTACATCATCGACGAGGTACACATGCTCTCTCCGGGCGCGTTCAACGCGTTGCTCAAGACGCTGGAGGAGCCGCCTCCCCATGTGATTTTCATTCTCGCCACCACCGAGGTGCACAAGCTGCCCGCCACCATCCTGTCCCGCTGCCAGAGGTTTGATTTTTCCCGCATCCCGGCGGAGGACATCGCGGCCCGGCTCCACTATGTGGCCGACCACGAGGATTTCACCCTGTCGGACGAGGCGGCGCTGCTGCTCGCGCGGCTGGCGGACGGCGGCATGCGGGATGCGCTCTCGCTGCTCGACCAGTGCGTTTCGCGAGACCGGGATGTCACGATCGACACGGTCGCCGCGGCGACCGGTATGGCCGGGCGGGACGAGCTGTTTGAGCTTGCCGCCGCGATCCGCACGGACGATGGCGGGGCGGCACTGTCCCTGATCGACCGGCTGCACAGTGCGTCGAAGGATATGGAGCGGCTGTGCGTGGAGTGCATTGACTTTTTCCGGCAGCTGATGATCTGCAGGACTGTCCGCGATCCGGCGGCGCTGGTCGTCGTGCCGCCGGCGGAGCTCGAGCGGCTGCGGCAGGAGGCGACGCAGTTCTCCCTGCCCGCGATCCTGCACTGTCTGGATGTGCTGCAGCGCACGCTCGAGCGGCTGAAGGGCGGCGCTTCCCGGCGGATCGAGATGGAGATGGCGGTGCTGCGGCTGTGCACGCCGCAGCTGGACTCCGATATATCCGCTCTCACCCGGCGGGTGCAGGCGCTCGAGGACGCGGTGCGCACGGGGTTGCCGGTGCAGCCGGCCCCCGTCCAGGCGGCACCCGCTGTCTCGATGAATACGCCGGCCCCGGCTTCCGTCCCCGAGGCGGATGGTGCCGCCGCACCCGCTGTGGATCTTGCTCCTCCGCCCGCCGCAATGGATCCCCCGCCGGCCGCGGCGGGATCTCCCGCTTTTGCAGATGCCGGTCCGCGGGCGCCTTCTCCGCTTCCTTCGGCGCCCGCCGATCCGGCCGCGTCGGAGGAACAGCCGTTTTTGCAGTGGGGCGAGGTGTTGCGCGTGCTCGCCGCCTCCTCCCCCGCGCTGTGCGGGGTGCTCGGCGGGTCGACAGCGGTCATCCGCGGCGGCCACGTACTGATTTCCACCGACAACGAGATGTTCAAGACCCTGGTGTCCAAAGACGGCAACCGTCGCTCTCTTGTGGCGGCCGTCCGCTCGGTCACCGGGCGGGACTTCCGGATCGGGCTGAAAAAATCCCCCGCACCCTCCCCGCCGGCCGCACAGCCGGACGATGCGCTGTCCGCCTTTTTGCGGCACAGCCGGGAGCTCGGAGCGGATATACACATTCAGGAGTAGGAGGCGCTACAATGAAAGCGAGATTACCACAGGGAATGGGCGGCGGCCCGGGCAACATGCAGAGCATGATGAAGCAGGCCCAGAAGATGCAGGAGAACATGGCCGCGCTGCAGGAGGATCTGAACGCGCGCGAATATGAGGCGACGGCGGGAGGCGGCGCGGTCACGGCGGTGGTGGACGGCACCCACATGGTCAAATCCCTGTCCATCCAGCCGGATGTGGTCGACCCGGAGGACATCGAGATGCTCTCCGACCTCGTCATCGCAGCGGTGAACGAAGCCATCCGCAAGGCGGTGGACACCTCCGAGCAGGAGATGGGCAAGCTGACCGGTGGGATGAATCTGCCGGGGCTGTTCTAAAACGGGGGGATTCGCCATGTCGTATATCGTCCCGCCGCTCGCCCGGCTGACCGAGCAGCTTGAGCACCTGCCCGGCATCGGACACAAGTCCGCGCAGCGGCTCGCGTTTTACCTGCTCGGGATCTCGGATGCCGCGGCGAAGGAATTTGTGGACGCCGTGCAGGACGCACGGGAGAAAATCCACGAGTGTGCGGTGTGCTGTAACCTGACCGATCGGGAGGAGTGCCCTGTGTGCGCGGACGAGACCCGCGACCGCACCACCATCTGCGTGGTCGAGGATCCGCGGGACGTGATGGCGCTCGAGCGCACGCGGGAATACCACGGGCTTTACCATGTGCTGCACGGCACCATCTCCCCGATGGACGGGGTGGGACCGGAACAGATCCGCATCAAGGAGTTGCTCCACCGGGTGGCCGACCAGCCGGTGGAGGAGGTCATCATGGCCACCAACCCGACGGTGGAGGGCGAGGCCACCGCGATGTATATCAGCAAGCTGCTCGCCCCGTTCGGGATCAGGGTCACCCGGCTCGCCTACGGTATCCCGGTGGGCGGCGATCTCGAATATGCGGACGAGGTCACCCTGCGCCACTCGCTGGAGGGGCGCAATCCGTTATAACCCGGGAGAGGAGGGAGTTCCATGCCGGGCGCGAGCCTGAAGACGATTGCCAACAACAAAAAAGCGTTCCATGACTATTTCGTGGAGGAGAGCCTGGAGGCCGGGATCGAGCTGTTCGGCACGGAGGTGAAATCCCTCCGGCAAGGGGCGTGCAACCTCAAGGACGCCTGGTGCTCGATCGTGGACGGCGAGCTGTTTGTCAACGGCATGCACATCAGCCCCTATGACCACGGCAACATTTTCAACCGCGATCCGCTGCGGGTGCGCCGGCTGCTGCTGCACAAGCGGGAGATCCACCGCCTGTTCGGACTGACCAAGCAGCAGGGGTTCACCCTGATTCCGCTGTCTGTCTACTTCAAGGATTCGCTCGTGAAGGTGCAGGTCGGGCTGTGCAAGGGCAAAAAGCTCTATGACAAGCGCGAGGACGCCGCCCGCCGCGACATGAAGCGGGAGGCGGAGCGCGCGCTCAAGGAACGGAACAGTTAAAGGGGGATATCACCATGCACGACAGGTACATCAGCCCGTTTTCCACGCGGTACGCGTCGGACGAGATGCAGTACCTCTTTTCGGAGGACAACAAATTCAAAACCTGGCGGCGGCTGTGGATCGCGCTGGCCGAGGCGGAGCAGGCGCAGGGCCTGCCCATCACGGACGAGCAGATCGCGCAGCTCAAATCCCATGCGGACGACATCAACTACGACGTCGCGGTGGCGCGGGAAAAAGAGGTGCGCCATGACGTGATGAGCCACGTCTATGCCTACGGCGTGCAATGCCCGGACGCGAAGCCGATCATCCATCTTGGCGCGACCTCCTGCTATGTCGGGGACAACACCGACGTCATTATCATGCGGCAGGCGCTGCTGCTCGTGCGGAAAAAGGTGCTCGGCGTGTTGTCGCTGCTGGCAAAATTTGCGGATACCTATAAGGATATGCCGGCGCTCGCCTACACCCATTTGCAGCCCGCGCAGCTCACCACGGTGGGCAAGCGCGCGACGCTGTGGATGAACGACCTCGTGATGGATCTGCACGAGCTCGACCACCGGATCGGGTCGCTTGCGCTGCTCGGATCCAAGGGCACCACCGGCACACAGGCGAGCTTTATGGAGCTGTTCGACGGGGACGAGGAGAAGATCCTCCAAGTGGAGCAGTCGATTGCCAAGGCCATGGGGTTTGACCGGGTGGTGCCGGTGTCGGGCCAGACCTATTCCCGCAAGATGGATTACCAGGTGGTGTCGGTGCTGTCCGGCATCGCGCAGAGCGCGAGCAAGTTCTCCTATGACATGCGGCTGCTGCAGAACTTCAAGGAGATGGAGGAGCCGTTTGAGGCGCACCAGATCGGCTCGTCCGCCATGCCCTATAAGCGCAACCCCATGCGCAGCGAGCGGATCACCGCGCTGTCGCGTTATGTGATGGCGGACGCGCTCAACCCGGCGCTGACCGCCGGCACCCAGTGGTTTGAGCGCACGCTCGACGACTCGGCCAACAAGCGGATTGCGGTGGCGGAGGCCTTCCTCGCGGTGGACGCGATTTTGAACATCCTGCTCAACGTGTGCGATGGGCTGGTGGTGTATCCGAAGGTGGTGCGCGCCCGGGTGATGAACGAGCTGCCGTTTATGGCGACCGAGAACATCATGATGAGCGCGGTGAAAAAGGGCGGCGACCGCCAGCAGCTGCACGAGCGGCTGCGGGTGCACTCCCTGGCGGCGGCGAAGGTTGTCAAGGAGGACGGGCTGCCAAACGACCTGATCGACCGGATCTGTGCCGACCCGGCGTTCGGGCTGGAGAAGAGCGAGGTGGAATCCCTGCTCGACCCGCAGAACTTCGTCGGCCGCGCGCCGGCACAGGTCACCGCGTTCCTGAAAGACGTGGTGGAGCCGATCCTGCGGGACAACGCCGGCGAGATCGGCGGCGCGGTGGAGCTGAAATGCTGATCTACTGCTATATACAAAGAGGGCGTGGCCGTGGCCACGCCCTCTTTTTTATCCCTTTACCGCAGTGCCGGCAGGCTCGCCGCCGCAACCGACTGTCCCACCCGGCGGACCTTCTCATCCGGCAGGTGCAGCTCCATGCCCGGCACCTCGGGATATTCCTCCCGCAGCACCCGTCGGGCCTCCTCGACCACCAGCTCGCCACCCTCTCCGGACATCACCCGACCGAGCAGCAGCACATGCCGGATCCGGTAAAACGCCGCATAGTAGGCGAGTGTGTGCCCGAGATAGACGCCGATCGAGCGGTAGATATCCCGCACGCTTTCGCGGCCGCGTTCCATCTCGGTCTGCACAATCTTCAGCTTTTCCGCCGGGGTCAACTCGTCGTCGAGCGGCACGCCCGCCTTGGGCGCAAGCTTGATCACGCTGTCCTGGGAGAAATACTTGACCCCACAGCCGACGTCCCCCGACCACTCATCGCAGAGCGCCCCCGGCTGCAGGTCGACCGGCGCAAACGCGAGCTCGTTGAGCCAGCCGGTGATGTTGCCGTCCGCATCCACATAACCGGCGGCCTCGGAGGTGCCCATCGCGATGCCGAGCACCTCGTTTTGCTCGAGGCTCATCGCCCCGGCCAGCGCGGTCACATCCCCGTCGTTCGCAACCTCCACCGGCACGTCGCCGATCTCCTTGGCCGCGCGCAGATAGATGTTCTTCACCTTGGCATTGAATTCATCCCGCGGGATTTTGTTGAACAGGGAGACCACCTTGGCCTGGTTGTCGATGTACACCCCGGCGGAGGAGACGCCGATCGCGTCCACCCGCGGCATTTTTGCCGCGGCCGACCGGAACGCCTCCACGATCCCGTTGAAATGGTACTCCGAATCGCTGTGCTCCTTCGGGTGCCACACGACCTCCTCCGAATAGACCGGCACCCCGTCCACCACGGCGGACACCTTCCGGTCGCTGCCACCCGCGTCGAACCCGATCCCGCACCCGTCCAGGTGCCGCCCCACCGACTTCGCGGCGGTCTTCTCCTGCGGCATGTCCGCAAGCGGCGCGGTCGTCACTTCAAACGGGCGCTCGTACACCGTCGACATGAAGTCCACGTCAAACTCCCGCCTGCCGCCGATCCGATAGGTGTCGGCGATGAAAGCGCCGACCGCCTCGTCGCCGCAGATGGTGATCTTGTACCCGCCGTATGCCCACAGCAGCATTTTGACCGTCCGCTCGACATAGGCCCAATCCGCTTCACGCCGCCCGGGCGTGCCGTGGATTTTCACACGGCGGGCCGCGATATAGCCCTGGTTGCGCTCCACCGCGATGCCAATCTCCTTCCCATTTCGTGCGGAAGCCTCAAATGCGCGTACAAACGCCGCCATCGGCACAAACGTGGGATCCAGCGGGGGGCGGTGCTGCACCGTCACCTCGATACCGTACATCTGCATAGCCTTCGTCCTCCTGTCGTTTTCCCCAGTATACCAAAAAACACGCCGATACGCAATCGTTTTCCGTCGATCGTCCCCCTCTCTCTTTTTCGGATATATTCCGGCCACCCACCGCATATAGTGTACAAAGAGGCGGGGCATTGTCCCGGCCAGTCGTACAAAACACGAGAAAGGCACGGATGAAAGATGGAGAGACGTTTTAACCCGGAGGGGGTCCTGCTCGACACCCCGCAAAACCGGGCGGCCATCCGCACATCGGAAGGACTGGCGGAGGCCGCACTGTCCGGCCAGATCCTGGAGGGCCGGGCCACCCTGTGCGACGGTGACCACAATCTGCATGTCGACCTGCCCTGCATGGAGGGCCTGATCCCGCACGAAGAGGGGGCACTCGGGATCGCGGAGGGCACCACGCGCGACATCGCGCTGATCTCGCGCGTGAGCAAACCGGTCAGCTTTATCGTACAGGGGTTTGAGGACCTTCCGGACGGTCGGCGGCGTGCGCTGCTCTCCCGGCGGGAGGCGCAGTCCCGCTGCCGGGCGGAATACATAGACACCCTGCGGCGGGGGGACATCCTGCGAGCGCGCGTCACGCGTCTGGAGTCCTTTGGGGCGTTCTGCGACATCGGGTGCGGGCTGCCGGCACTGCTGCCCATCGCGAGCCTCTCGGTCAGCCGGATCTCTCACCCGGCCGACCGGCTCACGGTTGGCCAGGATATCCTGTGTGTCGTGTCCTCGCTCGAAGGCGGGCGGGTGTGCCTGTCCCAGCGGGAGCTGCTGGGCACCTGGGAGCAGAACGTCGCCCTGTTCTCCCAGGGCGAAACGGTGGCGGGAATCGTGCGCTCGGTCGAGACCTACGGCATTTTTGTGGAACTCACCCCCAACCTGGCGGGGCTTGCGGAACCGCACGAGGGCGTGCAGGTGGGACAGCACGCGGGCGTGTATATCAAGAGCATCCTGCCGGACAAACTGAAGCTGAAACTCATTCTCATCGATTCCCAGTTTGACCCGGGGCCTCCTCCCCCGCTGCGCTATTTCGTGACGGAGGGGCATCTGTCCCGCTGGGACTATACGCCCACGGGCTGCGGCAAGCAGATCTGCTCGGTCTTTGACCCGTAAAAACCGCTTTACACCGTTTTTAAAACATGGTACACTATACTCATGGCGACTCTTTCGCCATGAGTATCGTTATTTTTTGAGGAAACGGAGAGAGTCTCTGTATGCATACGACGGATTGGTCCCTCTGGCAGTCGCAGCAGCTGGAGCGTCAGTCGCTGCGCCGGCAGAGCAATCTGGCCGCCTGCGCGGTGCTGTTTTTGTTTGGGGTGCAGCAGGTGGTCCTGCCGATTGTGCAGGAACTTCTTCTGCTCTTTGGCTTCCCACTCGGCAATCTGCAGATCGGCTCCAACGCGTTTACGGTCTATTACGGTGTGCTGTACATCCTGATGATGGGGCTGCCGGTGCTGTGCTGTACGTTCATCGGGCGGCGGGGGACGGCGCTGTATCCCTGTCGGCCGGTCGGTGCGGGCACGGCGGTCATGATCGTGCTGAGCGGGCTGGCGCTGTGCGTGATGGCGGATTTTGCCGTCTCGTATTCCAATGTATTTTTCAATGCCCTCGGCTTTTACTATCCCGGTTCCCCGTCCCTGCAAAACGGCACGGTGACCGGGCTGCTGCTCAACCTGCTCGTGTCCGCGCTGCTGCCGGCGATTCTGGAGGAGATGCTGTTCCGCGGGTTTGTGCTGCAAAAGCTGCGCCCGTTTGGAGACGGGCTGGCGGTGTTCGGCTCGGCGCTGCTGTTCGGGCTGATGCACACGAATATTGTCCAGATCCCGTTCGCGCTGCTGCTCGGGATCGTGTTCGGGTTTATTGTCCTTAAAACCGGCAATATTTTGCTGGCCATGATCCTGCATTTCCTGAACAACGCCCTGTCGGTGGTGCTCGAGTACGCAACGCTGTCTCTCGACTCGGGCACGGCCAACGTGGTGGTGCTCACGGCGTTTGTGGTGATCGGCTGTGTAGGGCTGGTCGCGCTGGCCGTGCTGCTCGTGACCCATCATCCGGTCACCCGCCCGCTCGGGGACAGTGCACGCACCCTGTTGTCCAAGGGCAAACGCCTGGCCGCCATGCTGCTGGCCCCGGCGATGGTGGTGAGCTTGCTTCTGGTCGTCCTGTTCACCGCCATCAACACCGAAATCCGCCCGGTGAGCATGAGTATGGAACAGATGACGCTGACCGTCGGGCAGGAGGCACAGTTGACCGCCAACCAGTCTCTGTTCTATTCCGGCCCGCGGGAGATAGCGTGGCGCAGCTCTGACCCCCGGGTGGCGACGGTGGATCAAAATGGTCTGGTCCGGGCGGTGGGCTCCGGGCAGGCCCGTATCACGGCCTATTTTTCGGACGGCAACTACGCGACCTGTATCGTCACGGTGCAGGAGAGCGCCCAGGCCTATGATTCCTCCGCCTCTCGTGTCTTGTTGACGGGACTGCCCGTTTTTCTGCCCTGTCCGGCCCGGCTGGGAGGCGCCTGATGGACGAGCAATTTATGCGCCTGGCCCTCGCGTTGGCGCAGGAGGCTGCCGACGAAGGCGAGGTACCGGTCGGGGCGGTGGTCGTGCGGGGCGAGACGGTGGTCGGCACCGGCCGCAACCGCCGGGAAACCGGGAAAAATGCCCTTGCGCACGCGGAGATCGAGGCGATCCACCGCGCGTGCGAAACCCTGAAGGGCTGGCGGCTGTCCGGCTGTGAGCTCTATGTCACACTCGAGCCCTGCCCCATGTGCGCGGGCGCCATCATCAACGCCCGGCTGGACCGGGTGGTGTTTGGCGCCTTTGATCCCAAGGCCGGATCCTGCGGATCGGTGGTCAATCTGTTTGACCTGCCGTACAACCACCGGCCAAAGCTCGAAGGCGGGGTGCTGGAGGCGGACTGTGCCCGGCTGCTGTCGAGCTTTTTCGAGCAGCTGCGCCAAAACCGCCGCTTCTCCGCCCCTTGACAAACCGGGAAAAACCTCTATACTGAAGGGGAACAGGCCGCTATCGGATGCACAGGATATGGAAAGGATGAGATAGATGCAAGCAGTCATTCGAAAAAAGGTGTATGATACGGACACGGCGACCGAGATCGCGAAGGTCACGTTCAGCTATTGGGGGGATCCCGCCGGCTATGAGGAGCGGCTGTGCCAGATGCCGGAAGGCCACTATTTCCTCTATGGCGTCGGCGGCAGCGAATCGCCCTATCCGGAACCCGTCATTACCCCGATCTCCAAGGTGAACGCCCAAAAATGGGCGGATGGCATTAAAAACCGCGAATGCTGATGATTTGATACCTCCTCATTTTCCGTCCCCGCCGGGCTTTTCGGCGGGGACGGTTGCGTCCGATCCGCCGCTGTGGTATACTGGACAAAACCCCTGGGCACTGCCCGGAAAGGACGGCGAGCCAATGCCGGCATTGACAGACAGCGGCTATATCCGCGACCTGCTCTCCCGCCACGGGTTCCGATTTTCCAAATCCCTCGGCCAGAACTTCCTGGTCAACCCGTCGGTGTGCCCCCGCATGGCGGAGTCCTGCGGCGCGGGAGAGGAGGACGGGGTGCTCGAGATCGGCCCCGGGATCGGGGTGCTCACC
>DXWE01000052.1 GCA_019417045.1 Oscillospiraceae bacterium
ACCTGATGCAGACGGCCTCACAGAGGGTGCGCGAAAATCTGGGGCCTGGTGCCGGGCGGGTACTGTATGATCTAACTAGTACGACCGTAAATATGCTCCCCTCTATGGCATTTGGCGCGTTGACGGGTGGCGGGGGCCTGGCCACAGGCATTATGACCGGTACCGGTGCTGGCGGCAACGCCTATCGAGAGGCACTCGATCAGGGATATTCCACTGAGCAGGCGCTTGCCTACGGCGCGACAACCGGTTTGTTGGAAGCGGGATTGCAGTCCGTACTGGGAAAGATTGCCGGCGGTGCTGGTAACCTGACACAACGGCTCTCTCAACCTCTGTATGCTTTGTCTAAAACAGCGGCGCAAAAAGGTGTTGTAAAATTTATAACGGAATCATTGGGAGAAGGGGTAGAGGAATACCTGCAGGACATCCTCAGCCCGGTTGTACGAAACCTGACACTGGGGGAAAACAACGAATTCCAGCTGTTTTCCGAAGATGCTCTCTATTCAGGATTGCTCGGCGCGCTCTCCGGCGGACTGTTTTCCGGTGTGGAGATCATGGCCTCTTCTGTCGATCGTGTCACCACCCGCCGGATTGGGAAGAACGTATTGGATAACGGGACATTCCAAGACGTGCTGGCACAGGCTGATGATTCCGCGCTGGACAGTACCCGTGACCTTGCCGCCGAATTGGAAAGCCAGATTCAGCAGGGCAGACCCGTCACGGAGGAACAGGCAGGAGAACTGGCCAACCGGTTGTTTGCCGAAGAGATCGGCGAGGCAGCCATAGAAGCGCAGCCAACCAGTACGCAGGAATCGTCTTCCACGCAGTCCAATGCAGAAATCCGCCGGTTGGTGCAAGACGTTGGCAGGGCCACGGGCCGCAGTATTGAACTGGTGGATTCCCTGGATAACGGGATGAACGGAGCGTACGATCCACAAACCGGCATACTGTATCTCTCTGCCAACACGCGGCAGCCGCTACTTACGGTTCTGGGTCACGAATTGACGCATAGTATTGAGCATGCATCTCTGTATGAAAGATTGGCCCGGTATGTACAAAATAGCATAGCATTTGAGAACACACTGTCTAGCCTCCACACCGATCTGGATACATTGGTGGACGCGACTGTCGGACAGTATGCCGAGCATGGTATCACCCTTGACCGGGAAAGCGCTCTGCGGGAAATTTATGCGGACTATATCGCCGATACGTTTTTCCAGGACGAGGCGGCTGTGCGGCAGCTGGTGCAGACAGACAGGTCTCTGGCGCAGCGGATCCGGGATTTCATCCGCAGGATTCGCACGCGTCTCACCGGCACTGCCGAACAGGTGGAGTTACTGCGCATCGAGCAGCTCTACCGCAAGGCATTGCGGCAAAGCGAAGCCGCCACATCGACAGGCGACATGGCGGCGAGTTTCTCGCTTGACACCGACAGAGACGACGGATATACTGAGGGTAACAGCGGAGGGACGTTGCGGTTAAGCCCGCAGGAATATGCCCAACTCCAGAGCGCCCGTATGGCCAAATATGCAACTTACGGTAAGGCCATGCCGCCGCTTGACTATGTGTTTGCACACAATCAGTGTTATTTTATATTTAATCAGGGCTTGGACAGTTTTCGGGTAATCAGCCGGTTCGATCCGGCCACGCAGCCGGAAATAATCAGCGCCAAAATGGAGGAGATACGGCATGGACGAAACGATCGCAGTGGAGACGGCCAGACTGTTCGCCGAGGTCGAGGATATGACGAAGGAAGGATGTATAGCCATCTGTCTGGCGTTACAGGGGAATCCCGAGTGGCACCGGAAACTGCAGACATGGATGCGCTCATTGCCCGAGCCGCCGACCGAGAATCAGGTGCTGGTGACAGCCGCAGAGATCTCCGGAATGATAACGCCGCGGGAGGCAGAGGAAGCCAGGAAACAGCCCTTCGTACAGATTACCGAGCCAGACGTTTTACCCCAGACGGAAGACAAATAAAAGAGATCTCCCGTAATGTCGGTCAAACTGAGCCGGTTTCAGCCGCCGCATCGGGAGATCTCGACAAGTCGGTTTCCCGTGAAGCGGGAGCCGGAACCGGCCCGGCATCGCATGAGGAAACCTTCTCCGACACTAGTCTACCACAAGGGGAGAACGGTGTCAATACCAGTATACGCGAAAATGCGTCTGGTATGCAAACCGGAGTGAGCTATGCCGGAAATGACTTGAACAGACAGAACAGCCATGGTATACTGAACATAAAGGATGGTGGACAGAATGGAAGAGCGCAAACAGTCGACGGCCAAGCTGAGGCCGGAGGATCTGCCGGAATATCAGGATCCGTTATCGCAGGCATTGATAAAGGGCTGGAGACAGGACTTCCCCCATATAACGGACGAGGAGATTATCGAAGCTCTCGAATCCCTTTAAGCGAGGAAGTACAGGAAAACCTGCGGACAAAGGGGATCACCCCGCTGCAGCTGTCCCCGGCACAGAGCGCAGAGCAGTTTTATCGTGACATTGGCCGCGCCAAGCAGAGCAATCCTTACGGCGCCTTTGTAGAACAGCACAGCGCGGACGAGTACGCCGGGATGCAGCTGTTTACCGGCGAGAACGGGCAGGTCGGCGCTGCCGTTACCGGGGACGGGAATATCGTCTCCGTATATAAAAACGGGGACTGCCATTCCCGGGGCGCGGTTTCCTCCCTTTTGCTGACCGCTTTGCAAAACGGCGGCGTGAAGTTGGATAATTTTCACGGCAAGCTTTCTCAATTTTATCTGCAGCATGGCTTTATACCGGTTGCCCGCACGCGTTTTGTGGATGAATTCGCCCCGACGGACTGGAATTATAAACGGGACGGCAGGCCGGATATTATCTTTTGGGTCCATAACGGCGATACCGTCGAGCAGGTGGCTTCCCGAATAGGCACCTATGAGCTGCTGACGGCATGGGATCACGTGCCGCTGTTTGACAGCTATGAGGCGGCGGCGGCCTATCGAGACGCCGTGCTTCGGGAGAGGCATGCGGCAGAAACAGGAGAGGCCCTGAGAAGCGATTCCAGCGCGTTTGGTGTGAATCCTGATACCGATGCCTCAGAAATTCAGAACGACGCAAAACGAGGCTTTGCACAAGGCGAGAGCGATACGCGCGCGTCGATCGGCCAAGGAGATATCCTCCGGGAGTGGGCGGAGCGTCTGCAGCGATACGGGCCGGTGCGTCCGGAAGTGGAAGCAGACCGACAGGTGCCTGCGCAGATCGATGAGAATACCCGTGTCAGCCGGGGAATCGGTACGGCCATGGGGTATTCCCCGCTGGTGACTGACGAGGCGGTGCCGGCCATTCAGGAGGCTGTGCTCAGCGGCCGGGGCACTTATACGGCGGTCTCGGACGCCGAGGCACTGCGTCAGGCGCGGGCAATCATCCGGACAAAGGGAGCCGAAAGCGCGCGGCGGAGCTTTGAAGAAAAGCTCATAGCGGACAGGCGCATCACCAAAACGGATATTGCGGTGGCAGAACTGCTGGTGCAGGAAGCCTTGTCACGCGGGGAGTATGATACGGCGGCGCAGCTGCTGGGCGACGCCTCTGTCGCGGCTTCACAGGCGGGGCAGACCGCGCAGGCGGTGGCTCTTCTGCGGAAGCTGACACCGGAAGGACGGTTGCAGACACTGCAGCGAAATCTCGACAAGATGAACGACCAGTTCCTCTACAGGGAAAATCGTGCCACCAAGCATGCGCAAGAAATCCTCGAGAACAAGGAGCAAATCGCGAATCTGGAGGATCAGGTGCATGAGGGAACGCTTGACCGCGACAGCGCCATGCAACGGATCACCCAACTGCAAAAGGAGATTGCCAGACTGGGTGGCGGGCTGGAGCTGAGCCAATTGCAAAAAGAGTTGATCCTTTCGCAGACAGATAATGCGGGCATGGAGCAAGCGGTACAGCAGGTATCTCAGCAGATCGCCCAAGCGGTCCCGGTGACGGGGGTGGAAAAATACAATGCCTGGCGCTTTTTCTCGATGCTTGCCAACCCGACGACGCATATCCGTAATATGCTTGGCAACACCTCTATGGGCCTTACCGTCATGGCAAAGGACATTGCGGCGGCCACGATGGAAGCCGCAGCCGATACGGTGGCTAAAGTGGTCGGGAAAGACGGCATCACCCGCACTAAATCCCTACGGGCTTTCTCCCCGCGAGAGCGGGCGCGGTACCACGATCTCGTGGAACAGCAGTATCTCCGGCTGCGGGAGGATCTCCAGGGGGACAAGAAGGCGGGGTATCTGAACAAGTTCCTCGACGACCGCAAGATCTTTGGAGATACCAAGCTTGAAGATGTCCGCAAATGTGCGATGGATTTACTCGAACGGGAGGATGGGCTGTTCCTGAAAGCACATTATCGGGAAGCCATGTACCAGTACCTCACGGCGAACCGGGTGGATCCGAATACCGTCTCAGAGGCGCAGCTGCAGCGCGCCAACGACTACGCCATTCAGGAAGCGCAAAAGGCCACATTCCGGGACGCGTCCGCGCTTGCCAGCTGGCTGAACAGGGTCTCTCGAAAAAACAAGGCGGCCGAGATCGTGATAGAGGGGAACCTGCCGTTCAAAAAGACGCCGATCAATATCCTCAAGCGCGGGGTGGAATACAGCCCGCTGGGACTTGTGAACACGGTCAAAAACGCTGTGAATATGGCGCGTGGAAAAGAGGGATATAACGCGGCCCGGTTTATTGATTCACTTGCTTCCACCTTTACAGGATCTGCACTGACGGCAATCGGCGCATGGCTTGCCTCACAGGGGATTCTGACGGGATTGTTGGGGGACGACAGGGAGGACGATTTCAAGAGACTGCAGGGCCAGCAGAGCTATGCGCTCAATATCGGAGACACCTCGTACACCATTGACTGGCTTTCCCCGGACGCCATGCCGCTGTTCGTTGGCGTGGAGATCTGGAATGCTCTACAGGAGAAAGACGAGGGATTGACCTTTGCCGACGCGACGGAGGCGCTGTCCCACATGCTGGAACCGATGACGCAGATGTCCATGCTGCAGGGCCTCTCCGGTACGCTGGACAGCATCAGCAACAGCGACAACAAACTGACGGCGTTTTTGTCGGAGAGCCTTACCAGCTATCTGCTCCAGATGCTTCCCACGCTGGGAGGAAAGATCGGGAACATTATCGACGATACACGGCGGCAGGCGTATATCGACAAGAACAGCCCGTTGCCCTCCGACATGCAGTATGCGCTGCAGCAGACAATGAAAAAGATCCCCGGTGCCTCTACGGCCCTGCAACCGTATATCAACGAGTGGGGGGAAGAGGAGACAGAGGAAAGCGTACTGACACGTATACTGGAATCCCTTATCAGTCCTGGCTATGCGTCCGAACTGGACAGCTCGGAAATGGAGCAGGAGCTGCAGCGTTTGTACGATGCAACAGGGGAGACGGGAGTTTTGCCTGGCAGGCCGCAAAAATATTTCACGGTAAATGGGCAGCGCGTAGATCTGACAGGCGACGCATACACACAGCTCGCAAAGGTGCGTGGCAGTACGCAAAAAGATATCCTTACGCAGCTGGTCGAATCCGATCTGTACCTTGCAATGGATGATGAGAACAGGGTCAAAGCCGTGCAGAGAGTATATGACTACGCTGCGGAAGTGGCAAAGGCGGAGGTGGCGGAAGTAGAACTGAGTGAATTTGCTCAAAATGCCAAGAACGCCAAACAGAAATACGGTCTCTCCACGGCGGAGTATATCCTCTTCACCCAGCAGAAATCTGGGAAAAAGCAGCCGGAGGTAGTAAAGATAATTGACGGTCTCCCGATTTCCAGCAAAGATAAGGATCGGCTGTATACGGACATATACGCAGAGAGTACTTTGGATAAAAACAGCATTTGGTAAAGAAGGGAAGCAGTGCAGATGCACTGCTTCCCTTCTTATATGTTCTTGGTTTTCGCCATTTTGTTCAGGGCCTTTCGGTGCTGCTTGTAGACGGCGGATTTCGTGAGGTATTTTGTCAGGGCGACATCTGACCATTTCACCGCCCGAAGATACCGCAGGCGAATCACAGACCGTTCATCCACCGAGAGTTCCGGGGTATCCCGGATCAGATCGTATACCTCATTGCGATACTGGCATAGAAGGGAATAGACCTGTCGGCGTTCTTCCCGCAGGTCTTCTTCCTCACGCGTCAGCTCTAATCCCTCATAATAGCTGAGTTCTTCGTCAATCCTGTCCAGCCTTTCAGACAGGTCAATGCATGGCTTCAAGTACTCTTTCAGCTCTTTGCCGGCCGCTGTCAGGACGGTGCTGGTTGCCATATAAGTTGTCACCTCCCACATGCAGGGCAGAGGGAACAGGGTTTGCCATCAAAGCTGGATGGTGGATTATAAATGCAGAGATCGCACGGGCCGACTGGTTTGACCGCTTGGAGGTTTCGTCTCAGCAGCTCCAGCACCTCCTCCGGCGACAGGCCCGTATCCTCATATTCCGCGAGGCGATCCAGTGCCTCCTCCAGCAGACGGTTGTACCTAGACGTCATCATCTGCACGCCTCTCCAAAGATAAGCGTTGCCATGCTCGTCCCACTCTGTCAGCCGATCCATGAGCTAAGCCTCCTCATAGTCAGCAATAATTCGGAATATCGGGTAAAACTGCTGCGGCACTACCGCATTGCCGAGGCATTTCAGACGGTTTGTCCTGTATTTGATCCCGACCGCAGTCCTTGGTACGTCCTCCGGCTCTGACATCCAATACCCCGGCGCGCTCATACCTCTGTCCAGCCAACCGGGAAGCCCATCAGCCACTCCACCCAATCCGGATTGAGTTGACCTCCTATCTCGCTCTGCAGATCTGGACCCCCTTGCCTCCCAGGAGGATGGCTCGGCCCTGTCCCGGCATTCCCTCGCGGCGTGGGAAACAGTTTTACCATATTGCTCAGCTGGGACGTATGGTTCTTCCTGCCCGTCCGCATCAGATGTTCCGTACTGTTCGCCCCTTTGTAATCCCTCGCTGCAGGTGTCGGCCATAGTTTTACAATCCCCGTCAATGTTAAAACCGGGTGGTCGTGTTTCCCTTGACTGTATTGATAACAACCGCTCTCCATCGCTCTTACGGTGGGAAACAATCGCGCACCGGTCTCTCCTGTGCGGGGCGTCGACGGCGCAAGCCGGAATAATAACCGCCCTTGCTTCGTACCCTGCGGCTTCCAGGTCAGACAGCACCTGGTCGAGCGCCATACTGACGATTCCAGCAACGTTCTCACCAACGACCCAAGCGGGTCTGATGTCCTCAATAACTCGCAGCATTTCCGGCCAGAGGTAACGGTCATCTTCCTTGCCTCGTCGCTTCCCGGCAACGGAAAATGGCTGGCATGGTCAAGGGAAGCCTCCGCTGAGAACAGTGACATCTGTTCCGGGCATTGCTTCACTTGGCACCACCTCCTTTGCTTTGTTGTGTTTATGCCATTCATGATGACACTTTTGACATAACCACATCACATCCAACGGTTTATTGTAATCGCAATGATGAGCCTGAATCATCGTTCTTCCATCTGAAAAGGTTCCGGTTGCCTCGCAGCATTCGCACGTATCTTTTCTGACAACGACCCCTTTTTCGATTGCTTTTTCCAATATGTTCTGGGCATGGTCATCCGCCATGGTCCCACGATAAAAATGATTCTCTGGTCCATATCGTTTGCTGTCCCGAAATGCAACTCCTCTTCTTTGCAGACATTTCCACATTGACTGTCTGGATACTCCATAATAATCAGCAATTTCTTCTACGGAAAATCCTCCGTTGTACATTTGAACAGCACCGTTATAGTCTTTTCTATGGGCAGCCATATAAACCTCCTCTCTGAAACTCTCCTTTGTCAGCGTCCGTATATCCCGCCAGCGCGGCACGTCCGGCCAGTGCTTTTCCAGCACCTTCGTGGGATAGTCCGCCCACTCGCATTGCCCAATGGTTTGAAACCCAGCCATTTCCGCCGCCAGATCAAGTCCGCCGATCCCGGAAAATAATGACAGATGCGTCATATCCTCAGCCTCCATATCTCTCATCGCCGGGATCAAACCAGCTGAGCTGCACCTCTCCCGTCGCGTAAAACTGGCATTGCTTGTATTGCTTGGTGCAAACTGTATCCAAGATCAACCCCGGCAGCAGCTCGTCCACTCCTCGGCACTGGACAGATCCTACACCACCGTGCAACCAGTACCCATCGTACAGCGGGCACTCACTCCTGTACCATGGTTTGCCGTCCTGCAGGTAGACGGCGTGCGGATTGCCCGGATCGACTACCTGTGTAATCCAGCCGGATGGATGTCCTTTACTTTCCAGTCTATTCCGAACCTCGAGAAATCCCGGAAGAATGAGTGGATCAATGTGTCTTTTTGTCTGTACTTTCTGCATCCTGCTCCTCCCGCTGCGCCTCTCTTTGTTCCTCACGCTCCGCCTCCACGTCGATCACTGCCGCCCCCACGATCAGTCCGGCCAGCGCCATCAGCAGCAGCGACGCGATCCACAGAGCCACGATCCCGCTTGCAATAGTCATGTCGGATCCTCCCTAATCATCACATACACACCCGGCTGATGCGTGCCGTCCTCATAGCGCTTGAGCACCGCCAGGCTGCAGATCTGTTTGTCGTCCTGATAGGCCACGCCATTAAGCGCGTCGCACACGATCTTGGCGATATTGTCTGCGTCCGGCTTTTTTGTGGGCCGCAGGATCCCGGCCTGCATCTGCCGGCGCTGCGTCTTGGAGGCAGAGCAGGGAACGGGAAAGCGTGCCAGGATCTCCACACGCACCGGCAGGCCTGTCGGCGTCTCCGCCGCTCCGCACGCTCTCCGGTAACACAGCCGTACCAGCTCCTCATACTGCGCTGTCTTGTCCGGTGTATACGACTGCACTTTGCCTGTGTGCGGATTTCGTACCGTGCGTGCGCGCGCCTTGCCCTGCGGCGGGCCGGGAATTACAAATCTACAACTCATACCGTCACCTGCTGCACCCACATGCGCCAATCGCCGGATTCTGTTTCCCACGGTGGCAGCGGGTCAAAACCCTGCGCCCGGAAAAACCGCTCCTTCAGCCGGATCGTCCGCTCGTCCTGCGCATATACCTCAAATCTCTTCATTTTTGCCTCCTGTCAATACCGTGTCTCCAGCTCGGAGAATTTCTGTATTGTCCCGTCAAACCGACACTCGATGCATCCGACACGGCCCTCCTTGTTTTTGGCGACGATGATCTTGCGTTCTTCGGATTCGATGTCGTCCGGCGCGTGCAGCAGCAGGATGGCGTCCGCGTCCTGTTCTATCTGCCCGGATTCACGCAGCGATTCCATTGTCGGTTCGCCGCGCCCCTCCCGGTTAAGCTGAGACAGCGCAATCACTGTGATCTGCGACTGCTGTGCCAGCGTGTGCAGTCCGATGGAGATATTGGTGAGCTTCTCGTAGCGGCCCTGTGCCTCGTCTCGCACCAGGCCCATGTAGTCGACAAAGATGAGTTGAGCGCCAAGCTGTATCGCCTTTGCCTTGATCTGCGCCACTGTCCAGCCGGCCGCCTCCACCACGTAAAATTGCCTTTGCCGGATCTCTTTCCCGGCGTCTGCCAGGCGGAGATAGTCCACACCGGAATGGCTCTTGATGCATTCCAGCGGCACGCCGGAATAGCAGCT
>DXWE01000053.1:0-4892 GCA_019417045.1 Oscillospiraceae bacterium
CCGGTGGTGGGATCCGGCACAGCCGAATCCTCTGTCCCACCGGTTGTCCCGGCCGCATCCGTACCCGCCGGATCTGTGCCCGCCGGCGTCCCCACGCCCGTGGGGGCGGACGGGGTGGGCGTGTCCGGGCCGCCGCCGGCGCAGCCCGCCAGCAGCACCGGCGCCAGCAGCAGACATGCCGCCATCCGGCAGATGTGTTTTAAATACCTCTGTCTCATCGTCATCCGCTCCCTCCTGTTTTCGTGCGCGGCCGCCGATTGCCCGGCGGCTGCCGGCGGAGCCGCGCTTATCCCGCTGTGTCCCGCTGGAGCACGATCACGTTCCAGGAGTGCTTTTCCAGCCGGGCGGTCAGCTGCCCGTCCTCAAAGACGGTCCCGTCCGAAGCGTGCGGCCTCACCTCGTTTGGCCGCTCCTCCGTGTTCACCGCCTTGACGTTCTCATGGTTGAGCACCAGGTGCTCCGCCAGCCGGTACCCCCGGTACTGGCGCAGGTCGCAGCCGACCTCCAGCCCCTCCTCGAGATCCCGGTTCACCGCGAAAATGGTCAGCAGGCCCTCAGCCTCGTTGTCCACCACCGCACAGTCGAGCACGGGCACGTCGCCGAACTTCTTCGTCGGATACCGGGGAGCGTCCACCGCAGTATGGAGCACGGTCCCCCGGCCATAGCGGCTGGCCTGCGCGAAGGGATAGAAGATGGTCTGCTTCCAGGCCGAGCGGTCGGAGGTCATGATCGGCGCGATGACGTTGACCAGCTGCGCGAGGCAGGCGATCTTGACCCGGTCGGCGTGGCGGATGAGGGAGAGCAGCAGGCTGCCCACCAGCAGCGCGTCCTCCAGGCTGTATACGTCCTCGATCTGGTGGGGCGCCTTGGTCCACTGCTCGTCGGGGTTTTTGCCGTGGGGCCGGTAGACCACATTCCACTCGTCCACCGACAGGTGGATGCGCTTTTTCTGCTTCTTTTTGGCCCGGACATAATCGCACGCCGCGATGATCGACTCGATCTGGTTGTCCAGCGCCAGGGAATTGGCCAGGAATTCCGCGGTGTCCTCCGGTGTCTGGTTGCGGTTGTCGTAATAGGTGTGGACCGAAATATAGTCCACCAGCGAATAGCAGTGGTCGAGCACCGTCGCGTCCCATTCGGCAAAGGTCGGGAGCTTCTCCCCGGCGCTCCCGCAGGCGACCAGCTCAATATCGGGATCCACACAGCGCATCACCTTGGCGGTCTGCGCCGCCAGGCTGCCGTATTCGTCGGCACTCTTGTGCCCGATCTGCCAGGGCCCGTCCATCTCGTTGCCCAGGCACCAGAGCTTTATGTTATGCGGCTTGTCATAGCCGTGCTGTTTTCGAAGATCACTGTAATAGGTTCCGCCCGGATGGTTGCAGTATTCGATCAGGTTGCGGGCGGCGTCCACCCCCCGCGTCCCCAGATTGACGGCGAGCATCGGGGCGGTGTGGGCCAGAGCCGCCCAGTCCATAAATTCGCCCAGGCCGAACTGGTTGTCCTCCAGGTTGCCCCAGGCCACCTCCAGCCGGGCCGGTCTCTTGTCCTTCGGGCCCACGCTGTCCTCCCAGTTGAAGGCGGACACAAAATTGCCCCCGGGATACCGGATCACCGGTACATTCAGCTCCCGGACGAGCGCCATCACATCCCGGCGGAAGCCCTGCTCATCGGCAAAAGGGCTCTCGGGCTGATACACGCCCTCGTACACCGCCCGGCCCATATGTTCGAGGAAAGAGCCGTAGAGGCGCCTGTCGATCTCGGACAGACGGAACTGTTTGTCCGTCGAAATGGTCGCTTTTTTCATGCAGCTGATCGTTCCTTTCACAAACAGGAGGGAACCCTCCTTGTGCTCGTTTTCGTCCGGCCGGACGCTTCCCGCGCCGGCCGGCCCCTGACCGTCGTTTTACCCATGGAGGCGTCGGGGGGCCGGGGCTTTTCAGGGCCTCGGCCCCCCAACAGTTAGGAGAAAAGGATGTGCTTGTAATCAGGATTTCTTAGGACGGACCAGGAGGAGCGCCGCCGCGGACAGGGCCGCCAGGCCCACGATGGCAACCGGGATCTGGTGGCCGGTGCTCGGGCTGTCCTTGTCGTCGTCGCCCGGGTCCTCGGTGCCCGGATCCTCGCCGGGCAGCTCCACCTTAAAGTCGTACGCCAGCGAGTTGATCGGCAGGGTCGTGCTTGCCTCGCCCATGTACAGGCCGATGGCGCCCGCCTCATAGTACTTGGCCAACAGAGTGGTCTCCTTGCTGGTCTTCATGTTCAGCCAGCACTCCAGGGTCTTGCTGACCTTATCGGGCTGATCCTTCAGATAGAAGCTGGCCGTGGCCTTTTTGCCCTCCACCTTCAGGTTCAGGACCAGTTCCTGCCCGACAAAGCCCTCGGGCATATCCGCGATGATGGAATCCTTGCCCTCGTTGACCGAGCGTCCGACCTCGCCCAAATAGGCGATCTTGCCGTTGAGCTCGCCATATTTGTACATGATAATGTCAAATCGATTCTTGCCAACGATACGCTGGACCACGCACAGATACCCTTCGAGGCCGTCCCGTCCGTTATCGGCATACACCACCCGGAAGGGGATACCGACCTTCAGGTTGCCGTTCTCGTCCACCTTCACGGTCACCGAGGCGGTGAAATCGTCCACCCAGGAGTTTTTAAGAAGGATCTTCTTGTTGCCCACCGTGTCGGCGGTGAATTTCCCGTCATTGAGCTGGATATGCTGCTCGCCCATGCTGAAGGAAACATAGCTCGAGATGTCGTCGATTGGTCCCGGCTTGACGCCGTCGGCCGGCTTTTCAAACGTGGTGGGGTTCAGGGGATCCTCCGGCGGCTCCGGATCGGTGCTCGGGTCGGTGCTCGGATCGGTACTCGGGTCGGTGCTCGGGTCGGTGCTCGGATCGGTGCTCGGATCGGTACTCGGATCGGTACTCGGATCGGTGCTCGGATCGGTACTCGGATCGGTGCTCGGATCGGTGCTCGGATCGGTGCTCGGATCGGTGCTCGGATCGGTGCTCGGCTCCGTGCCGTCGTCGTAGCTGAACACGATGTCCTTGATCTTGTTGTACGGGCGATATCCGCCGTCATTGGTCAGATAGAACCCGACCGCGCCCTTGGTATAGCTGTAGTCGACGCCGAGCGATTCCTCCTTTTCGGCCTTTGCGGTCAGATCGGCTTCTATCTCATACAGCTTCGTCCCGTCCGTCAGCTCGACAGACGCCGTAAAGGTGTTGCCTTTCGCTTCCGCCTTGAGGATCAGCTCCGTGCCCGCCTTGGTCTCACCGTTGAGCGGATCCGTCTGCGGTTTTACCTCCTTGGTCAGCGGCACCACGCCGAGCCATTTGTCAGCCGTGCCGTCGGACGACTTGCCATACTTGCTGACCTTCAGGGTAATCGGGTTGTTGACGCCGTCGCGCACCTTGCGCTCGAGCACGCAGATAAAGCTGCTCTGCGCGTCCTGGCCGCTGCCGAACTGTGAGCCGTGGAAGATCAGGCCGTTGTACACGCGTCCGTCATCGTCCAGCACCGTGGTGTAGGAGGCCGTAAAGTCCTCCAGCTCCACATCCTTCAGAATGGCCTTTTTCGCCCCCGACGTAGACGGCGACACAATCGGCCAGCCCTCTTCGGTTGTCACGGACGTCTCCGTGTTGGAGCTGTACAGCGTGTAGTTGGCGAAATCATTCGTGCCCTCCACGGTGACCACTTCCGCCGAGGTGGTCATCATGGTAAACACGGGAATCGCCGCCAGCAGCAGCGCCAGGGCCAGGGTACATGCCAGTGTTTTCTTCATGGTTACTCTCCTCCTGTTCGTTTTTTTCAGGTTCACACGCCTGTATGCTCTGTGTGGCGGCCGTGCCGTCACACACAGATCCGGTTATTCTCCGAGCGCATCCAGCACGTCCGGCGAAATGGCCGTCACCGGCCAGCCGTCCTCCGTCCAGGTGATCGTGCTGATGAGCATCATGCTGCCGCTGTCGTCCCAGAAATACTCGCTGACCAGATAATCCTGGCCGTCCGGGTCGCGGAAGACCGACGCATGCCCCACCTTGGTGATGCCGTCCTTATAATCCGTCACGGCGAAGTTTCCGCCCTCCATCATGGGCTTGCCGTCCCGGTCCACATACGGCCCGAACAGGCTCGTGGAGCGGCCGACCCCGCAGTAGTACTTGGTGGCGAAATTGCCGAAGGCGCAGAAAAGGTAGTAATAGTCCCCCCGTTTGATCACATACGGCGCTTCGATGCCGCCGGGGCGCTCGGTGCGGTTGGCCAGGGTGTAGGTGGTGGGATCGCTCTCATCCAGCATGCCGTTGGACGGGTCGATCTTGCGCATCTTGATGCCGCCCCAGTAGGAGCCGAAGATCAGCCAGGGCTGGCCGTCGTCGTCGATGAAGATGTTCGGATCGATACAGTTGTAGTCGTCCACACCCTTGTAGGAACGGATGACCATCCCCTTGTCCACCCAGTTGTAATCCTTGGTGCCCTTTTCCAGGGTCTTGTTCACCGCCACGCCAATGGCGGAATTCTGGGACCCGCTGGTGGAGCAGCAGTAATAGCAGTAATACAGGTCGCCGATTTTATAGACCCCCGGCGCCCAGATACTGCCGCCCGGCACCTCTTCGGACATCCACTCATAGGGGTACTTGCTGGGGAACACGGACCCGATCGACTTCCAGTACTCGAGGTCGGTGGATTCCTTGATCCCGATCCCGTTGCCCATGTTGTAGGCGTAATAGGTGTCGCCCTGCTTGATGATCTCGGGGCAGGAGGAACCGGTCAGAGCGCCGGACACCACCTTCAGGTGCGGGTACTCGCTGCCGCCGTCGCTCACCTTCTCAAACGTCCAGAGCTGGCCCTTTTGGGAGGAGGCCTCATTCTGGACAATCTGGGTGCCGGCT
>DXWE01000053.1:4902-9508 GCA_019417045.1 Oscillospiraceae bacterium
CGGCTGTTGTGGCGTTGTCCTTGGTCTCCACCGGCTTGCCGGTCACGGCAGACAGGATCCGGTATTGCCCGTCTCCCGCCTCTTCGAGGCTCCACTGCTGCCCTTTGTTCCCCTCCTTGAATTCCGAGACACAGATGGTCGCGCCGTTTTCCTTGGAATTCTTTTTCAGGGTCATATACTGCAGGGTGGACATGTTCTCAAAGCAGTAGCTGCCGTCCGCCTGCTGGATGGCGCGCCACATCTGGTTCAGATCGTCGCAGTAGCCCTGGGACACCACATACGCATTGGCCTGCAGGCCGAACCGGTTGGACGCCATCACATATCCGTCGTTGACATTGACGATCTTGTATAAGGCATTGTGCTCCAAAATCCCATCTCCCATCGACGGCGGACTGGTGGGGGCGCTGTCGTCACCCGTTCCGGTGGGGAGCTCGCCGCTCCCCGTCCCGGTCGTGCCCGGCGTGGTCGGATCGTTCGGCTCTCCGCTTGGCGCAGAGTCCGAGGTCTCTGACGGGTCGGAGGGGTTCTCCCCCGGCCCGCTGCAGCCGACCAGCAGCGCCAGGCACAGGCAAACCGGCAGCACCCGGCGGAACAGTCTGCTCATCTTTTTCATCCACCGGACCTCCTTCATCCCGCTTTGCGGGCGTTGATCAGGGACATCTCCGCGTCATAGAACTCCTTGAGCTTGGCAGCCATCTGGTCCGCCAGGTCCTCGGCCTTCACCGTGTTGTTCTCCAGGTTGGTCCAGATCTCCTCCGAGAAGGTCCAGCTCCAGAACTCGTTCCAGCCCGGGATCCACTTTTTCAGGTCGGGGGTGGCCTGCGAAAGCGCGGCGTATACCGCGGCGAAGTCCTCGCCCGGGGTCAGCTCCAGCACCCGGCTCCAGGTAGCCGAATCGTTGGCCACCGGCAGGCTGGCGGGATACTTGCCTTTCTCCTTGAACCAGTCGCAGCGCGCCTGCCATCCTTCGGCGCCGAAGGTCATGAACTTGAGCAGCTGGTAGGCCTCTTCCGGATATTCGGTGGTCTCCGCCACGCAGCCCAGGTTGATGATGGTCGGGACGCGGCCCGAATTGGAGGGATAGGGGTAGATCAGCCATTCGTACCCGAACTCGTCATAGGTGCCGTCCTTAAAGCCGGTGGTCCACCACCAGTCCTGCTGCATGGCCAGGTGCCCGGTCTTGGGCATCCAGATGTCCGCATTGCCGAAGATGCTCAGCATGTCATCCGCGGACAGGTTGGGCGACACCTGGCTGGTGAGCAGCTCCTTCGCCTGGTTATAGCCCTTGGCATAATTGGTAAAATCGAAGGTCTGGGTTTCCGGATCAAAGCCGAACTGATAGTTTTCGGTGTTGTACACCGCGTCAAACACGTCCCGCATATAGGTCAGGCCGTTGCTCAGACCATAATAGTGCTGACTCGGGAAGGAGAACTCCTTGGCCAGTTCGATCATGTCCTCCACCGTCCAGTCATAGGACGGCAGGTCGATGTTGAACTCCTCAAACAGGGTCTTGTTCAGGAACACCACGCACGGATACTGCTCGGTGGCCAGGCCGTAGCGCACGCCGTTGTAGACGCCCGCGCCCTGCATATCCTTGGGGATCATCTGGGTGTAGGGGTCGTTGTTGTAGATCTCGGTGATGTCCTTCGCCCATCCGCTGGATGCCGAGGTCGCGAGATAGAAGGTGCAGTAGGCGTCCGGCAGGTCGCCGCTGCTGGCCAGGTTGAACAGGCCCGTGGACCAGGAGTTCTGGTCGAGCTCGACCAGCTCCACGTCGATCCAGTCATAGATCTCCTCGAACCGCGCCACCAGGTATTCCTGCATCTCCCGGTCGGACCAGGAGGCATAGGTCAGGGTGATGGGATCCCGCGGCTCCAGCACCGGCGGCGGCGTGGTGGTGGGCACGGTCTCTCCGTTCGAGGGGGTGGTGATGGGCGCGGTCGGAACGTCAAATCCCGAATCGCGCTGGCTGGCGGTCGTGGTCGCGCCGCCCTCGGACGAGCCGGACGGGTTCTCGCTTGTGGGATCCTCGCCGCTGGGTGAGCAGCCCGTCAGCATGGCGACCAGCATGACCACCACCAGTCCCCAGGCAAACGCGCGCGTCGTCTTTGTCTTCATGTCTTTTCCTCCTATCAAATTCAATTTTAACCGGCGTCTTCCACGCCGGATAGAGCCCTTGTCATTCCTTGATCCCCACCATATCCACACTCTGGACAAAGTACCGCTGGAGCAGGAAATAGACCAGCAGGAGGGGGGAGATACACACCATGGTACCGGCCATTCGGATGGCCTCGTTGATGTAGTTGACCGTCTCCTGCCCCTCGTACAGCAGCTTATAGCTGGCCTCAAACTGGGTGAGCTCCACCAGCAGAGTGGACATGGTCTGCTTGTTGCCGATTCCCGTGTTGGCGATATAGATATTGGTGAAATAGGTCTCGTTCCAATACCACACCAGCGTGAACAGGAACCCGATGAGAAACGCCGCGCCCACCGTGGGCAGGGCGATGTGGAAAAACACCTTGAAATGCCCGCAGCCGTCCAGCTGCGCCGCCTCAATGAGGGACTTGGGCAGCTGGCTGTAGAACTGGTAGAACACCAGCACGATGATGGCGCTGTTGAACCCCTGTCCCAGGGCGGCCGGGAACACAAACGCCCACAGCGTCCCGATCAGATCCATGTCCTTGTACATGAGATAGGTCGGCAGCATGGTCGCCTGCTTGGGCAGGACAAAGGTCAGCACCAGCAGGGCCAGCAGCAGCTTCCGAAACGGAAACCGGTAGCGGGCGAACGCGTAGCCCGTCAGGGCGGCCACCACCACCTGGCAGAGGGCGGGGATCAGGGACAGCTCGATGGTCTGTAAAAAGGTGGTGGAGAAATTCATGACCTTGAGCGCCTCGGAATAATTCTCCAGGTAAAAGGAGGTGGGGATCCATTTGACCGAGTCGTTGAGCAGGTCGTTGAGGGATTTGAAGCTGTTGACCAGCATGTATAAGATCGGATACAGGAAGGTGAAGGACAGCAGGATCAGCAGGGTATACAGCACGATCTTGGCCAGCAGCCCGATTTTTCCGGTGCCGCCCAGCAGCACCCGGCGGGCATTCTCCCGCGCTCCCGCGTTTTTCATGTATTGCAGACGTTTGCCCACCCGCAGTTTTATCGAATCCATGGTATCCCCCCTATTGCCGGCGTTTTCTGGCGGCTTTGTCCGAACGGTCTCTGAGCAGCAGGAACACCACCAGCAGCAGGAACAGCACGATCACGGTGTGGGTCCAGGCCATGGCGGCGGCATACCCGTATCCTCTCGTCACCTGCAGCATGGCGTTGGAGATCAGGTTGATGACTCCGTTGGAATCGGCGTTTGCCAGGTAGACCAGGGTGTATACGGCGTTGAGCAGGATGATCGGGCGGATGGCCGGCAGCGTGATTTTCCAGAAGATCTCCCATCCGGTCGCCCCGTCGATCCGCGCCGCCTCCATCATGTTCAGGTCGATCTTCTGCAGCACCGCCAGGAACATCAGGATCGGGATCCCCGAATACCACAGGATCATGATCAGCTGGGAAAACAGGTCCGAGATCGGCGTGACCATCCACTCCGGCAGGAAGGCCGACAGGGTGTCCACAATCCCCTGCTGCTCCAGCAGCGGGATCGTGGCGACCCCCTGGCTGGACAGCTCGTTGATCAGCGGGCCGCTGACCACGATCACGGGCAGGAAGAAAATGGTGCGGAATATCCCCTTTCCGCGGATCTGGGAGTTGAGCATCAGCGCCGCCAGCAGGGCAAAGATCACGACGATCGGCACCTGCAGCACGGTGGACAGCAGGAAGTTCAGCTCCCGGCGCAGGAAGTTGATGTCCTTGACCCACATCGACGCAAAATTTTCAAACCCGAGGAAGGTGAGGATCCGGCCGCTGCCGGTCACCTTGACGTCGCACAGGGCATAATAGAGGGACTGGACCAGCGGGCGGCAGACAAAGATCACCAGTCCCACCAGCCAGGGGAGCAGGAAAATGAACGCAAAGCAGTCCGACCTGCGGAATTGGAAAATACGGCGCCGTTTTGCCGCGTGTTTCTGCCGTTTCACTGCATCACCCCCGCCCAATACGACCGCGGCTCAATGGTAATACCGTCCCGCTGCGCCGCCTGATCTCCATAATTGACATACACCCGGCAGCCGTTGCTGTAGGTCACCGCCGCCACCTCGCCGTCCCGGCTGTGGTCGGTGATGACAGCCCCCGCCGTCTGCTCCGCCAGGTCCCGGAACACCGTGTGGTAGTCCTCGATCAGATCGGCATACTCGTCATACAGCAGCGAATAGAGGCCGTGGGAATCGGTGTAAATCAGCTCGGAGGGCGATTCCTTCGCCAGCAAAAAGGACGGGAACACGCCGCTCTCGATCATCTTCAGGTAAAACTCGGTGCTGTCCGCCTGGAAATTGACATACTCGCTGTACAGATTCAGATGGCCTTTGAGCACGATGGCAAAGAAGGGGATCTCCCGGTCGACAAACTTGTAGTTGGACCCATACAGCGGGAAATCCAGGAAGTTCTCCGTCACCCCCCACAGGTAGTCAAAGGGGGAATAGAGGAGCGTCTCTCCCGCCGCGGC
>DXWE01000054.1 GCA_019417045.1 Oscillospiraceae bacterium
ATCCCGCGCACCTATGCCGACGACGGCGACCCGCTCGACGTGCTGGTGCTGTGCAGCGAGAAGCTGCACCCGCTCTCCCTGGTGCGGTGCTACCCCATCGGGGTGATGACCATGCTGGACGGCGGCAAGCTGGGCGAGAAGATCATCGTGATCCCGTTCAACGACCTGAACTACAACACCTATACGGATATCCGCGACCTGCCGCCGCATATCTTTGAGGAGATGCGCCACTTTTTCAGCGTGTACAAAAACCTCGAGCACAAGGCCACCGTGGTCAACGACGTGCAGGGGGCGGAGGTCGTGCGGGAGATCATTGGCAAGTGCCTCGAGGGGTATCTCGAAAAATTCTGCAGATAAAAAGAAGGCCCCGCCCCCGGTGCTTCCAGCCGGCGGGCGGGGCCGTTTTTACAGCAATCGGCCGCAATAGACGCACTTCTCCCGGCTGTCCTCCTGCACCGGCGCGCCGCAATAGGGGCAGGTGGACAGCGCTTCAGGCGGTTCGAACGTGGGCGAAACCTGTCTGGCATATGCCAGCAGCGCCTGCTTCGCCCGGGAGAAATCCTGCGGGGAGAGTTGCTGCGTGTCCAGCAGCTGTTGCAGCCGCTTCAGCTGCCCGAGGACTTCGTCGAACGCCAGTACGTTCTTCGGAAGCAGGTCCGTGAGGATCAGCCAGCCCTCTTTGGAGGTGCAAAACCAGACGCCGTCAGGGGCCAGGAGCGTGAGGAGGCTTGCTTCCTCCGAAGAGGCTTCAAAATAGCGCAGCTGCTTCACCGGAAGCGCTGTCAGATGCAGGGCGTACTGGTCGGGATTCCAAAAGTATTTCGCATAGGTGACGGACGAATCCAGAACGGGATGGGGGAGCAGATACAGAGTGTCCGCTTCCCGCCAGACGGAATAGTTTTCAAAGGGCGCCCGGTTGTCAAACCGGAGCGTGTCGCAGTCGGGCGGCATGGCCGCCGCCAACTGCTGATACCGTTCTGCCTGTTTTGCATAAACAGTGTCCATGATGTCGGATTCGATCTGCTCGATCTGCCGTTGTGCCTGGCTCGCCCTGTCCCCGGCCTGCTGCGCCTGGACGCGGAACACCGTGGACAAAATGAGACACAGCACCCCGATCCCACATAGCGCCAGTATGCAGCCTTTTATGACACCATCTGCCTCTTCCGAAAACCAAATGCCATTCCAGATCGTGTATACCATCGTGCACCCGGCCAAAGCGAACAACACGAGTGCGCCCACGCCGATCAGCCAGAACAAGCTTTGCACATTCTCCCATTTATTTTGGGAAGCCTTGTAGCGTGCCGCCTGCCCGAGCAGAATCGCCCGTTCCCGCCGCTTTTCCTCCATCTGCCGCACCCCCAAAAAAGTAAAATATTATACTCAATATCAATATATCATATATTTTGAGGATTGGCAAGAGAGGAGGTTGGCAAGGGGATTGGCAAAAGGGGCCGTGCGTTACGCCGTGTGCCGGTAGAGATACCGGCGCCCCGACCGGCCCGCCCGCTCGAGCACGCCGGTGGTGCACAGCAGCTGTAGCCCGTCGTGCGCCCGGCGGGGGGTCACCCGGGCCGCGGCGGCGAACGCGGCCGCGTCAAACGGGTCGGGCAGGCCTGGCGGCAGCAGACGGAGATAGTCGGCGGGGCAGGCGAGCATGACCTCGTCCGACAGGGCCACCGGCACACGGTCCGCCCGGTGGGACCCGCGTTTGCCCCCGTTCCCCCAGCCGTCCAGCAGCCGGGTCTCGTGCAGGTCGATCAGCAGCAGGCAGACCGACAGGCGCGGATGGCGCAGCAGCGGCCCGAGTCCCCGCAGCTCGGAAAACGCGTCGTACACCGTGCCGCGCTTGGGGGAGAGCCGCTCGGGAGTGCGTTCGCCGGTCTTGGGATCGATCCACGAAAGCCATTTGCGCGCGGGCAGCGGGTGCACCACCAGCACCGGGTAGTCGGCCAGGAACGCCTCCAGCCTGGGGCGCAGCCTGTAGAGCTGGCGGGTCTGGATCTCCACGACCCGCTTCCCGTCAAACAGGTCCGCCCGGTAGTGCCCGAGCGGCACCTCGTGATGGGTTTCGTCCGGATCATAATACCATTTGAGCACCGCGTGCAGCGTCTTTTCGCTTTCGGTGCCGATCCCCCGTTTCTCCCGCTGCTGCCCGATCACCCGGGCACACGCCGAGGCAAACGCGTCCATCCCGCTCCCCCCTTATCGGGGAAAAGTATACCACAACCGCGCGCCGGCCCGCAAGGGCAGGGGAAGGAGATCGAAAATGGGCGGAAAATTTTTGAGAAAAAGGTGTTGACAAGCGCGCGACGCGGTGCTATACTATCTCCTGTATTCTAGATGTAATGATTGAGTCACATGTACGTGGTAAATCATTGTTCATTGATGGTTTACACGGCATGTGTTTTTTTGTTCAATTATCAGATCGGAATATAGTACATTATTTTAGGAGGCAACAGATCATGAACAACGGTACTGTCAAGTGGTTCAACGCGGACAAGGGGTATGGCTTCATCTCCAACGACGATGGCGGCGAGGATGTCTTTGTGCATTTCTCCGCGATCCAGACCGAGGGCTTCAAGACCCTGTCGGAAGGCCAGAAGGTCACCTTCGAGACCGAGCCGGATCCGAAGAACAGCGCCAAGATGCGCGCTGTCAACGTCCATCCGCTGTAATCGCAGAGGGAAACCGGGCGCCGCTTTGGCCACTGGCCAAAGCGGCGCTTTTTCTGTGCGCTGCCTTGCGCGGGGCAAAGGCGGGCACCCGCCGTGAGGCGGCGCACCGGGCCGCGTCTTTTTTTTGTGCGCGGGCGCCAAGGCGGGACGAAGGCGGATGCCCGCCGTGCAGGCGGTGGTGCGGGCGGTGTCTTTTTCTGTGTGCGGGCAAAAAGATGGGACGAAGGCGGGCACTCGCCGTGAAGCAACACGCCGAGCCGCGCCTTTTTAGGCGTGCGGGCGCCAAGGCGGAACGAAAACCCCGCCGGGGGCTTTACAGACCGGCACAAGTCTGGTATACTTTTCCCTGTACGCAGTTTTGTCGAAAAGAGGCCATACCCATGCTCACACTGGATAAAATCTATCATGCGTCATTCGTACTCAAAAAGGTCATCCGCGAAACCGACCTGATTCTGGCCCCGAACCTCTGCCCGGGCAGTGAGATCTATCTCAAAACCGAGAATTTACAGGTGACGGGGTCGTTCAAGGTGCGCGGTGCCTACTACAAGATCTCGCAGCTCTCGGAGGAGGAGCGCGCGCACGGCGTGATCGCCTGCTCGGCGGGCAACCACGCGCAGGGGGTGGCGATGGCGGCCACCCAAAACGGGATCCCCTCCATCATCTGCCTGCCGGACGTGGCGCCGATCTCCAAGATCGAGGCCACCAAGCGGTACGGCGCACAGATCGAGCTGGTGCCCGGCGCATACGACGACGCGTATGCGCGCGCGCTGCAGCTGCGGGACGAAAAGGGCTACACCTTTATCCACCCGTTCGACGACGAGGAGGTCATCGCGGGGCAGGGGACGATCGGGCTGGAGCTGCTCGAACAGCTGCCGGAGGTGGACGCGGTCATCGTGCCGGTGGGCGGCGGCGGGCTGCTCTCGGGCATCGCGTTCGCGATCAAATCGCTGCGTCCCGACTGCAAGGTCTACGGGGTGCAGGCGGCGGGCGCCCCCTCGATGGCGAACTCCTTCCGCCAGCACCAGCTCGAGGAGCTGTCCTCGGTGTCCACCATCGCGGACGGGATCGCGGTCAAGCGGCCGGGGGATCTCACCTATGCGCTGTGCACCCGGTATGCGGACGACATCGTCACCGTGACGGACGACGAGGTGAGCAGCGCGATCCTGGCGCTCATCGAGCAGCAGAAGCTGATCGCCGAGGGCGCGGGCGCGGTGGCGGTCGCAGCGGCGATGTTCCGCAAGGTGCCAATCGAGGGCAAAAAGGTGGTGTGCCTGCTCTCGGGCGGCAACATCGACGTGACCATCCTCTCGCGGGTCATCACCCGCGGCCTGCTCAAGGCCGGCCGCTCCGCCGACATCACGGTCGCGCTGCCGGACAAGCCCGGCCAGCTCTCGGCCGTGTCCAAGATCGTATCCGATCTCGGCGGCAACGTGGTGGAGGTGCACCACGGGCGCACCGACCTCGATATGGACATCAACGGCTGCTTCCTGCGGCTGGTGCTCGAGACGCGCGACCACGAGCACGTGGCGCAGATCAAGAGCGCGCTGGCGGCTGCGGGATACCAGCCGATGGAACAGCGTTTGGGTTATTGACCGGAAAGGAGAAGACAGATGGCAAAGACAATTCATACGGCAGACGCCCCCGAGGCGATCGGCCCCTATTCCCAGGCGGTGGTCGCGGGCCCGTTCGTATTCACCTCCGGGCAGATCGCGCTCAACCCCCGCACCGGCGCGGTGGAGGAGACGACCATCGAGGGGCAGACCACCCAGGTGATGGAAAACCTGAAAGCGGTGCTGGAGGCGGCCGGGTCGGGGCTGGAAAAGGCGGTCAAGACCGTGTGTTTTTTGCAGAACATGGAGGATTTTGCCGCGTTCAACGAGGTGTATGGGCGGTATTTCACCGGCAAACCCGCGCGCTCGTGCGTCGCCGTAAAGGCGCTGCCGAAGGGCGTGCTGGTCGAGGTGGAGGTTATCGCGGAGGTATAAAGGCATCCGCCAACGTGACCGGGCTGGACCACGCCGGCAGGTGGAGGTTGTCGCAGAGGTATAAAGGGATCCTGTCCGAAGGGGCCGCCCGGCCGGGCGGCCCCTTCGGACAGGATCCCTTTATACCTCTGCGACAACCTCCACCTGCCGGCGTGGTCCAGCCCGGTCACGTTGGCGGATGCCTTTATACCTCCGCGATAACCTCCACCTCGACCAGCACGCCCTTCGGCAGCGCCTTTACGGCGACGCACGAGCGCGCGGGTTTGCCGGTGAAATACCGCCCATACACCTCGTTGAACGCGGCAAAATCCTCCATGTTCTGCAAAAAACACACGGTCTTGACCGCCTTTTCCAGCCCCGACCCGGCCGCCTCCAGCACCGCTTTCAGGTTTTCCATCACCTGGGTGGTCTGCCCCTCGATGGTCGTCTCCTCCACCGCGCCGGTGCGGGGGTTGAGCGCGATCTGCCCGGAGGTGAATACGAACGGGCCCGCGACCACCGCCTGGGAATAGGGGCCGATCGCCTCGGGGGCGTCTGCCGTATGAATTGTCTTTGCCATCTGTCTTCTCCTTTCCGGTCAATAACCCAAACGCTGTTCCATCGGCTGGTATCCCGCAGCCGCCAGCGCGCTCTTGATCTGCGCCACGTGCTCGTGGTCGCGCGTCTCGAGCACCAGCCGCAGGAAGCAGCCGTTGATGTCCATATCGAGGTCGGTGCGCCCGTGGTGCACCTCCACCACGTTGCCGCCGAGATCGGATACGATCTTGGACACGGCCGAGAGCTGGCCGGGCTTGTCCGGCAGCGCGACCGTGATGTCGGCGGAGCGGCCGGCCTTGAGCAGGCCGCGGGTGATGACCCGCGAGAGGATGGTCACGTCGATGTTGCCGCCCGAGAGCAGGCACACCACCTTTTTGCCCTCGATTGGCACCTTGCGGAACATCGCCGCTGCGACCGCCACCGCGCCCGCGCCCTCGGCGATCAGCTTCTGCTGCTCGATGAGCGCCAGGATCGCGCTGCTCACCTCGTCGTCCGTCACGGTGACGATGTCGTCCGCATACCGGGTGCACAGCGCATAGGTGAGATCCCCCGGCCGCTTGACCGCGATCCCGTCCGCGATGGTGGACACCGAGGACAGCTCCTCGAGCTGGTGCTGGCGGAAGGAGTTCGCCATCGAGGGGGCGCCCGCCGCCTGCACCCCGTAGACCTTGCAGTCGGGACGCAGCGATTTGATCGCGAACGCGATGCCCGAGAGCAGCCCGCCGCCGCCCACCGGCACGATGACCGCGTCCACCTCCGGCAGCTGTTCGAGCAGCTCCAGCCCGATCGTCCCCTGCCCCGCGATGACCTCCTCGTCGTCGAACGGGTGGATAAAGGTGTAGCCCTTTTCGTCCCGCAGCTGCAGCGCGCGCGCATACGCGTCGTCGTATGCGCCGGGCACCAGCTCGATCTGTGCGCCGTACCGCTTGGTGGCCTCGATCTTGGAGATCGGCGCCACGTCCGGCAGGCAGATGATGGAGGGGATCCCGTTTTGGGTGGCCGCCATCGCCACCCCCTGCGCGTGGTTGCCCGCCGAGCAGGCGATCACGCCGTGCGCGCGCTCCTCCTCCGAGAGCTGCGAGATCTTGTAGTAGGCACCGCGCACCTTGAACGACCCCGTCACCTGTAAATTCTCGGTTTTGAGATAGATCTCACTGCCCGGGCAGAGGTTCGGGGCCAGAATCAGGTCGGTTTCGCGGATGACCTTTTTGAGTACGAATGACGCATGATAGATTTTATCCAGTGTGAGCATGGGTATGGCCTCTTTTCGACAAAACTGCGTACAGGGAAAAGTATACCAGACTTGTGCCGGTCTGTAAAGCCCCCGGCGGGGTTTTCGTTCCGCCTTGGCGCCCGCACGCCTAAAAAGGCGCGGCTCGGCGTGTTGCTTCACGGCGAGTGCCCGCCTTCGTCCCATCTTTTTGCCCGCACACAGAAAAAGACACCGCCCGCACCACCGCCTGCACGGCGGGCATCCGCCTTCGTCCCGCCTTGGCGCCCGCGCACAAAAAAAAGACGCGGCCCGGTGCGCCGCCTCACGGCGGGTGCCCGCCTTTGCCCCGCGCAAGGCAGCGCACAGAAAAAGCGCCGCTTTGGCCAGTGGCCAAAGCGGCGCCCGGTTTCCCTCTGCGATTACAGCGGATGGACGTTGACAGCGCGCATCTTGGCGCTGTTCTTCGGATCCGGCTCGGTCTCGAAGGTGACCTTCTGGCCTTCCGACAGGGTCTTGAAGCCCTCGGTCTGGATCGCGGAGAAATGCACAAAGACATCCTCGCCGCCATCGTCGTTGGAGATGAAGCCATACCCCTTGTCCGCGTTGAACCACTTGACAGTACCGTTGTTCATGATCTGTTGCCTCCTAAAATAATGTACTATATTCCGATCTGATAATTGAACAAAAAAACACATGCCGTGTAAACCATCAATGAACAATGATTTACCACGTACATGTGACTCAATCATTACATCTAGAATACAGGAGATAGTATAGCACCGCGTCGCGCGCTTGTCAACACCTTTTTCTCAAAAATTTTCCGCCCATTTTCGATCTCCTTCCCCTGCCCTTGCGGGCCGGCGCGCGGTTGTGGTATACTTTTCCCCGATAAGGGGGGAGCGGGATGGACGCGTTTGCCTCGGCGTGTGCCCGGGTGATCGGGCAGCAGCGGGAGAAACGGGGGATCGGCACCGAAAGCGAAAAGACGCTGCACGCGGTGCTCAAATGGTATTATGATCCGGACGAAACCCATCACGAGGTGCCGCTCGGGCACTACCGGGCGGACCTGTTTGACGGGAAGCGGGTCGTGGAGATCCAGACCCGCCAGCTCTACAGGCTGCGCCCCAGGCTGGAGGCGTTCCTGGCCGACTACCCGGTGCTGGTGGTGCACCCGCTGCCCGCGCGCAAATGGCTTTCGTGGATCGATCCCAAGACCGGCGAACGCACTCCCGAGCGGCTCTCCCCCAAGCGCGGCACGGTGTACGACGCGTTTTCCGAGCTGCGGGGACTCGGGCCGCTGCTGCGCCATCCGCGCCTGTCGGTCTGCCTGCTGCTGATCGACCTGCACGAGACCCGGCTGCTGGACGGCTGGGGGAACGGGGGCAAACGCGGGTCCCACCGGGCGGACCGTGTGCCGGTGGCCCTGTCGGACGAGGTCATGCTCGCCTGCCCCGCCGACTATCTCCGTCTGCTGCCGCCAGGCCTGCCCGACCCGTTTGACGCGGCCGCGTTCGCCGCCGCGGCCCGGGTGACCCCCCGCCGGGCGCACGACGGGCTACAGCTGCTGTGCACCACCGGCGTGCTCGAGCGGGCGGGCCGGTCGGGGCGCCGGTATCTCTACCGGCACACGGCGTAACGCACGGCCCCTTTTGCCAATCCCCTTGCCAACCTCCTCTCTTGCCAATCCTCAAAATATATGATATATTGATATTGAGTATAATATTTTACTTTTTTGGGGGTGCGGCAGATGGAGGAAAAGCGGCGGGAACGGGCGATTCTGCTCGGGCAGGCGGCACGCTACAAGGCTTCCCAAAATAAATGGGAGAATGTGCAAAGCTTGTTCTGGCTGATCGGCGTGGGCGCACTCGTGTTGTTCGCTTTGGCCGGGTGCACGATGGTATACACGATCTGGAATGGCATTTGGTTTTCGGAAGAGGCAGATGGTGTCATAAAAGGCTGCATACTGGCGCTATGTGGGATCGGGGTGCTGTGTCTCATTTTGTCCACGGTGTTCCGCGTCCAGGCGCAGCAGGCCGGGGACAGGGCGAGCCAGGCACAACGGCAGATCGAGCAGATCGAATCCGACATCATGGACACTGTTTATGCAAAACAGGCAGAACGGTATCAGCAGTTGGCGGCGGCCATGCCGCCCGACTGCGACACGCTCCGGTTTGACAACCGGGCGCCCTTTGAAAACTATTCCGTCTGGCGGGAAGCGGACACTCTGTATCTGCTCCCCCATCCCGTTCTGGATTCGTCCGTCACCTATGCGAAATACTTTTGGAATCCCGACCAGTACGCCCTGCATCTGACAGCGCTTCCGGTGAAGCAGCTGCGCTATTTTGAAGCCTCTTCGGAGGAAGCAAGCCTCCTCACGCTCCTGGCCCCTGACGGCGTCTGGTTTTGCACCTCCAAAGAGGGCTGGCTGATCCTCACGGACCTGCTTCCGAAGAACGTACTGGCGTTCGACGAAGTCCTCGGGCAGCTGAAGCGGCTGCAACAGCTGCTGGACACGCAGCAACTCTCCCCGCAGGATTTCTCCCGGGCGAAGCAGGCGCTGCTGGCATATGCCAGACAGGTTTCGCCCACGTTCGAACCGCCTGAAGCGCTGTCCACCTGCCCCTATTGCGGCGCGCCGGTGCAGGAGGACAGCCGGGAGAAGTGCGTCTATTGCGGCCGATTGCTGTAAAAACGGCCCCGCCCGCCGGCTGGAAGCACCGGGGGCGGGGCCTTCTTTTTATCTGCAGAATTTTTCGAGATACCCCTCGAGGCACTTGCCAATGATCTCCCGCACGACCTCCGCCCCCTGCACGTCGTTGACCACGGTGGCCTTGTGCTCGAGGTTTTTGTACACGCTGAAAAAGTGGCGCATCTCCTCAAAGATATGCGGCGGCAGGTCGCGGATATCCGTATAGGTGTTGTAGTTCAGGTCGTTGAACGGGATCACGATGATCTTCTCGCCCAGCTTGCCGCCGTCCAGCATGGTCATCACCCCGATGGGGTAGCACCGCACCAGGGAGAGCGGGTGCAGCTTCTCGCTGCACAGCACCAGCACGTCGAGCGGGTCGCCGTCGTCGGCATAGGTGCGCGGGAT
>DXWE01000055.1:0-1491 GCA_019417045.1 Oscillospiraceae bacterium
GCACGCGGGAGGCGGCCGGCGGGGGAGGAGCCCAACGGGATCGGGAGAAAATAGGCCGGAAGCGAAAACGCCGATCGCCTCCCGCCCCTCTCGATGGCGCCCGGGAGGACCCGACGGGCCGGGGGCGAAAACGGGCGAACGGCCGCAAAATGGGATGGACGGGGAGATCAGAATATGGTATACTTTTCCAAACGGAGTTGTCGATCGGGGGTGGCCGGCATGGCGGACAGGTGGATTCTCGAGACAGACCGGCTGCGTTTGCGGGAGCTGACGCAGGCGGACCTGCCCGATTTGTGCGAGATTTTGCAGGATCCCGTGGCGATGGTCGCCTATGCGCACGCGTTTTCTGACGGGGAGGCGCAGGCCTGGCTTAACAACCAACGACGCCGCTACCGCGAGGACGGGTTCGGGCTGTGGGCGGTGATCCGAAAGGACACCGGCGATTTTGTCGGACAGGCCGGGCTGACCTGGCAGGACACGGACCGTACCCGCGTCGTCGAGGTGGGCTATCTCCTCAAACGGGCGTGGTGGCACCGGGGATACGCGACCGAAGCGGCCGTCGGGTGCCGCCGGCTGGCCTTTCGCACGCTCGACTGCGCGGCGGTGTACTCGATCATCCGCGACACCAACGAGGCGTCCAAACGGGTGGCCCGCCGCGCCGGGATGCGGCCGGTGGGGCGGATGACCAAGCACTATTACGGGATCGATATGCCCCATGAGATCTTCCGGATCACGCGGGAGGAGGCGGCTGCCACCGATCGCTGCCCGGTGGCGGAAAACCGGCCGTGAGGCCGTTCGCCCCGCACGGGCGGGGGAGAGAGGGCGGCGCTGTTCCCGACAGCGGGTTTACCGGCACCGACTTTCGCGCTGTGCGGGTGGGGGAGAGAACAAGGGACAAAGGAGCGGCGGGAATCGACCCGAAACCGGCTGAGGGCTCCGGCGGGAAGAACATGACCGCGGCATACATGGCGGCCCGGAAACGGCCGACAGAGATCCTGTATAAAGACATAGAGCATATAACAAATAGAGCATAGATCCAGAGGGAAAGGGGGAGAAGACCGCATGAAGCTGTTTTTCAGGCATTCCATCCTGCAAAAGCTGCTGCTGCCCATGCTGGGTGTGGTGGTGATGCAATCGGTCATCTCCCTGCTGGTATTCCTCGGCAACGGCACGCTCGACAGGCTCGATCAGAACGCCTTTTCCCAGATGGACGCCTATGTCTCCGCCCGCCGGCAGGCGCTGCAGGAGACGATGGTGCGCAGCTTTGCGGATGTGGAGCATTTCCGTCCCGCGATGGACGCCTGCGCGCAGGCGTACCGGGAATATCGGGAACAGGCGGCTGCCGATCCGGCGGCCGTACTGCTCCCCGACAGGGCGGTGGGGGAGCGGCTGCTCGAGCTGCTGCACGACAGCGGGGCCACCGGCGTGTTCGCGATCTTCGGCGGGGAGCTGGCCGGGAGCGGGTTGGACGCCGCCCTCGTGCTGCAAAAC
>DXWE01000055.1:1501-9483 GCA_019417045.1 Oscillospiraceae bacterium
AACGGGGAGGCGCGGGACGGCTCCGGGCAGCCGGATGTCCGCCTCCTGTATGGGCCAAAGTCGCTGGCCGAGGAGCTGGGGGTGACGCTGGCACCGTCGTGGCAGGCGGCGCTGCGGCCGGAGGATCCCGGGCTGGCCGCGCTGTATGACACGGTGACGGCGGCTGCCCGGGACAATCCCGATCTGCCCCTGTCCTCGCTCGGCTATTGGAGCCGGCCGGTCACCCTGTCCGCCGACGGGGAACCGGCGATCCTGTTTGCCCTGCCGCTGTGCGACGGGCAGGGCGCGCCCTTTGGGGTGATCGGCGTGGAGATCGCCCTCTCCCACCTGGAGGCCCTGCTGCCGTATGGGGAGCTCTCCCCGGACGGTGGGGAGGGGAGTTATGTGCTGGCGGTGTGTCCGGACGGGGGGAACGGCGCGCCCGAGCCGGTGGCGGCGAGCGGGTCGCGGTTCCAGTGGGTGCTGGAAGAGGGAGCGGCGCTCTCCCTGACCGGGCGCGACAGCAGTGCCCCTGTCTACCGGCTGGAGGGGGGAGCGGCGGCAGATCATCCGCCGGCGCTGGCCTGCGTGGAGCCACTGGACCTCTATGGCGACGACGCCCCCTATGCCGACGACCGGTGGGTGCTGCTCGGGATCCGGGACGAGGCGGACGTGCTGCTCGCCTCCCGGCGGCTGCAGCGCTCCCTGCTGCTCGCGTTTGCCTTTACCCTGCTCATCGGGCTGTGCGGCGCCGCGCTGGCGAGCGTGGTGTTCACCAATCCGATCCGCCGCCTGAGAAAAGAGCTGGACGCCCGCCCGCGGGACAAGCAGATCCGCCTGCCGCGGGTACACATTGCCGAGATCGACGAGCTCTCCCAGGCGATTGAAAAGATGAGCACAGACGTGCTGGCGTCCAGCTCGCGGCTGTCCTATATCCTCGAGACGTCCGACATCCCGATCGGCGCCACCGAATACCGGGAGGATACCGGCGCCGTCTATCTGTACGGGAAGGCCGCGCAGCTGCTGCATTTCCCGCGCGAATTCCACCAGGTCAAGGCGATGAGCACCGAGGAATTCGAGCGGCTGCGCCGGCAGTATTTCGATCCCGTCGCCCAGGGCTATGGCGTCCCCGAGACGGTGGAGCGGCGGGGCGGGCACATGACCTCCCGGACGATCCAGGTCGCCGGGGAAAACGGCGCGCTGTCCTGGCTGGACGTCAAGGTCCTGAAGGGAGAGGGCAAACAGCTCTCGGTGCTGATGGACACGACCAACAGCATGCAGGAAAAGCTGAAGATCGAATATGAGCGGGACTACGATGTCCTCACCCAGCTGCTCAATCGGCGCGCGTTCCGCCGGATCGTGACCCAATCCCTCGAGGACAGGCCGTCGGGAGTGGGCGCCATGGTCATGTGGGATCTCGACAACCTCAAATACATCAACGACACCTATGGCCATGACTACGGCGACAAATACATCGTCGCGGCCGCCCGGGTGCTGGGCGGGCTATATATCCAAGGCGCGTCTGTCGCGCGGGTATCCGGCGACGAGTTCCTCGCGTTCCTGTCCGGATACCACACGAAAAAAGAGGTGTACCAGCTGGTCAACGCCGTGCACCAGCGGCTGTTCGAGACCGAGTTTGCCCTGCCCGACAACCAGACGCTGCGCCTGCGCGCCTCCGCCGGGCTGGCGTGGTACCCCGAAAACGGCGAGACCTACGACCAGCTGAAACGGTACGCCGATTTCGCGATGTATGAGGCCAAACGCACGAGAAAGGGCACCATCCGGCTGTTCGACCCCGCCGCGTTCAAACGGGACGAACCGCTTCTGTACGGGCAGGAGGAGCTCAACCGCCTGTTCGACGAGCGGCTGGTGAAGTTTGCGTTCCAGCCCATCGTCCGGGTGCAATCGGGAGAGGTGTTCGCCTATGAGTCGCTCATGCGCCCGCAGGGCGAGACGCTGCGCTCGGTGCAGGACGTGCTCAAGCTCGCGCGGTTGCAGTCCAAGCTCTATTCGCTCGAATGGCTGACCTGGACCGGGTCGCTCGAGGCGTTTGAAGCACAGCGGGAGGCGTTCGGCAGGGCGCGGCTGTTCATCAATTCCGTCCCGAATACCGCCCTGACGGTGCAGGACCGCAACAAGATCCTGGCCAGACACCGGGAGGCGCTCTCCCGGGTGGTGCTCGAGGTGATCGAGAGCGAACAGGCTGACCCGGAATATATGGCGATCAAACAGGAGGCGGTCCGCTCGTGGGGCGGCCAGCTCGCGCTGGACGATTTCGGCGCGGGGTACAACACCGAGATCTCGCTGCTCTCGCTCAACCCGGCCTATGTCAAGATCGACCAGGCGATCATCCGGGATATCGACCGGGACGACAACCGGCGCAACCTGGTGCAGAATATCGTGCAGTACGCCCGCCGGCGGCAGATTGGGACGATCGCCGAGGGCATCGAGACCGAGGCCGAGCTGCGCACGGTCGTCTCGCTCGGGGTGGACTATGTCCAGGGGTTCCTGATCGGCCTGCCGGATCTTCAGGTGCGCGACATCCCGCCCGAGAGAAAGGCCATGCTGCGCGAGCTGTGGCGCGCGCTGTCGCCGGAGGCGCGTGGGCAGTCGGGCCGCCGGCCGGAGCCGGAGACGCAGGGAGAGATGTGAGGCGGAAAACAGAAGCTGTCTGTCACAAGAGGGAGGCGTGCCGCGGCACGCCTCCCTCTTGTGTCCCGCCGGCGACGAGGCAGGCAACAGGCCCGGCGGCAGGGCAGGCACCCCACCGGACAACCCCGCATAGACTGGACAGGGGAATAAAATTTGATCCAGTAAAGGTGAGGTCTATGCAATTCTCTTTTCAACGCGGCGGCAATTCCTGCCGCTGCTGTCCGCCCTGTCCGCCGCCTCCGCCACCTCCGCCATCCGGCGTGTTCACGGCGATCAAGCGCAGCCGTGCGACCGGGCGGCCGGTGGCCGGCGCGGTGTACACCCTCTACCAGTCCGGCCGGCCCGTCGCACGGGCGGAATCCGACGCGGCCGGCCGGCTGCGCTTCGCCGGCCTCCAGCCGGGATGCTATACCCTGTCCGAGACCGAGGCGCCGGCGGGCTATCAGCCGGACGCGACCTCCTACACCGTCTCGGTGTGCGCCTGCGGCCGCGTGACCATCGACTGCCAGCCGGCCGACGGGTTCCCGCTCTATGACACGCCGGCGGCCACCCTCGCGTTCCAAAAGCGCGACGAGGTGAACGGCCGACCGCTCTCCGGCGCGGTCTTCACCCTCTCGAACGGGCAGACTGCCACCTCGGACAGCAACGGGCTGGTACAGTTCGGCACGCTCGCGCCCGGCACGTATACCCTGACCGAGACGAGAGCGCCCGACGGCTACCAGCTGAGCGACACGCCGTACACGGTCACGGTGTCGGCGGCGGGCGCGGTGACGGTGAACGGGGTCCCGATCGAGCAATTCACCGCCTGGGATGCCCCGATGCCCTCCTTCTTTTTCTACAAGACGGACGCGCGCACCGGGGAGCCGCTCTCTGGCGCGGTCTTCACCCTCTCGAACGGGCAGACCGCCACCTCGGACAGCGACGGGCTGGTACAGTTCGGCCGGCTCGCGCCCGGGACCTACACCCTGACCGAGACCACGGCGCCCGCCGGCTATGCGCCGAACACGCAGACCTATACGGTGGTGGTGTCGGCGACCGGGGAGATCACGGTGAACGGGACGGCGCAGAGCGAGTTCTCGGTGGCCAATACCCGAAATGCTTATCCGCTGAGCTTCCCGAAGGCCGATCTGCGCACCGGGGAGCCGCTCTCCGGTGCGGTCTTCACCCTCTCGAACGGGCAGACCGCCACCTCGGACAGCGATGGCCGGGTGACATTCGGCCCGCTCGCCCCCGGCACCTATACCCTGACCGAGACCACGGCGCCCGCCGGTTATCTGCCGAACACGCAGACCTATACGGTCGTGGTGTCGGCGACCGGCACGGTGACGGTGGACGGGGACCCGGCGGCGGAGTTCACCGTGTACAACACCCCGCAGCCGGCCTTCTTCTTCCGCAAGTATGACGCGCGCACCGGGGAGCCGCTCCCTGGCGCGGTCTTCACCCTCTCAAACGGGCAGACCGCCACCTCGGACAGCGACGGGCTGGTACAGTTCGGCCCGCTCACCCCCGGCACCTATACCCTGACCGAGACGAGAGCGCCCGAGGGCTACCTGCCGAACACGCAGACCTATACGGTCGTGGTGTCGGCGACCGGAGAGATCACCATCAACGGCGACCCGATGGGGGAATTCTATGTCGGAAACTCCCCCTCGCTCGAGCCGAGTGACCCGCCGACCATCGAGCCCATCACGGCGGGAGACACCCTGATCGTCGGCGAGGGCGTGCCCGGCGCGCAGATTGTGGCCACCCTGCCCGACGGGGTGCAGCTCACCACCACGGTGAACGACGGCGGGATCTGGCTGATACCCGTGCCGACCGGCACCACGCTGTCCGCCGGCCAGACCGTGACTGCGCGCCAGACCGTACCCGGCAGCGGGCAGAGCGAACCGGCCGCCGCCACCGTGCGGGCGGCCGGCTGACGCGGCAAGTGAAAAGAGCAGGAGGATAAACAGGGAAAAGGGGAGAAGAAAACAGGAGAAAAAAAGGAAAAGGAAACAGGAGGGGAAGGGGCGGGGAAATCGACAGCGGGAACGGGCCCGAGGACAGGAACGCGAACTCAGAGGAAAGTCGATCGGACAGACGACGGGGCCGGGGAGCAAATCGCTCCCCGGCCCCTTTTTTTCGGTTGCAGCGGCGCACGGTCACGCCCCGCGCTTGAGCCGCTTGTCGGATCTGGCCGCGAGCCTCGTGCCGACGCTCTGGAAGATCTGCACCAGCACGATCAACAGGACCACCGCGGGGATCATCACCAGGTAGTTATACCGGTAGTACCCGTAGTTGATCGCGAGCTTTCCCAGCCCGCCGCCGCCGACGATCCCGCTCATTGCGGAGTAGCCGAGAATGGTGGTGATCGCGATGGTGGCGTTCGACAGCAGCGACGGCACGCTCTCCGGGATCATCACCTTCAGGATGATCTGCAGCGGGGAGGCGCCCATGCTCTGCGCCGCCTCGATGATGTTCGGATTCACCTCCCGCAGGCTGCTCTCCGCCAGCCGCGCCACAAACGGGAACGCCGCGATGACCAGCGGCACGATCGACGCAACCGTGCCGACGCTCGTGCCGACGATCAGCCGGGTCAGCGGGATCACAAGGATGACCAGGATCACAAACGGGACCGAACGCAGCAGGTTGATGACCACGTTGAGCACCTGCATCACGCCTCTTGGCAGCGGCCGCACGCCGCCCTTTTCCCCCGCCACCAGCAGCACGCCGAGCGGCAGCCCGATCACAATGGCCAGCGCGGTCGCGAGCACGGTGACATACACCGTCTCCCACACTGCGAGCGGGAACTCCTCCTTCAAAATCTCCAGCGCCTGCGTTACCTTTTCCGAGGAAAACAGCCTATCCCACACGGTCCTCCACCTCCTCTACCAGAATGTCCGGCATCGCCTGCAAATACGCGATCGCCTCGCTCAGCCGGTCCGCGCCGCCGGGGATCCCGAGCAGCATGTTGCCATAGACCTTGTCCCCGAGGCACCGGGTGGAGGCGCCCAGGATGTTCGCCGCGATGCGCCTGTCCATCGCCATCTGCGCGATCAGCGGCGTCCCGGTCGCCTTGGCGCCGTTGAACACCACCCGGATCCGGCGCTCATCCGCCGCAATCGGCGGCAGGGAGTGCGCCCCGTCCGGGTACACCAGCCGGCGCGCCGCCGCGGACTGCGGGTTGGAGAACACCTCGCCGACCGCGCCCTCCTCCACCACGGTCCCCTCGTCCAGGATCGCCACATGGCGGCAGATCTCCTCCACCACGCTCATCTGGTGGGTGATCAGGATCACCGTGATCCCGAGCTTGTGATTGATGTCCCGGATGAGCGACAGGATCGCGTGTGTCGTGTTCGGGTCGAGCGCGCTCGTCGCCTCGTCGCACAGCAGCACCTTCGGGTCGGTCGCAAGCGCTCGCGCGATCGCCACCCGCTGCTGCTGCCCGCCCGACAGCTGCGCCGGATAGGCGTTCGCCTTGTCCGGCAGTCCCACGGTCTCCAGCAGCTCGAGCGCGCGCTTTTTCGCCTGCGCCTTGTTCATCCCCGAAAGTTCCAGCGGGAAGCAGACGTTTTTCAGGCAGGTACGCTGCATGAGCAGGTTGAACCCCTGGAAGATCATGGTCACGTTCCGCCGCACCTGCCGCAGCTCCCGGTCGGACAGCGATCCGATGTCCACCCCGTCGATCATCACCGTGCCCTCGGTCGGGCGCTCCAGCATGTTGATACACCGCACCAGCGTGCTCTTGCCCGCGCCGCTCATGCCGATGATCCCGTAGATATCCCCGTCCGGGACGGTCAGCGTGACGTGCTTGAGCGCCTCCACCGTCCCGTCCGCCGTCACAAAGGTTTTGGATATGTCGCGTAGTTCTATCATGGGCTTCCCCTCCGCAAGGAAGCCCCTTTTGCCGCCGGCCGGCGGCAAAAGGGGGCCTTTGTTATTTTCCGATTGCGTCGAGCGTGGTCTGCTTGCCGCCGTAAATCCCGATCGGCTCCACATGGATCGCCGCCGCCGACACCAGATGGGTGCCGTTTTCCGCGTTGAAGTCATCCAGGTACGGCCCGTGCTGGAAGTAGTTCGCGTCCAGCTCGCCGCTCTCCACCACGTTGTTCGGCTGCACGTAGTCCGTGAACTCGGTGATCTCGAGCGTGATGTCCCGCGCGGCCAGGATGTCCTTCGCCACCTTCAGGATCTCCGCGTGCGGCGTGGGGGAGGCCGCCACCGTGACGGTGGTGCCCGACAGCGCGGCGTAGTCCACCGACGCGTCATACCCGTCGCCCGGGTTCTCCACCACGCTCACCACCGCGCCGCCGTACGTGTTCGCGATGTAGTCCGCGACCTGCTGGCTCTCAAGCGCTGCGACCAGCGCCTTGATCTTGTCGGTCCCCTCGTTGCCCTCTTTCACCGCGAGGATGTTGCTGTACGCCGAGGAGGAGCCCTCGATCGCGAGCGCGTCGGTCACGGGATTGAGGCCCGCCGGGATCGCGTAGTTCGAGTTGATGACCGCGTAATCCACATCGGGCAGCACGTTGGGCAGCTGCGCCGCCTCCACCTCGCTGAACTCGAGGTTATACGGGTTCTCCGCGATGTCCCGCACGGTCGCGGTGATACCCGCGCCCTCTTTGAGCGTGATGTACCCGAGGTCCTCCAGCAGCAGCAGGGCGCGCGCCTCGTTGGTCGTGTCGTTCGGCACCGCCACCGTCAGCCCCCCCTTCGAGCAGGCGGACAGCGAAAACAGGGCGGACAGCGAAAACAGAGCGGTCAGGATCACAGCAAGTTTCTTTTTCATAGCGAATATACTCCCTTTCTCATCATGTGATATGGACAAAGACGGCCGGTGGGGGGTACATTCGCTGGTTGCGGGTATTGGTAAGCACCAGGATCCGCGCGATCGTGAGCATACTCTCCTCTCCTTTCCCAGCAAAAAAGGGAAGCTTCCGATGAAGCTTCCCTCTGAGGTACAAAACGACGGCAGGATTCAGACAGAGCAGCCGTTCATTCCTGTATGACAGAAAGCACATCGAAAAAATCCGCACAGCGACGCATGCACATGCCGCACATGTACATTTCCATCATCCGGGAGGCCGCCGTGAACGATTTCATGGTGCTTTCTCCTTTCCACACACTTTCAAAAGAATATCCTCATTATACCAGCCGGCCACCGCCCTGTCAATGGGGAAGAGCAAATTTTTTCCGCACGGGGAAAATCCGGGGAAAAACCGGGAGAAACGGACGGCAAAAACGGCCAAAGGGCGCGGGACAGGGAAAACAGGGAGGCGGGCAGAGGGAAGAGCGGATCCTGGCGCCGGGGCGGGCCGCCGGCCAGTACTGGGAGCGGGCGATCAGGCGGCGATAGCGGGCAGGAAGCGGGG
>DXWE01000056.1 GCA_019417045.1 Oscillospiraceae bacterium
CTCTGCTCCGGCCGCCTGGTTGCTTCCGCCCGCCCTGCTCCAGCCGTCTCGCTCGCACCCTGCTCCACCCGTCCCGCTCGCACCCTGCTCCGACCGCTCCGCTCGCACCCTGCTCCAGCCGTCCCGCTCGCACTCTGCTCCAGCCGTCCCGCTCGCACCCTGCTCCGGCTGCCCCGCTCGCACCCTGCTCCAGTCGCCATCTCGCGCCTGCCCTGTTCCAACCATCTTTTCCTGTGCGCGCCCATACTGGTGCTTTTCCCTGCCGGTCATACGGCTCATGGCCCCAAAAAATTATAACTATTTTACTAATTATAAAAAATAACTTAAAAAGATATAGACAACTAGAGCAACAATACTTACAATAGAATCAGAGGCAAATGGTGGAAAGGGGAAAATAAAGGCAAAGGGGTGTCGAAACATGAGCAAATGGGGAAGACGGTTTGGAAGACTGCTGGCAGGTTTGTGCAGTGCGGCGATCTGTGTGCAGACCGCGCCGGCGGGAGCCTTCCAGCGCCTGGATGCAGACGGATCGAAACAGGATTTTGCCGCAGCTTCCGCATCTCAGTCGGTATCCGGGGGAGACCCTTATGTGGTGGGGGAGGACAGCGGCAAACGGGAGGAGAGCGTAAAATATTTCCGACTGTCGGATGGCTCCTATCTGGCAGCGGCCTATGCCGAGCCGGTGCACTATTGGCGGGACGGCCGATGGGAGGAGATCGACAACACGCTGGTCGAGACGCCAGCGGAGACCGAAACGGAGACGGCCTATCTCCAAAATACCGCGGGTCCGCTTCAGGTGAAGATTCCGCAGCACTCAGGCGCGCCGGTGTCTGTCGGGAAGGACGGGTACACGATCCGCTTTGAGCTGCTGGGGCAGCAGCCGGCAGTGGTGCAGGTGCGGCAGCCAGAGGAGAGCAGGCTGGTACAGTTGTATGCGAGAGCGGACGCACTGCTCGATGCCCCGCAGCCAGCCGACAGCGAACGCCTTGCGGCGCGTGCCAGCCTGCGCCGGGTCTTGCAGGACGAAGAGCGGCCGGTGGCTTCTGCCGCTGTGGACGCGGATATCGCGGCCATGGACGAGGCGCAGGTGTGGCAGGCGATTCGCCGTGAATGGACGCGGGCGACGAAGGTGAATGCACAGGCGACTTATGCCAATGTGTTGCCTGGTGGGATAGATCTGGTGTACGACGTGACAGGCGGCGGGATGAAGGAGAGCCTGGTGCTCGCCCGTGTTCCCGCGCAGACCGCTTTTGCCTTCTCCCTGTATACCGATGGCCTGACGGCCAGCTTGTGCGAGGACGGGCGGGTGGAGTTCCTGGACGATGGCATGGTGGTGATGGAGATTGCCGCTCCGGTGATGTGGGACGCGGCAGGCGCACACAGCACCCGGATCGCCGTGAGCCTCTCGCAGACAGAAGAGGGATATCGGTATACCCTCACACCTGACCGGGCCTGGCTCACGGCAAAGGAACGCGAATATCCGGTGACGATCGACCCGACCATCCCCTCGGACGGCGAGGTCAGGGACATCGACGACGCGACGGTGGTGGACGATTCGACCGCGGGGCTGGATTATGCGGGTATGATGAGCTACTACTCTGCATATAACAACGCGTGGCTGTTTGTCGGGGACTATACCTATTCCGGGCAGCGCTTCGATATGGGGGCGCTGCTGCGAATCGAGCTGCCGGAGGAGATCACGGAATCCAGCCGGATTCTGGATGCGCGGATGTACCTGTATTATTACCGGGCCGGACTGACAACGTGCAGTGACGGGATTCACATCGAGGCGCACGCGGTGTCGGGGGATTGGTCGGCAGAGGATGCCTATATTCTGAAAGGGCTGCCCGCGCACGACCCGGAGGCCATCGGCGTCACAGTGGTGAACGACGGTGCGGCTTCGGGGGATCTCGCGATCGACAGAACGCCCATCGAATTTGACGTGACGAGCGCGGCACAGGACTGGATCGCGGGAGTGGAGAACAGAGGCGTGCTGCTTCGCAGTTCCGCGCCCGGTCAGGGGCTGGCGCGGTTTTATGCCTCGACCAACGGAACGGTCGGATCCGACCCGGTCTATGTGATCCGGTACCGGGACATGAAAGGGGTGGAGGACACCTGGACCTACACCACCATGCCGATCGGCCGGTTTGGCAGTGTGGCGGTCAATACCTATAACGGCAACGTCGTCGCGGTACAGGACATCGTGGGGATTGACGGCAACCTGATGCCGGTCGGGATCCAGCTCGTATACAGCTCCAGCGGCTACAGTGACGCGACGATCGGCGGCGCGGGCGGTGTGACGGTCGAGTATCCACAGGACACCGGCCTGCCGTACAACTGGCGGACGAATTATAACCTGCGGATCCTGTATGCGGGCGATACCCTGCGGGACGCGGGATACTGGTTTTATTTTATCGACGCGGACGGAACCGACCACTATATCGCGGCGAACCGGTTGGCGGACGGCACGTATGACAAGTACCACGGCGAGGATGAGGATGGATTGGGCCTGACCTTTGAGTTCGTGGAGACGGCGGAGCAGGCGGCATCCACGGGCAAGGAGGTGGGGTATACCCTCACGGATAAAAACGATACGGTCTACCAGTTTACGGGGGCGGGCTGGCTGCGGTCGATCACCGACGCAAACGGCAACGCGATCCAGATTACATATCAAAACGGCGGGACGAGCGGGCGGATCAGCCGGATCACGGACGGTGCCGGCCGAGACTATGTGTTCACCTACAGTACCGATATCTATTCCGGAGCACCTGCTTATGACTATCCCATGCTGGTGTCGATCACCTCGCCGGACGGCCGTCAGAACCGGTTCAATTACAAGGCCGAGGGGACGGAGGATATCTCCTTTTACGAGATCCAGTATCCGTCTGTAGCCGGCGATCCCGGGAGCAGCAGTATCTGCCGCTATTCGAACAACAAGCTGCAGACCATTCAGGACCTGCAATACAACTATTATACAACTATTTCCTACCAGAACGGGCGCGCATACAGGATCCATACGATCTCCGACACCTACACGCGCATTTTTACATTTGAGTATGGGCATAACGCGACGACGATCACTGACCAGACCGGCCGGCAGGTCACCTATCAGTTCAACAACTATGGCCAGACAATCGGGGTGGTCAATCACCAGAGCGGCCAGGCGCAGTATTATCAGTACGGCGCGCCAGGCGGCACGGAGCAGGGAGATGCCGCCGTGGTGGACGGCACGCAGAACAAGCTGCTCACCGCGTCAGTCGTGACAACGTGTATCAATGACTATCTGAGTGATAGCTGGCTGCTGTACGGCGGCGAATATGGCCGCTCGGACGACGCCGAATACCGGTGGAACGGGCTGCCGACCACCAGGGTGATCGGCCCGGCGGGCAGCGGGCCAAACTGGCAGTACCAGGATATCCGGGCGCTGGGGGATGGTACGTTTACGGCGTCTGTCTATCTCAGCACCAACGGCGCGGAGCTGGACCGGGACGGTGTGTATCTCAGCGTGGACATCCGCAGCCGGAACAATGAGGATCTGATCCTGCGTTCGGTCAACAGTGACCGGATCACCTGTACACAGGCCGGTGAATGGGTGCGGGCCAGCGTGACCTTCACGCTGACGGCGAACGAGTTTCCGCGGCTGCACATCGGCTCGCAGGGGACCACCGGCACCTTCTGGATCAGTGCCCCACAACTGGAAGAGGGAGAATTTGCCAACAGTTATAATCTGGTGCACAACCCCACGCTGTCGCTGGGCACAGCGGGCTGGAGCGTGTTCGGCCCGGCGGGCAATCGCGCGGCGACGGTCGTCACGGAGGGCGGCCAGAGCGCGCTGCGGGCGGTCGGCGATGGGAATGAGTGGATCGCGGTGGAACAGCGCATCGAGGTCAGCGGGGAGGCGGGCGATGTGTTCCGGTTCGGCGGCTGGGCAAAGGCCCATTCGCTGGCGACCGGTCGAGCGGTACCATACTATGGGCAGGAGCCGCCGGATGTCTCCGGGGAGACGACTTTCCGGGTGCGTCTGACTTTCTTAAACGGAAACAACGAGCCCCTGTCCTCCGATGCAGAGGCGACGGCAGAGTTCACCTTCGGTGTGTGGGACTGGCAGATGGTGGGCGGCCAGGCGATCGCGCCGGGTGCGTATGACGCGGTCAAGCTGGATTTTGACTATGACTATAACGACAATACCGCCCTATTCAACCGCGCATATGTATATAAGGAGAGCTATGGTCAGTCGTATACCTACGACAAGGACGGCAACGTCGTCAGCTCGGTAGATCTGGCGCGGACAGAGGCGACCTTCGCCTATCAGGACGACCAGCTGAGCAAGCTGATGAACCCCTCTGGAAGCCGCTATTTCTATACCTACGATCTGCACAATAACCTGACGTATGCCCTCACGTCGGGAGGCCAGCGGTATGCGGTGGAGTACGACCGGGACGACGCGGGCAAGACAAACGGCAATCCAACACAGGTGACGATCACGGGAGAGAACATAAATCTGCTGGAAGACGGCAAGACGTATACCATCCTCGAGGGGTACGCGGGGCTGGCCATGTTCAATATGTACTATTCCAGCACCATGGCCCAGGTCGTGCGCTGGGACCCGACGGATGTGCGCCAGCAGTATATCGCACACCATATCAGTGGCGACGACTGGGAGTTCGAGCCGGCCACGGTGAGCTTGAGCGGATACCGCCTGACCGTGGAGAGCGGCTCGGACGGGGCGACGGTGACCGCGCAGCCGTATCAGAACTCGTCGACACAGCGGTTCCGGCTGGAATACAGCGCGCTGGAGGGGGCGTACCGGATCAAAACGGTGCTGACCGGTGGGACCAAATGCCTGGACAGCAGTCCGGACGAGGAGAGCCGGCAGCTGACATCCGGGGACTACGTGAAACAGCAGCCGGTGGACAACGGGAGTGAGGGCCAGAGATGGTATTTTATCGAGGTGACCTCTGGCGCGCCCCGAATGCAGTCCAGCGCGACCTACAGTACAGACGGGAACTACCTGAAGAGTGTGACGGACGGTCTGGGGAACACGGTGACGTATGAGACGGATCCGGACAGCGGGGAATTGCAGAGCGTGACCGACCCGCTGGGGAACGAGACGACATATACATATGACGCTTTGGGACGGCCGGTGAAGGTGGAGAACGACGGGCAGAGCGTGACGTATGGATATGTGTATGACCGCCTGGCGAGTATCACGTCGGCGAACGGAACGACGTACAGCCTCGGGTACAACAGCCTGGGACAGCGGACGACGACGAAGGTAGGAAACCAGGAGCTGTCCAGTAATACGTATAATACCCGGAACCTGCTGACGGAAGTGGAGTATGGGAACGGGGACACGGTGTATTACCGGTACGATGAGCTGGACCGGGTGGTCGGGATCTCGTATACGGGAAGCGCGGGATCGGAGAGCCAGTATCTGTACGGATACGATGCGGCAGGGCAGCTGGGAGTGATCCGGGACAGGGTGAACGACCAGCAGACACGGTATGAGTACGACATGGCGCAGCGGCTGGTGAAGATGCGCGTGCTGGACGGCTGGGACGGCATGGGCGGGGAGGAGAAACTGCGTGTCGAGTATGTGTACGAGGACGGGACGAACCGGCTGGAGAGGTACCGGGTGGCGATTGACGGCGGAACGCCAGTGGAAGTGGAGTACTCGTATGCGACGGGGACGGACGACGTATGGCTGGTGACACGGGACAGGGACTTCGAGCTGCAATACCGACGGGACGCGCTGAACCGGCTGGTGAGCCGGACACTGCTGCTGCCGGAGGGAACGGCGCGGACGACGACGTACAGCTACAAAGCGGGGACGAACGGGAATACGACGGGCCTGCTGTATACGATGAGCACAAGCGGGGAGAGCGAGACATATTCGTATTACTACGATGCGAACGGGAACATCACGGCGGTGCTGGACAAGGGAATCCTGCTGGCGCAGTATGAGTATGACGAATATAACCAGCTGGTGATGGAGGAAGACCGGTACCAGAGGAAGGTGATGAGATACGAGTACGACAGCGGAGGAAACCTGATCGAGAAGCGGATTTATAAGGGGATCAAGGGACAGGAGACGCTGGAGAGCACGATCACGCTGGGGTATGAGAACGAAGAGTGGCCGGACCAGGTGACGTCGTATAACGGGAAGGAGATCACGTACGACGCGAACGGAAACACGGTGGATTACTATAACGGGTGCCACTTCATCTGGGAGAACGGGAGACAGCTGAGCGGGTTCACGGGCGGGCCGGAAACCGTGACGTACGAGTACAATGAGGACGGGCTGCGGACCAAGAAGACGGTGGGCAGCAAGGTGACGGAGTACTACTGGCAGGGAAACGAGCTGGTGGGACAGAAGAGCGGAAACAATGTTCTGCAATTTCTGTTGGATGAGAACGGAATGAAGTACGGATTTTTGTACAATGGGGAGCCGTACTACTATATTTTCAACGGACAGGGGGATGTGAGGAAGGTCATAGACGGGAGCGGGGAGGAAGTCGCGACCTACACGTATGACGCGTGGGGAGATATCACGAGCCAGAGCGGTAGCATGGCGAGTATCAACCCGATCCGATACCGAGGGTACTATTACGATGAGGAGAGCACGTATTACTATCTGCAGAGCCGGTACTATGACCCGTATCTCGGGCGCTTTGTCAATGCGGACACGTATGTGAGCACGGGTCAGGGGATCACCGGCACCAATATGTACGCCTATTGCGCCAATAATCCGGTGAACTTTGTGGATCCGAGCGGAGAGTTTTTAGGAGCTTTAATAGGTGGTATTATAGGGGGAATCGGCGGAGCAATTGCCGGCGGCATATCGGCAGCGATAAAAGGTGAAGATATTTTGGCAGGGGCTGCTTCGGGAGCGATTGGTGGAGCAGCGGGCGGCGCTATAGCTGGTACGGTAGTGGAGGCCTTTGTTTCACCTGCTACCTCGATTGGCTCTGCAGCGCTTATTGGAGCAGCAGGTGGTGCAGTTGGAGGATTTGCGTCTAGTACTATTAGTCAAACAACCAATTATTATTTTAACAATGGGTCTATGGATGGATTTGAAATGGATTGGACATCCGTAGCAATATCGACGGGCACAGGCGCACTTTTTAATGCTGGAGGCTCCGCATTTGGACAGTCTCAGGCGTTATTCTATAATTATGAACCTATTGTTAGTGTCGTAGCTGGATCCACGTTTACAATAGCGAATGGCGTGACAGATATAACCGTGGCTACGGTTGCTGCTTTGGCTGGTGCTAAAATTGGTTTTTATATCGCTTGGAAAACCGCCGCTTCAGATGTGAGCGGGGAAATATAATTCAGTGGCAAATCCGATATAAGTATTGGTATTGGGATTTCCGCATATAGAGGAGCAGAGGAATGAGGTTTATAGTTTGCAAAAAGGGGTTTAGATCTATTTTCCCAGTGACACTACTGTACAATTGTATTGCGGTTATCGGGATTGTTATAACTGCCATGGACCAACAGAGGGAATCCAAGTATGTCCTGATTATTTTGAGTATAGTACTGATTGCCATCAATAGTTGGTTTTATTTTCAATGTCGGTATTTGTTAGCAGTTATCGTTTTGAAAGAGGAGGAGATGGTGTGCCGGTTTTTAAATGCCGTTAGAAAAAGAATAAGATATAACGAAGTTAAGGAATACGGAGAGTATTTTGACAGAGGAATCAAAATGATTTACGTTTCCACGTTTCCATTGACTGAAAGGCAGCGGGAGCAACAATTATTTCGCTTGTTCAAAAAAAGTCAAGGCGTCATTGTTTTTCAATATCAGAAACAGGCAATGGCTGTATTACGGGAAAAAGTAAATGGGGAGCCAATACAGCTCTAATTAACGGAAGTGATAGAACAGATCTGGAAAGTGCGGGGGATCACCGGCACCAATATGTACGCCTATTGCTTGAATAATCCTGCAAGATATAAAGACGATGGTTATATGGCGGCAGAGGCTACAGTAGTTGCCACCAATTGGTGGAATCCTGTAGGTTGGATTTTTGGAGTCGTGTTGCTAGCGGAAGTAATTGTAGCTGGGGCTATGATTTATGAGGCAGCAGAGGAGCTGTCTTCTGAAGCACCAACTTGGGAGCCGAAGATAATTGAGGGTAATAATCAGCCTAGAAAGGATCCCAGTTCTCCCCCCTATATAGCTCCAATACCCGATACGGGAACTCAAACAAAGCGCTCCGAAAATGACTATGTAATCTGGAAGGCATACTACGATTCAGGTTCAAGAAGTGTTCGTCGTGGTGAGGGTGTAAGTTTCGAAAGTGCTTTAGTTTCACTTTTATCAGGAAGTAGCCAGAGCTTTTTATGTTTAAATGGAGAAATAGCCAAAGCATTATGCATGGGATTTGAAGATAGGATATACGAAATAGACAAGGGAAAAGAATGGTCATACGGATATTATTGGCACTATCATATAAACAGTCGTCATGGGAATCCTCATGTTTGGCATTATGGTGATAGGCTAACGGAATGGTGATTACTAAGGAGAGAAGTATGTATGTTGGTTATTTCGGACATTGTGGGAGACACATATAAACAGTTCATAAAATTTGCTTACCAAAGATCAGATGCTTGCATGGTCGTTTTGCGAAAGCATCGGGCAAAAATTTTTCGTCAAGAAGATTGGCTAAAAAACTTTCCGCAGTATATTCCTGATGAAGAAACGCTAAAACGGTATGCAATAATGGAGCGGGAAAGTGAACAGGATATAAAGCTGTACCATACCAAGTGTCTTACGTTTATGCAGCATTTGGAGCCTTTCCGCATAAAGACGCGCCATGATGGTATGTGGCCCAGTACAGCCGTTTGTTGTCCTGTCGGAGAAGATAACCTAGATATAAATCTTTACACATTAAAGCCTGAGATTTTGCCGTATTTATTGGAGCCATGTAGTTATACCAATTGGATGTACCCCTTATATCCGGAGGATTTATCTTTTTTCAATAATCAGCATTGCTGGGCCTATTCCAGCAGCCATGAAAAGTACATTGAAATAGTGTTGGATTGTCCTGATGAATATGCGTATTTATCTGACATCGGTATTAGATTCGAAGTGACAAATCCACAGGATGCGTATACGCTGGATCAGAAAGTAGAACGATTTTTTGAGGAATATTAAACATTTTACGACACGCCGTCGAGCGCGTCGGGGCAGAAATTCAAGTTTTACGCGGTGGGAGACGGGACGTTTGAGAT
>DXWE01000057.1:0-4808 GCA_019417045.1 Oscillospiraceae bacterium
GGGGCGGGTTGGTGCTCGCAGCGGTGGTGGCTTTCTGCGGGATCAACGCAGTCACGGTGCTGCGCATGCCCCACGATTACAAGCAGGATACCGGGATGAACGGGCTGGCCGATTTTCTGGTGGAGAACGACCTGACCTATGGATACGCGGATTTCTGGTCTGCCTCGGTACTCACTGTTTTGTCCGACTCCCAGGTGAAGGTGCGCAATATCAAGGTGGAGGACGGGGAGATTAAAAAGTATACCTATCAGCAGGAGAAATCGTGGTATAGGCAGCAGGAGACGGACGAGCACTATTTCCTGCTGCTGAGCAAGGCGGAGTATCAGGAGCTGGAGAAAGCAGAAAGCCCGGTGCTCGCGCAGGCGACCGGCCAGCTGACGTATGAGGGATATGTCATCCTGCCGATGGAGAACAGTCTGTTTTAAGTAAAACAGGGCCGCGTGCTTAACGCGGCCCTGTTTCGTTTCTCCGGTTTTATTTGTCGTCCAGCTTCAGCACCGCCATGAACGCCTCCTGCGGCACCTCCACCGAGCCGAGCTGGCGCATGCGTTTCTTGCCCTCCTTCTGCTTTTCGAGCAGCTTCTTCTTGCGGGAGATATCGCCGCCATAGCATTTGGCGAGCACGTCCTTGCGCAGGGCCTTCACCGTCTCGCGGGCGATGATCTTGCCGCCGATCGCGGCCTGGATCGGCACCTCGAACAGCTGGCGGGGGATGTTGTCCTTCAGCCGCTCGCACATCTTGCGTGCCCGGGCATAGGCGTTGTCCGCAAACACGATAAAGGACAGCGCGTCCACAATCTCGCCGTTGAGCAGGATGTCGAGCTTCACGAGCTTTGAGGGCTCGTACCTCTTCAGCTCGTAGTCGAAGCTCGCATAGCCCTTGGTGCGGGATTTCAGCGCGTCGAAAAAGTCGTAGACGATCTCGTTGAGCGGCAGCTCGTAGTGGATATCCACCCGGGTGGGGTCGAGGTATTTCATGTCCTTGAACACGCCGCGCCGCTCCTGGCAGAGCTCCATGATGTTGCCGACGTATTCGTTCGGGGCGAAGATGTGCGCGTTTGTCACCGGTTCCTCGGCGAGCGTGATCTGCGACGGGTCGGGGTAATTGGTCGGGTTGTCGATATACTGCACCTGCCCGTCTGACAGGGTCAGCCGGTATACCACGCTCGGGGCGGTGGTGATGAGGTCAAGATTGTATTCCCGCTCCAGCCGCTCCTGGATGATCTCCATGTGCAGCAGCCCGAGAAACCCGCACCGAAACCCGAACCCGAGCGCCACCGAGGTCTCCGGCTCGAACGAGAGGGACGCGTCGTTCAGCTGAAGCCGCTCGAGCGCCTCCCGCAGATCCGGGTAGTGCGCGCCGTCGGCGGGGAAGATGCCGCAGAACACCATGGGGCTCGCCTTGCGGTAGCCGGGCAGCGGCTCGGCCGCAGGCCGATCGCGCAGCGTGATGGTATCGCCCACCCGCGCGTCGCCCACCGTCTTGATGGAGGCGGCGAGATATCCGACCTGGCCCGCCTGCAGGCAGTCGCACGGCTCCAGCCTGCCCGGGCGCATGATGCCGACCTCCACCACGTCAAAGGTCGCGCCGGTCGCCATCATCCGGATGGTGTCGCCGGCTTTCACCGAGCCCTCCTTCACACGGAAATAGACGATCACCCCGCGGTAGCTGTCGTAATAGCTGTCGAAGATCAGCGCGCGCAGCGGCGCGTCCGCATCCCCTTTTGGGGGCGGGATGTGCTTGACGATGGCCTCGAGAACCTGATCCACCCCGACGCCCGTTTTCGCCGAGATCAGCGGGGCTTCGGAGGCGTCGATCCCGATCACGTCCTCGATCTCCTGCCGCACCTCTTCCGGCCGGGCGGCCGGCAGGTCGATCTTGTTGATGACCGGCACGATCTCCAGCCCGTGCTCCGCCGCGAGGTAGGTGTTGGCCAGCGTCTGCGCCTCGATCCCCTGGGACGCATCCACCACCAGCAGCGCGCCCTCGCACGCCGCAAGCGAGCGGGAGACCTCATAGTTGAAGTCCACATGGCCCGGCGTGTCGATCAGGTTAAAAACATAGGTCTGCCCGTCCTGCGCGTCATAGGAGAGGGTGACCGCGTGCGCTTTAATGGTGATCCCGCGCTCCCGCTCGAGATCCATGCTGTCCAGCAGCTGATCCTCCATATCGCGGGAGGCCACGGTCCGCGTCTGCTCGAGCAGGCGGTCCGCGAGCGTGGACTTGCCGTGGTCAATGTGGGCGATGATACAAAAATTTCGGGTATGTTCCATCGAAGTCGTCACAAAAACACCTCAAACCGTATACTTTCCTCTAAATTTTACATTCTGTAATCGATTGGCGCCGGAGGGTTCCGGCGCCAACGGGATTATTTTCCGGTGAGCAGCGAGAGAACCTCCGCACGGGTGCGCGGGTCGCTGCGCATACCGCCCCGCAGGGCGGAGGTCTGGGTGCGCGACCCGGCGGCGCGCGCGCCGCGCATGGTCATGCACAGGTGCTCCGCCTCGATGATGACCGCCACCCCGACCGGGGTCAGCTCCTTCTCCAGGAAATCCGCGATCTGGGAGGTCAGCCGCTCTTGCAGCTGCGGTCGGCGGGCGAACGTGTTGACGATCCGCGCGAGCTTGGACAGCCCGATCACCCGCCCGTCCCGCGGAATGTAGGCGATGTGCGCCACCCCGGTAAAGGGCACCAGATGGTGCTCGCACATGGAGTAGAGCGGGATATCCTTGACCGTGACCATCTCCTGGTTTTTCTGTTCGTGGAAGATCTTCAAATGCTGCTTCGGGTCCTCTTCCAGCCCCGAAAAGATCTCCTCATACATATCCGCCACCCGGCGGGGGGTATCGAGCAGCCCCTCCCGGGTGGGATCCTCGCCGATCGCGAGCAGAATCTCGCGCACGGCAGCTTCAATACGCGGCTTGTCCATCCGGCTGTGCCTCCTCTGTGTCCCTCAGGAAATGGTGACCTGGATCGAGAGCCCCTCCGCCTCCCCGTAATATGCCCAGACATCGTCGTGGCCGATCACTTCCACCCGCGCGGTAAACCGGTAGGTACCGGGGGTGGCGGTCTCGGCCGCGTTGACGACCAGACGCAGGTTGGCAGGGGTGATGTCCGCCAGGGAACTTTCCGGGCCGACCAGCTGGATCCCCGAGAACTGCTGGGTGGGGATGGAGGCGGAGACACCGGTGGGCACACCCGTGAACGAGACGTTCGCGTTGGTGGCGGTAAAGCTGTAGGTCTGCGTGGCAAAACCGTCCAGGTTAAGCGATACCGTCGCCTCCCGCGACCCGCTCACCACCTCCACTGTGTCCGGAAGTGAGAGGGTATAGGAAAAGGAGGAGGCGCTCAGATCGATCTGGTCAAAATCCAGCGTGCCCAGGTCGCCGAGATCCGTCAGAGAATTGAGCGTGTCCGCCGGGCCAAGCACCCGGATCGTGGAGGGCGAGATGGTCAAAAAGCCCGGCCGGTCCTGGAATCCTGCCGGCATGTGGACAGTGGTGACGGACAGCGGCACATCGCGGTAGACCAGCACCGGTACGGTCATGCTGACCGAGTGCGTCTCGAGGCCGTTGAACGTGCAGTGGGGGATCTCCACCTGCTGGCCGTTTTCATCAAACGCCAGCAGGGTGGCTTCAAAATTCTGTACATCCGACAGGGTGGCGGTCTCGTTGACCTTGGCGACGATGGAGGCCACCTGGTCCACCTCCGTCTTCGGGCCGGAGAAGGTGATCTGGCCGCCCGAGACGGCCGGGGTCCCCAGCACCGGGCTGCCGAACTGCATCTGGGAGGGATCGGCGAGCGACAGGGTCGAGATATCCGCCTGCACGCGGACGGTCTTCTCCTGCCAGTAATCGCAGGTGACCGTGACCACCGAAGGGGAATAGGACAAGATCTCATAATTGGTGGTGCCGCTGTTGCGCGCAACGGAGATCGGCAGGGTCTGGGTACCCGCCTTCTGCACGCTGCTGACATCCACCCGCACGCTGAGATCGTCCGTGTCCAGCTTGGAGACAACCGACCACGGCCCCTCCACGACGACGCTCACCTCAAAGACGGCGTCGTCCAGCAGGCGCAGCCCCATCTGCTCGGCATAGGTATTGCTCAGATCCACCGAGGCAGGCAGGGTGATCGTGCGGCTCTCGGTGTTGGCGGGGCCGTTGAGAACGGCGGCCCAGATGATGATGGCTGCGATCAGGGACACGACCATCATCAGCTTGCGGTTGTGCAACATGGCGTTGAGGGACAGGCCGCCTTTAAAAGGATTCTTCATTTGGACTTCCTCCTTTTAAACAGGCCGAGTCCCTTGCTCTCCCGCTGGCCGCTCACATCGAGCAGCATGCCGTTTTCCAGGGCCACCCGCAGCGCCTCGATACTGAAATCACGCTTGAGCACCCCGGCGGCCGCGAGCGAGATGGCGCCGGTCTCCTCCGAAACCACGACGACCAGCGCATCCGAGTTCTCGCTCATGCCGACGGCCGCGCGGTGGCGGGTGCCGAGCTCCGAACTGATGCGCTGGTTGTCTGTCAGGGGCAGGATGCAGCCGGCGGCGTACACCTTCCCGTCCCGAAGGATCATGGCGCCGTCGTGCAGCGGCGCCTTGTTGAAAAACACGTTGCCGATCAGCTCGGCGGAGGCGTCCGCATCCAGCACGGTGCCGGTGCGGATGATCTCCCCGAGCTTGGTGGTGCGCTCAAACACGATCAGTGCGCCCATCTTCATACGCTGCAGCTGCTCCGCCGCGCTGCACACGGCGGCAATGGTGTGCTGCCAGCGGGCGCGGCGGAGCAGCTGCAGCGTATGAAGA
>DXWE01000057.1:4818-7872 GCA_019417045.1 Oscillospiraceae bacterium
GGCTCTGCTCGGGATCGTCGGCCGTGAGGGACAGCCGGCTGAGCGTGCCGCTGATGCTGCGGGAATTGCCCGCCCGCTCGAGCGCGCGGCGCAGCTCCGGCTGGAACACCACTGCGATCAGGATCAGCCCGTTGTCAAACAGCGTCTGCATCAGAAAATGCAGCGCCTTGAGCTGGAGCCAGGAGGACAGAAGATACACGATCACGAGCAGCGCGATGCCCTTGAGCAGCTGTTCGGCGCGGGAGTCCCGCACCAGCTGGATCAGGGCATAGATCAAAAACGCCACCAGCAGGATATCGATGATACTTGTAAAAATATTGATCGAACTGAAGAAAACGACCACGCTGTTCCACAGTCGAGAAAAAAATTCCGCCATACGGTGATCCTGACGCCCGGCACGGAGAGGGCCCGCCGCGTGCTCCTTTCTTCCATGATAAAAGTCTACTCTTTATTTTACCATAGAATCGGCGGTTTGCAATCACTTTTTAGGCAAATTCAGAAGAATTTTACACAGCTCCTCCGTCTGCTGGCGGGTGGTGAACACCGAGGGTGCGAGCCGCACCGTGCCGCCGGGCAGGGTGCCGAATTTGCGGTGTGCGGCGGGCGCGCAGTGCAGCCCGGCACGCACCGCGACGCCCTGGCGGCTCAGCCAGGCGGCGGCCTCTTCGGAGGAGTATCCCTGCACATTGACAGAAAGCACCGGCGCGCACGCCCCCGCACGGGGCGGCGGGGTGTAGAGCGTGATCCGCGGGCTGCTTTGCAGACGGTCGTACAGGACAGCCATGTGTGCGCACTCCCGCTGGGCGATGGCGTCGATGCCGACTTGCGAGACAAATTCCACCCCGGCCCGCAGCCCGCAGATCCCGGGCGTGTTCGGGGTGCCGCTCTCGAGTTTGTCCGGCAGCTCGCCGGGCTGGCGGAATTGGAGCGACTGGCTGCCGGTGCCGCCCTCCACGAACGGCGGCAGATCGTACCGGCCGCTGCACAGGAGCAGGCCTGTCCCCATGGGACCATACAGCCCCTTATGGCCCGGCAGGCAGAGAAAGTCGATGTTGTCCCGCTCCATATCGATGGGCAGCAGCCCGGCGGACTGGGCGCCGTCCACCACAAACGGGATCCGAAACCGCCGGCAGAGCTCTCCGATCCGGCGGATGGGCAGGGCCACGCCGAACACGTTGGAGGCATGGGTGCACACCAGCAGCCGGGTGGCGGGGGTGATACACCGGCGAAAGGCCTCCACCGTCCGGTCGTCGTCTCCGGGGAAGGTCTGGGCGACGTCATAGACCGGGTAACGCGACAGCCCGTGGAGCGGCCGCATGACGGCGTTGTGCTCCAGATCCGAGACGACCGCGCGCCCGCCATTGCGCAGCAGACCCTTGATGACCATGTTGAGGCTCATGGTGCAGTTGAGGGTGAAGATGACATTGGCGGGATTTTCGAGATGGAAGAGGGACGCCACCGCCTCGCGACACCGGTAGACCTCCTCCGAAGCCGCCATCGCGAGCCGGTGCCCGCCGCGGCCGGGATTGCCGCCAAACTGGTCAAGTGCTCTCAGCATGGCGGCGCGTACGCAGGGTGGCTTCGGATAGGTGGTGGCGGCGTTGTCAAAGTAGATCATCCGTCGCCCCTGCCTTCCTCTTTGCCCACCAGGCGGATCCCCGACGCCTGCAGCAGCCGCTCGGCAGCCTCCAGCTGCGCGGGGTTACGGGGGGAGACCCACAGGCTGTATCCACAGCCGTTTTTGCCGTCCGGCTCGGTCTTCCGGTGCACATAGGCGCGGATCCCGTTGCGCTCCAGCAGCTTTTGCCCCCGGATGGCGTTTGTCACCGAACTGACGAGATATATCATTGTCTTCATAGGTAAACACCCGCTCTGTATAAGGATAAAGCCCCAGGCAAATTTGAGAGGACACGCGCCGTGTGACCGCACTGCCCGGCGCGTCCAAAAGGGGCTCTGCTACCATGATATGCCCGTGCCCGGCGGGGTGCGCCGGGCACGGGGGATTTATTTTTCTGCCGGGAGGTTACGGTTTTGCCTGGGAACACTCTTGTGCAACTTGCCTGGCTATGGTAAGATGAAGAACATCGGAGAAAGAAGGGAGAACCGGTATGCCCATACGATTTGCCACGCCTGCGGACGGCGCGGTGCTGCTCTCCATCTATGCGCCGTATATCGACACGCCGATCACCTTTGAGTGCACGTCGCCGACGGTCCCGGAATTTACCCGGCGGATCGAGGCGATCACGCGGGAGTACCCGTATCTGGTGTATGAGGAGGAGGGCCGCCCGATCGGGTTCGCCTATGCGCACCGGGCGCAGGCGCGGGAAGCATACCAGTGGAACGCGGAGCTGTCGGTGTACCTCGCTGTTGGCTGTACCGGCCGGGGGATCGGGACCGCCCTCTATCGGGTGCTGATCGAGCTGCTGAAACGGCAGGGGATTTGCACGGTGTACGGGGTGGTCACGGTGCCGAACCCGGCGAGCGAACGGCTGCACCGTGCGCTCGGGTTCCGGCGGGTGGGCACCTGGCGGCGGGCCGGATACAAGGCCGGTGCATGGCGGGACGTGGCCTGGTTTGAAAAGGCGATCGCGCCGTTTGCGGCCGATCCGCCCCCGCTTTTGCCGTTTTCCCGGTTTTCCCGGGCGGAGCGGGAGGGCTGGCTGCAAACGGCCGTCGCTTCCACGGCGGACGCGCGGGGACGAACTCTTGACGAATGAACACGAAATCAGTACAATAGTATAGATATACTGGAATTCAACTCGACACAGGGAGCAGGAGGCGCCGCTATGGCAATCGTCAAACCGTTTCGGGCATGGAGATTTACGGAAAAGGCGGGGGAGATCGGGTCGCTCGTCTGTCCGCCGTACGACATCATCAGCGAGGACGAGCGGCTGGAGCTGCTGCGCCGCAACCCGTACAACATGGTACAGCTCGAGCTCCCGCGGGACGGGGCCGACCCCTACGCCACGGCGGGGGAGACGCTGCGCCGATTTTGTGAGACCGGGGTGCTTGCCCAGGACCCGCGGGCGGCGTTGTATGTGTATGACATCGGGT
>DXWE01000057.1:7882-9187 GCA_019417045.1 Oscillospiraceae bacterium
GTTTATCCACGGCGGGGAGGAAAAACACCTCACCGGGCTGATGACGCGCGTGCATCTGGAGGAATTTTCCAAGGGGGTGGTACTGCCGCACGAAAATACCCTCTCGAAGGCCAAGGAGGACCGGCTGAACCTCATGAAGGCGACCGGCTTCAATTTCAGCTGTATCTATTCGCTGTATATGGACGGGGAACAGGCGCCGATCGAGGCGCTGCTCGCCCGCACGATGGAGGCGCCGCCGCTCTCTGCGCTGACAGACGCCGACGGCCTGACCCACCGGCTGTGGGCGATCACGGGGGAGGACGAGATCGCGCAGGTCGAGCGGCGCTTTGCGAACACGAAACTCTACATTGCGGACGGACACCATCGCTACGAGACCGCGCTCAACTACCGCCGGTACCTGCAGGCGCAGGGAGCGCTGACAGAGGGCGCAGAATATGTGATGATGCTGCTGGTCGACATGCGCCATCCGGGGCTGGTGGTCTACCCGACCCACCGGCTGATTCAAGGGCTGGAACAGTTTGACAGCGATAGCCTGCTGCGCTCCTGCGAATCCTATTTCACAGTGGAACGCGGCCTGTCGTATGCGCAGGCGCAGCAGCGGTTGCAGGTGCGGTACGACGCGGGGGATAAGGCGTTTTTGTATACGGACGACGGCGTTTCCCTCGCGCTGTTGACGCTGAAAGACGTCCGGGTGATGGATCAATTTCTGCCGGCGCTGTCGCCCGTGTCGCGGCAGCTGGACGTCAACGTGCTGCACACGCTGGTGCTCGAGCGGCTGCTCGGGATCGACCGGGAGAAGCTCGCCAACCAGACCAACCTGACCTACACCCGCCAGGCGGACGAGGTGCTGACGGGGGTGAAGAGCGGGGCATACCAGTGCGGATTCCTCCTCAATCCCACCCGCGTGGAAGAGCTGCGGGACGTGGCGGCGGCCGGCGAAAAGATGCCCCAGAAATCCACCTATTTTCATCCAAAGCCGATCACAGGGCTAACGCTGCACGGGTTGGTTTCAGAAAATTCATAATTTTGTCGAAATTGTCTAATGACAAAACAAAATTTTAGTGATACACTATAATTTGATGGGAAATATACAAAATGGGGGATAGAGATTGGAACAGGTGCTGAGTATTGACCGGATGGAACAGGCGGTATCTCTGTTTGGGAGCTTTGATGAGAACGTCCGGCTGATTGAGCAGCACTATTCCGTGGATATCCTCGTGCGCGGCGGCGACCTGCATATCAGCGGCGAGCCGGAACAGGTGGACAAGGCGGTGCGCGCGATCACCGGGCTGCTGCATCTCATCA
>DXWE01000058.1:0-5234 GCA_019417045.1 Oscillospiraceae bacterium
ATTTGGCTTTTTGATATAGGGTGATATATCGTGGAGAAAACACCCTTGACAAATCACTTTCCAGAAGAAAATCCTTTTGAAGTACGCAGAGGACAACGTTTTTCCCAACCCAACCTTTTTCATCGACGACGGCGTTTCCGGGGTGACTTTCGATAGGCCCGGCTGGAATGAGATGATACGCCTTGCGGAAGCAGGAAAGGTCAAAACGGTCATCGTCAAGGATATGTCCCGCATGGGGCGGGATTATCTGAAAGTCGGCTATTACACCGAGAGTTTCTTTGCCGAGCGCGATATACGGTATATCGCTATCAACGACGGTGTGGACAGCGATAAGGGTGATAACGATTTTACCCCATTCCGCAACCTATTTAACGATTTTTATGCCCGCGACACCAGCAAGAAAATCCGGGCTGTTATGCAGGCAAAGGGCAACGCCGGGGAACATCTTTGCAGCAACCCGCCCTATGGGTATGTGAAAGACCCTAACGACAAGAAAAAGTGGATTGTGGACGAGGAAGCCGCCGAAATCGTCAAGCGGATTTTCGATTTGTGCGTTGCCGGAAAAGGGCCGATGCAGATCGCAAAGGCATTGACCGCCGGTAAGGTGTTGACCGTCAAAGCGTACTACGCAAAACGGGACGGGAAGCCCATGCCGGACAATCCTTACCGCTGGTCTGTGGAAACCATACGGGGGATTTTGGAACGCCCGGAATATACCGGCTGTACGGTAAACTTCAAAACCTACTCCAAGTCCCACAAACTGAAAAAGCGTCTGCAAAACGCCTCGGAAAATTACCGTATCTTCCCCGATACGCAGCCCGCTATTGTTGACCGCAATGTATTTGAGCGTGTGCAGGAACTTCGGGCAAACAAACGCCGCCCCGCCAAACAAGCGGAACGGCAAGGGTTGTTCTCCGGCTTGCTCTACTGCGCCGACTGCGGCAGCAAACTGCATTTTGCTACGGGCAAGAACATGACCCCGGAGCAGGATTGTTACCGCTGCGCGAGGTACAAGAGCAAGACGGGGGATTGCACCATGCACTTTATCCGCGAGGAAACGCTGAAACGGTTTGTGCTGCGCCGGATATTCGATGTAACCGCCATGTTCTTTGAGGACATTATGAGTTTTCAGAAAGCGGTGTATGAGCAGCGGTTTGAGGAAGCGGAAAATGCGGCAAAAAAGCGCAAGCGGGAAATCGCCCAAGCCGAAAAACGGATAACAGAACTTGACCGGATTTTCAAGCGTATCTATGAGGACGATATATCCGGCGCAATCTCTCACGAACGGTTTTTGAAGTTATCCGCCGAGTATGAAGCGGAGCAGAAAGAACTGACGGAAAAGGTCAAAGCAGACCGGGAAATGGTAAGCACCTACGAGCAGGACAAAGCGGATTTTGACAGTTTCGCGGCGGTCATTCGGAAGTATGTGGGAATTACCGAACTTACGCCTACGATTGTCAATGAGTTTGTGAAGAAAATTATCGTCCATGCGCCGGACAAGTCCAGCGGCCACCGGCGGCAGAAAATCCAGATTATTTGGAACTTCGTCGGGGAACTGAAACAGGACGAGGACAAGCAGACCATTGAACGGCAAAGAAAAAGCAGGACAGCATAGCCATTTGCCATGCTGTCCTGCAAGATACCATTACTTCCTTATAGGTGTGCGGCTTTGGCCTGCCGGCTTTTTGCCGGGCCGCGGACGGAAGTTTCCTCTGCTGCCCATTTTCACCAAATATGGTTATACTATTGCCTTTGTCTCCGGCAGCCGACCGTACACAGGCGCCGGCCGCCCACATTTTATAATCAAATCCGGTTATATCTCTATTCGGGTTTGAGGATTTGGTTTCCCGGCGGCTCCCCGTCGAAACCGCTTTTCCAAAGCCTTGGAAATTGCACCAATTTTGGTTATACTCTCCTCTTTTCTCTCAAGGTGAAACCAATTACGGTTGCATTTTGGTGGCCGGCTCACACTCTCATCCGCACAGGCTGCACCATTTCCGGTTCTGTTTATGCCATCTTTCATCGCACTAATTTTCATCGCACTATCTTTCATCGCGCCATCTTCATCCGCACAATTTGCACCAAAAGTGGTTATATTAAATGCTTCTCGCGCTCACTGCGGGCCGCTGGTGAGGTAAGTGACCGCGTCGCTCCAGTCCTCCGGGGAGAACTCCCGCGCGTCCAGGTATTGGATCTGGTTGAGCGCCTGCTGGTTATAGCGCGGGTCATAGCGCAGGTCCGACAGGTATTCGCAGCCGACCTGCTGCCAGAGCGTGTCGAGCAGGGCGTTGCGGGGTGACTTGTCCATACCGGTGCCTCCTTCACTGTCAAGGTGACGCTAGTATGGCCGATTTTGGCGAAACTATACCCGCGCTGTCTATTTGTCGGTTTTGAAGCATTATATTTTTGCAAATGTGAATGCCACCCTCCCGGCAAATTTGTCAGTATTATTCATAAATCAATTGAAATAATCACAATTAAAAATAGTGTGTGAGCATAACTCACTCCCCCCAATTTACTCTTTAAATATTCAGTGAGTATTATCGGCGAAGCATCTTTAATTTTAATATTCTGCAATTTGTATTTACTTTCTATAATTCATATTTCAATTTTCATCTCAAAATATTTCTATATTGGATTTTTGATAAAGGATAAACAGTTGTCCCAATATTCTTTAACTTGTGAATTATATTCACTTATAAAAATTCAGCGAGCGCTCGATCCGATGTTATCTCTCTCCCCTCCCCTCTGTTTTGCCGGTATTATCTGCCAGTTGTAAATTATCGGGCTGTAAACAGATATTCTATAAAAGATTTGCGCGCACTCATGTGAATGATATTCACATGAGTGCGCACGAAGCTCTGGCGCCCCTGTCGTTCTCCCCAAAGGCTTTCTCGCCATTCAACGGACGATACCACTCTTCTCAGGATAACCCTCTTCTCACGACAATTCTCTTCTCAAAAATATTTTCGTCAGTATTGTTCACATTTATTTTTCTGTTGGTGCTTTTTCGGCAAAATTCGACGCCGCAACAGCGATACAATACTACCGTCAGTGGTTGCGTTAGTTGCAACCACTCCCTTTTTCAATTGTTTATTCATAATTTGCAATCAATTTGCACGTCCACCGGTATTCTGCCAACAGAATGCGTCAAAAAGTGACCTGATCGTTCATAATTTGCAGGTATATTTCAACATATCGCGGTGGAAAGTGTGGAAACATGGGAGTTATCGCGGATATGGCCGATCCTCATCAGTCAACCCGGCCAAATAGTCCATACTCGTGTGCAGCGCTATTGCCAAACGTTTGCACTGCTCAAATGTCATATATCTCTTGCCATTCTCAATTTTGGAATAATCGCTCTGATCGATCCCCGTCAACATTTGCACCCGGATTTGCGTATAGCCGCGCTTGCGCCGCAGCAATTTCAATCTTGTCATTTTTATTCACCACATTCTTGGATTGTGAAAAGCTACTCTTGGATATTTCCCCCTCCCCTCTTTCGATTTATATAGACGTATGGAGCAGTGGCCACCCACTGCTCCATCACTCGCGGTATTCCAGAACATCTTCCACCCGGCAGGACAACACGCGGCAGATCCGGGCCAACACATCCGCATCGATTTTCCCAAGCGTGCCTCCGCACCATTTGTCGATCACTTCAAACCGGGTATTGACCAAGCGTGCCAATGCCCCTCTGGTCATCTGTCTCTCGTCCAGCAGCTCTTTCAACTTCACATGTACATGACCATACTGCTTCAGTTGCAGAATAGGCGATTCGCTTTTCATCAAGAGTCACCTCTGCATAAATACTATATGCAAAGTAACATCTTGACAATTCACTTTGTAAATGTTACTGTTTGTATAGTAACTATTAAAATTTATTCTGCATACTCTAATAAATCCTCCACAGAACAGGATAAAACACAACACAGCCGTGCCAAAACATCCGAATCGATCTTTTCCAACGAACCACTACACCACTTGTCGATCACTTCAAACCGGGTATTGGTCATGCGGGCAACATACCCTCTTGTAAGATGTCTTTCGACCAATATGTCATTCAGCTTGACCCGAATCCTGCCATAATCCTGTACGGTCATCAATGGTGAATTGCTTTTCATATGCTCACCTCTACATAAATACTATATGTAGAGTAGCGACTTGACAATTTACATGTTTGTAGTATCTATATGAATAGTATTTCCGGGGAGGCTTTTGTCTATGCGTTATGAAACCTGCTGTTTCACCGGCCACCGCGACCTGCCGGAGGGGGCGCGCCCCTTCCTGCGGCGGCGGCTGGAAGCCGCGCTCGAGCGCCTGGTCGCGGAAGGCGTGCGCTATTTCGGCGCGGGCGGCGCGCTCGGGTTTGACACGCTCGCCGAGGAGTGCGTGCTCCGCCTGCGGGAGCGGCACCCCCACATCCGCCTGATCCTCGTGCTCCCCTGCCCCGAGCAGACCCGCGGCTGGCCGCCGCAGGATGTGAATATTTACCACCATATTTTGTCGCAGGCCGACAAGGTCGTCTACACCGCCGACCACTATTTCCGCGGCTGCATGCAGCAGCGCAACCGCCACCTGGTCGACCACAGCGGCCACTGTGTGTGCTACCTGACCCGCCCCACCGGCGGCACCGCCTACACCGTGCGCTATGCGCAGCAAAAGGGCCTCGCGGTGTGCAATCTCGCGCTGCCCGCCGATGCCGCCGCTTCAGCCGCCACGTCAGCCACCGCTCCCGCCGACAGTCTGCCCGCCGCACCGGCGGCCCCTCCCGCGCAGCCGGCACCCCCTCCCTTCGGCCGCACCGGCTGACCCTGCGCGGCTGCCCGGCGCACACGCCGCACCTCCCCCACAAAAAAGAGGAGACGGGAAATCCCGTCTCCTCTTTGGCTATGCTCCGTTTAGTTCCGGTCGATGAACTGCTTGATGGCCGACACGCCCGCGTGCATCTCGACCTCGCTGCCGTGCTGGGCGACGAGGGTCGGCGCCTGCTTGATCCCGAGCTTCTTGGTCAGCTCGGCCTGTTCCTCCGCGTCCACGACCTCATAGTCGACATGCCCCTGGTCGAGCATCGCATAGGCGATCTTGCAGTTCGGGCAGGTCTTGGTGGTGAACAGCAGCAGCCGGTCGCCCGCCGGCTCCCCGTCCGCAGCGCAGGCCTCCGTGGCGGGAGCCGCGTCCCCGGCCGACAGCGGGCCGCTGTGGGTCAGATGGGAGTTGCCGAGGTTGTACAC
>DXWE01000058.1:5244-8914 GCA_019417045.1 Oscillospiraceae bacterium
GTCGTTCCAGTTCTGCACCGGGCGGTAGTACCCGGTGATCCGGCTGTACACCTCGGTGTCCTTGCCGCAGTGCGGGCAGGTGTACTGCTCGCCGGTGAGGTACCCGTGCTCGCGGCAGACCGAATAGGTCGGGGAGAGGGTGTAGTACGGCAGGCGGTAGTTCTCGGCGATCTTGCGCACGAGCGCCGCGGCCTGTTTCCACTCGGGCAGCTTCTCGCCGAGGAACGCGTGGAACACGGTGCCGGAGGTGTAGAGCGTCTGCAGCTCGTCCTGCACGTCGAGCGCGGCGAAGATGTCCTCGGTGTAGCCGACCGGCAGGTGGGAGCTGTTGGTGTAATACGGCGTGCCGCCCGGCTCCGCCGCGGTGATGATGTCGGGGTAGCGCGCCACATCGTGCTTGGCGAACCGGTAGGTGGTGGACTCCGCCGGGGTGGCCTCGAGGTTGTACAGGTCGCCGTACTCCTCCTGGTACACCGTCAGCCGCTCGCGCATGAAGTTGAGCACGTCCTTGGTGAACTGCTGGGTTTTCTCGTGGGTCATGTCGGCGCGCAGCCAGTTGGCGTTCAGCCCCACCTCGTTCATGCCGATCAGGCCGATGGTGGAGAAGTGGTTCTCAAACGTGCCGAGATACCGCTTGGTGTAGGGGTACAGCCCCTCGTTCAGGAGCTTCGTGATGATCGTGCGCTTGACCTTCAGCGAGCGCGCGGCGATATCCATCATGTGGGTCAGCCGGCGGTAGAAGTCCTTCTCGTCGGTGGCGAGATAGGCGATCCGCGGCATGTTGATGGTCACGACGCCGACCGAGCCGGTGCTCTCGCCGCTGCCGAAGAACCCGCCGGACTTCTTGCGCAGCTCCCGCAGATCCAGCCGCAGCCGGCAGCACATGCTGCGCACGTCGCTCGGCTGCATGTCGCTGTTGATATAGTTCGAGAAATACGGCGTGCCGTATTTGGAGGTCATCTCAAACAGCAGGCGGTTGTTCTCGGTGTCCGACCAGTCGAAGTCCTTGGTGATCGAATAGGTCGGGATCGGGTACTGGAACCCGCGGCCGTTCGCGTCGCCCTCGATCATGGTCTCGATGAACGCCTTGTTGACCATGTCCATCTCTTTTTTGCAGTCGCCGTAGGTGAAGTCCATCTCCTTGCCCCCCACAATGGCGGGCAGGTTCTCCAAATCCTTGGGCACCGTCCAGTCCAGGGTGATGTTGGAGAAGGGGGCCTGGGTGCCCCAGCGGCTGGGGGTGTTCACCCCGTAGACAAAGGACTGAATGCACTGCTTGACCTCCTTCTGGGAGAGGTTGTCCACCTTGACAACTGTCTCTTATACACATCTCCGAGCCCAGAACGCCTGGGCACCCGCCCACTCGTTCTGCATGATGCCGAGGAAGTTGACCATCTGGTTGCACAGCGTGGCGAGATGGCTCGCGGGCGCGGAGGTGATCTTGCCCGGCACCCCGCCGAGCCCCTCCTGGATCAGCTGTTTCAGCGACCAGCCGGCGCAGTAGCCGGTGAGCATGGACAGGTCGTGCAGGTGGATGTCCGCGTTGCGGTGCGCGTTCGCGATCTCCTCGTCGTAGATCTCCGACAGCCAGTAGTTCGCGGTGATCGCGCCGCTGTTGCTGAGGATCAGGCCGCCGACCGAATAGGTGACGGTGGAGTTCTCCTTCACGCGCCAGTCGGTCACCTTCACGTAGCTGTCCACGACCTCTTTATAGTCGAGGATGGTGGACTTCATGTTGCGGATCTTCTCCCGCTGCTTGCGGTAGAGGATGTACGCCTTCGCGACGTCCGCGTACCCAGCCTGCACCAGCACCTGCTCCACGCTGTCCTGGATATCCTCGACCGAGATCTTGCCGTCCTGGATTTTCGGCTCGAAATCCGCCGTCACCTTCAGCGCCAGAAAGTCGATGACCTGCGGATGGAACTGTTTGTCCTGGGCCTCAAAGGCCTTGGTGATCGCGGTGCCGATCTTCGACAGATCGAACTCGGCCACCTTGCCGTCCCGTTTCACAACCTGATACATAGCCGCGTACCTCGTTTCTTCGTGATGTACTTCTATTATGGCACATCCCGTGCGGCTTGTCAAGAGCAAATTTCAAGATATGGGATATTATTTTTTCGTGAAACACAATATGTTGTGGTTTTGTTTCATATGCCGCGAATCGCCACGGTGGGAATAAACGGCCGTACAGCGGCCGCGGCGGCCTCCATATCGGCCTTATCCAAGCCGTGGAGGCCCGGTTGCAGCAGGTCTCCGGAGTCGACAAAGTGCTGTAAATAGTAGTGCTCCGCCCCCTGCAGCCAGGCGCCGATTAAGGCAAAATCGCCGACCGTGTGGAACTCCTTCACCACGGTGGTGCGGAATTCATACGCCACTGCGCCGGACATCAAAAACGCGACGCTCTCCTCGATCGGGGCGGTGTCGTAGCCGGGGATCCCGACCGTCTCGCCGTATTTTGCGAGCGTGTTTTTGATATCCATCGCGACATAGTCGACCAGACCCTGCCCCACCAGCGATTTCAGCCGGTCGGGGAAGCTGCCGTTCGTGTCGAGCTTCACCGCGTAGCCGAGCGCGCGGATCTCGCGGAGGAAGGGCTCGAGATCCTTCTGCAGCAGCGGCTCCCCGCCGCTGACGCACACCCCGTCAAGCGTGCCCTGCCGCTTGCGCAGAAAGGCAAAAAATTCCTCCCTGTCCACGCCGCCGGCCGCCACGTCCGCCGGCCGCACGAGCGAGCCGTTGTGGCAGAACGGGCAGCGCAGGTTGCACCCGCCGGTGAACACCGTGCAGGCGATCCGGCCCGGATAGTCGAGCAGGGTCAGCTTCTGATACCCCTGAATCTGCATGAAAAAGCCTCCTTTTCGCGCCTGTCACGCGTGGCGCACGTCGCAGGCCGCCTCTCCCGCGGCGGCCGCGTCTGAACCAAGCTGAGTATACCACAAACCGGCCGTCACACACAAGCCCTCCGCGGCAGGAGGCCGGTTCCCCCTCCTCCGCCACCGAAACGAACCGAAACGGACGGTTTTTCACGGCCGTACACAGCCGCACACAGCCGCACACAGCCCCGGCCCGCCGTCACTGCCCCCGGCGGGCCCTTTCACCAGTAGCTCGCCATTCGGGGCCCTTTCACTAGTAATCCGCATATAACCCGCATGTCGATCTCTGCTCATCCCCGCGGCCATCCGGACGCCCGCGTCCCTCCAGGCCCCCTATGCCGGTCGGCTGCCGGTCAGTGCCGGGAGTTGCCGGAAGTTGCCAGGAGGTGCCCGCCCCCTGCACCAAACTCACCCTATTCCAAACCCGTCCTCTGCGCCAAACGCACCCTCTGCCCCAGACCCGTCCTTTGTTTTAAGCCCCTCCTCTGTGCCAAGTCCGCACCCTGCTCCAAAACTGGGCCCACTCCCAATCGGGGACTCTTGCGCCAGGCCCGGCTCTGCTCCAAAATCGGCCCCACCCCCAATTGGGAACCCTGCACCAGGCCCGCACCCTGCTCCAAAACCGGCCCCACTCCCCATCGGGGACCCTGCGCCAAGCCCACATCCTATCCGTATGCCAAATCGTTCTCTCCTCGGCAAAAGCAAAACAGACGGCCGGATCTCAAAATCCAGCCGTCTGTTCACATGGCAAAAGATGTCGGCGTCTACCTATCTTCCCGGGCCGTCGCCAGCCAAGT
>DXWE01000059.1:0-3326 GCA_019417045.1 Oscillospiraceae bacterium
CTTTATTCGGTATAATGGGAAGCATGACGGGCCCGATGCCCGGGCAACGCAACAAAGCGGAGGAAGCATATGCCGGCGGAGGAAAAACTGACAGAACTGGTGGGCACGGTGGAGGAGATCGTGCCCCGCCGCAACGCGCTGATCCGCCCGCCGGTGGCCAATCTCGATTTGCTGGTCGTGGTGGTATCGATCGTGGAGCCGTCGCCGAGCACGCTCGTGATCGATAAGCTGGTCGCGATCGCGGAGAACAAGGGGATCGAGCCGGTTGTGGTGATCAACAAGTCCGACCTGGAGGACACGCGGCCGCTCGAGGAGATCTATGAAAAAACCGGCCTGCCGCTGTTTGTCGTGTCAGCGGCTGCGCGACAGGGGATCACGCCGCTGCGGGAAAAACTGAACGGCAAGGTGTGTGCCTTTACAGGAAATTCCGGCGTGGGAAAATCGAGCCTGCTTAACGCATTGGATGCGCGGCTACAGCTGCCGACCGCGCAGATCAGCCAAAAACTTGGCCGCGGCCGGCACACCACCCGCACCTCGGTGCTGTATCCCCAGCCGGGCGGGGGCTATGTGGTGGACACGCCGGGGTTCTCCTCACTCGACTTTGAGCGGCTCGAATGGATCCCGAAGGAGGATCTGGCGCATTGTTTTCGGGAGTTCGCGCCCTATATCGGACACTGCAAATTCACCTCCTGTGCACACGGGAAAGAGGCGGGCTGCGCGGTGAAAGCGGCGGTAGAGCAGGGGGTGATCGCCCGGTCGCGCTATGAGAGCTATCTTACGATGTGGGAAGAGGTAAAAGACAAAAAGGCGTGGGAAAACCGCTAAATACCCCCGGTTTTTCAGAAATTTCCGAAGAAACGGAAAATATTTTCGATCCTTCCGGAACCAAAGGCACCGTCCCTGAATATGCTGGTAGAGAAGCACGGAACCGTGTTACCAACCAGTGTAAGGGACGGTGTTTAGTTATGTGTAGAAGCCATGTGGGCAGCTGCTGTGCGGCGTTCGGCGCCGGTCTGCTGGTGGCCACCCTGTGCCCGTCGAAGCTGTTGCTCTTCATCCTGGCAGCCGCACTGGTGGTGCTGGGCTGTGCCTTCGGCAGACGATAACGACTGTGTGACAAGGGGGCACTTGTGATGAAGATCGTCGTGGTCAAGAGTCCGAAACTGTTCGGCGGGATCCTGAGAAAGCTGTTCAAAATCAAGAAAGAGCCTTACATAGAGCCATAAATAGGATTGCCCGGCAGACGCCCGGGGCCGTCTCCCCCTCAGGGGGAGAACGGTCCCGGGCATCTGTTGTTCTATTTCTTCCTCTGTGCGCATAGGAATCCACGCATAATCGCCGGACAGGTCGAATATATTGGGGTAGTAGAAAATAAGGTGGGATAACGAGACTCCCTCACCTTATCGAAAAGGAGAGGTGTTTGTATGGATTTCAAGGTGATGCAGCAGGACTTTGCCGTGCCGCTGATTCTACTGGATACCTTCGACGAGAAGCCGGTAGACTGCGATTTTGTGCTGCCGGACTACTGCCCGGACATCGCCGCCGTGCTCAAGTGCACGCTGAGGCCTGCCGTCCACAGCAAGCAGTGGAGCGGTGACCGTCTGATTGTGGACGGACAGACCGAGATCCAGGTGCTCTATCTGGACGAAAAACGCAACTGTGTGCGCAGCTACGAAGCCACCCAGCCGTTCACAAGTACCTTCCCGGTGAACAACCGCTGCCCGAACACGCAGGTGTGTGTGAGTGCGAAAACCGACTATGTCAACTGCCGTGCGACCAGCCCCCGCCGGCTGGATATCCACGGGTCGTTTCGGGTGAAGGCCCAGGTGATAGGGGACGGCGTGCGGCAGGTGCTGTGCGGGGTGGACGACGAGACCGTATTCGTGCAGAAACAGCCGGTGAGCTGTTCGGTTCCGGCGGCCTGGGCGGAAAAAGCCTTTACCGTCAGCGAGACGCTGGATCTCGGCGGCGGCGGGGTGACGGCGGAATCGCTCATCCGGTCGGAGGCGACGCCGGTACTGACCGACTGCAAGATCCTCGTGAACAAGCTGATTATCAAAGGCGACCTGCTGCTGAAAAACCTGTATCTGAGGGATGAGGAATCCGGCAGGATGGAATGTGTCTATCACGAGCTGCCTTTCAGCCAGATTCTGGATGTCGAGGGGTTGACGGAGGACTGGCAGGTACAGGCGGACGTGGATGTGACCGCCAACGACGTGCGGATCACCGGCGGGGAGGAGGGCGGCAGTCGGCTGCTCTCGGTATCCACCAAGCTGCTGTGCACCGTGTGCTGCACCCGCACCGACCAGGCGGAGGTCCTAACCGACGCCTATGCCGCGAAGTGCCCGCTGCGGCTGGAGACCACACCGCTGCGCACCGAGCAGCTGCTGCACACCTATCGGGATACGATGACGGTCAAACAGACGATGGAGCTGCCCTCCGAGGAGATCGCGTCGGTCGTCGACGTGTGGTGCGACGCCTCCCCGCTGTCCCAAAAGGAGGAGAACGGCCGTCTGGTCGTAGACGGCCAGCTGCAGGTGTGCCTGCTCGCGAAGGACATGGAGGATATCGTTGCCTATTATGAGCGCAGCGCGGATTTCTCGCTGGATTTCCCGCAGGAGGGTTCCTCCACCTGCGTGTCGTTTGTCGTGCTGCGGGTGGACTTCTCGGTGAACAGCAGCCATCAGCTCGAGCTGCGGGTGGAGCTGCTCGTGAAGCGGGAGTGCCGTGACGAGCAGAACCTGCAGATCGTCTCGGCGGTCAGCGGCGACGAAAACGAGATGTTCCCGCCCGAGAAGGCGTCGGTCAAGGTGGTGTTCGCAAATGCGGGTGAATCGCTGTGGGGGATCGCCAAGAGCTGCCACACCTCGGTGGACGCCGTGATGGCGGAGAACAACCTGCAGACGGATATCCTGCCGCAAGCGACCATGCTGCTTGTGCCGCTATGCTGAGAGGAGGAATGGACATGGACGCACAGACCATCTATGAAAACATCGCCAAACGCACCGGCGGCGATATCTATGTGGGCGTGGTCGGGCCGGTGCGCACCGGGAAATCGACCTTTATCAAGCGGTTCATGGATACGCTCGTCATCCCGAACATCGACAGCGAGTACAAGCGCGAACGCGCGACCGACGAGCTGCCGCAGTCCGCGGCCGGGCGCACGATCATGACCACCGAGCCGAAGTTCATCCCGGAGGAGGGGGTGTCGATCGTCGTCGACGGGACCGCGAGCATGGACGTGCGGCTGATCGACTGCGTCGGGTACATCGTGCCCTCCGCGCTCGGCTACATTGAGGACAACGCGCCGCGCATGGTCAAGACAC
>DXWE01000059.1:3336-8864 GCA_019417045.1 Oscillospiraceae bacterium
AGACACCATGGTTTGACGAGGAGATCCCCTTCAACATGGCGGCGGAGGTGGGCACCCGCAAGGTTATCACCGAGCACTCCACCATCGGGCTGGTTGTCACCACCGACGGCAGTATCACGGATATCCCCCGGGAGGAGTACGCCGAGGCGGAGGAGCGGGTGATCCGGGAATTGCAGGATATCCACAAGCCGTATGTGGTGCTGCTCAACTCCACCCATCCGGAATCCTCCGCGACCATGCAGCTGGCGGACTCGCTCGAGAAGAAGTATGGCGTGCCGGTCATGCCGGTCAACTGCCAGGACATGGACGAAGCGGAGATCCGCAAGATCCTGGAGAAGATCCTGTTCCAGTTCCCGGTGCGGGAGATCGGCATCGAGCTGCCCCGCTGGCTGACCCGGCTGGACAAATCGCATCCCGTGCGCCGCGCGGTGATGGACGCGATCCGGCAGGCTGCCGCGAACACGGATAAGATCAGTCAGATCCAGGATGTGGCGGCAAAACTCGCCGGCTGCGAGTACATCGACAACGCGCGGGTGTCGTCGGTCGAACTCGGCCGCGGCAGCGCCAACGTCTCGGTCGGCATGCAGGAGGATCTGTTCTACCGCGTGCTCGGGGAGACCACCGGGTTCGATGTGCAGGACGAGGCCGCGCTGCTGAGCACCATGCTGGAGCTCGCCGCTATGAAGAAGAAATACGACAAGATCAAGAACGCGCTCGACGAGGTCGAGGCGACCGGGTACGGGATCGTGATGCCCTCGCTCGACGAGATGACGCTCGAGGAGCCGGAGATCATCAAGCAGAGCGGCCGCTATGGCATCCGCCTGCGCGCCGAGGCGCCCTCCATCCACATGATGAAGGCGGATATCACCACTGAGGTGTCCCCGATCGTGGGCTCGGAGAAGCAGTCGGAGGAGCTCGTCAGCTACCTGCTCAGCGAGTTTGAGGAGAACCCGAGCAAGATCTGGGAGTCAAACATCTTCGGGACCTCTCTGTATGGGCTGGTCAACGAGGGGCTGCACAACAAGCTCTACCGCATGCCGACCGACGCGCGCCTCAAGCTGAAGGAGACGGTCGAGCGGATCATCAACGAGGGGTGCAACGGGCTGATCTGCATCATCGTGTAAACAGGGATGTGAGGAATCATGGAGACAAACAGGCAGGAACCGTATAGCGAAATGACGCCTTTTTTGGAGGCAGACCAACCCGCCGCGCCGCCACCGGAAGACCCCGCGGCGGAGGCGGCCCCTGCTACGACACCGCCCGCCAAAAAGGCGCGGCAGGACGGCTGGATGCTGCTGCTGGTGCAGAGTGTTGCCTGCGTGCTGGTGGTGGGGGTGGCGCTGCTGTTCAAGCTGATCGGCGGGGACACGTTTCAGCAGCTGCGCGACCAGTTCGCGGCGGCGCTGCGGGACAATTCCGTGGTGTCCACCGTGATGGGCTGGCTGGAGGGGGATCCCGCTGCACCGGCGTCCCCCTCCGGCAGCACGGGGGAGACCACGCCGACAGATTCCGATCCGTCCGGCGCCGGCTCAACCGATCCCTCGGTGCTCGCGGCGGGCGGACGGTTTGTCGAGGCGAGCGGAACCAGTGTAAAGGACGCACCGGCAGGCGCGTCCTTTGCGCCTATCACGGCGGTGCAGGCGGCGGGGCTGCCGCTGACCGAGGGGGAGATCAGCTCGTTGTTCGGGTACCGGACGGATCCGATCACGGGGGAACTCTCCTTCCACACGGGGCTCGATATCGCCGCGCCGGAAGGCGCCTCCATTGCGGCGGTGTACGGCGGGACGGTGTCGCTGGTCAACGTGGACGGCGGGTATGGAAACTATCTCGTCGTCCAGCACGACGACCGGGTCTCCACCCTCTATGCCCACTGTTCGGCCATCCTGGTGGAGGAGGGGCAGCAGGTGAGTGCAGGGGACACCATCGCGCTCGTCGGGAGCACCGGGTACTCCACCGGCAATCACCTGCACATTGAGATTCTGATCGACAAGGTGGCGTACGACCCCGCCTATGTGCTCGCGGTCGAGCCGTATGCTTAGGTGCCGGCTGTGGGGGGTTCAGGTATGCGTCAGTCTGCTGTTTCCGGCGGCGGCCGTCGTGATGATCGCGCTGGATGATTCCGGGTTGGCTTCGTGGTGCCTGTGCGCTTCCCTGCTGCACGAGTGTGGGCACCTGGCGGCGCTGCTCTGGTTCGGGCACCGCCCGCGGGAGATCGCGTTCGGGGTGTTCGGCATGCGCATGGTGCAGTCCCCGGAAGAGCCTCTCTCCTATGGCCGGCAGGCGGTGGTATCCGTGGCCGGGCCGCTGGTCAACGCGGTGTGCGCGCTGACCCTGCTGTGCACCGGTGTCTCGCCCGGGGCGGCGCTCGTGCACACCGTGCTGTGCCTGTTCAACCTGCTGCCGATCGCGCCGCTCGACGGGGGCCAGGCACTGCTTTCGCTGCTCAAATGCCGCCTGCCGGCGGAAAGGGCGGACACGGTGGTGTTTGTCATCTCGCTGTGCGTCGTCGCGCCGCTGACAGTGGCGGGTGCGCTCCTGCTCGCCTACAGCGGCTACAATTTTACGCTGCTGTTGGTGTGCCTGTATCTGCTGTGTCTGCTGCTGCTCAAGCGGCGATGAAAAATGTAAAAAAACACTTGCAATTTGATGTCCGGTGTGCTAAAATAGACCGGTATTTGATTGACCGTGGGCAAATTCTGCCTGTACGGGGTTGATGCAGGGGAGGGCGAAGCCCTCCTCACATTCAAGCGGACAGTCCTCTGTCCCTCGATGAGGGAGCACGAATGTCTGAAGAAGCAGGAGGAAACAAAAATGGAAGATGCTCTGAAATGGATTGCCCGGGACAGTGTGAAAGCGGATGCCCCGGAATTTACGATCGGCGACACCGTGCGGGTGGACGTGAAGATCCGTGAGGGGGACCGCGAACGGATTCAGGCGTTTGAGGGCACGGTGATCGCGAAGAACGGCAGCGGGGTCAGCGAGACCTTCACGGTGCGCCGGGTGGCGTACGGTGTCGGGGTGGAGCGCGTGTTCCCGCTGCACTCCCCGAATGTGGCAGCGGTCAAGGTGATCCGCCACGGTAAGGTGCGCCGCGCGAAGCTGTACTATCTGCGTGATCGCGTGGGCAAGGCTGCCAAGGTCAAAGAGCGCCTGTAAGGGCGGGCAAAAGGGGGTTGTCTCACAGCGAAGCGGGGGGTTCCCGGCGCGCTGGAGGCAACTCTTTTTTCACAGGATAAGGGGGGACAACCATGCCGGAGAGACGGTCGGGTCGCGTGCTCTCGTCGCTCTATGACTGGGTGGAAGCGCTCGTGTGGGCGCTGATGGTCATCGTGCTGCTGTTTCTGTTTGTAGTCCGGGTGGTACAGGTGGACGGTGAATCCATGCACGACACGCTGCAGGACGGGGACCGGCTGGTGCTGCGGGTGGTGGCGTATACGCCGGACTACCAGGATATCGTGGTGGTCAACCGGTATACCGACGAGCCCCTCATCAAGCGGGTGATCGCGCTTTCGGGCGACACGGTCTATATCGACCCGGACACGGGAATTCTGTATGTCAACGGGGAACCCCAGCAGGAGAACTATGTGCACTATCCGAACCTGACATATGACCTGCACGAAGAGGTGACGGTGCCGGCGGGGCATGTGTTCGTAATGGGGGATCACCGCAACAATTCCAAGGACAGCCGGTCGCGGGAAGTGGGCTTTGTAAACGTCAAGGATATCGTCGGCAAGGTCGTGTTCCGGTACTGGCCGATCCGGGAACTGGGAGGAGTATATGACAACCTATGAACCGTCGGAGCGGGAGGAGAGTGAAGCTCCCGCCCGGGAAGAGAGAAAGCCGGTCATCGCGTCGGTGTACGAGTGGATGGGCACATTTGTGTCCGCGCTCGTGTGTGTCGCGCTGATCTTTGCGTTTGCGTTCCGCGTGGCGGGGGTGGACGGCGATTCGATGAACGACACGCTGCACGATCGGGACTATGTCCTGCTGAGCAGCTGGATGTACACCCCGCAGCGGGGGGACATTGTGGTCATCAACCGGTATCATGAGGGGGACGCCGATCCATCGATCGAGCCGCTCATCAAACGGATCATCGGCATGCCGGGCGATACGGTGCAGATCACCGAGACGACGGTGTATGTCAACGGGGAAGCGCTTGACGAGCCCTATGTGCACTATCCGAACTATCCGGCGGATCTCGAGGTCACAGTGCCGGCAGGCCATGTGTTTGTGATGGGGGACCACCGCAATAACTCACTGGACAGCCGCTTTGAGGCGGTGGGATTTGTGGAGATCTCCGATATTGTGGGCAAGGCGGTGTTCCGCCTGCTGCCGCTCTCCCAATTCGGGAGTATCGACTGACCAAAACGGAGGAAAACAGGGCATGGAACAGGGACCGATCCAATGGTTTCCCGGCCACATGGCCAAAACCCGCCGCAAGATCACCGAGAGCCTGCCGCTGGTGGACATGGTGATCGAGGTGATCGACGCGCGCGTGCCGGTGAGCAGCCGCAATCCGGAGCTGGGCGCGTTGATCGCGGACAAGCCGCGTCTGCTGATCCTGAACAAGGCGGATCTGGCCGACGAAGCCGCTACCCGCCGGTGGGTGGCGGCTTTTGTGCAACAGGGACTGCCGGCGCTCGCGGCCGACTGCAAAAGCGGCCGGGGGCTGGGACAGATCGTGCCGCACATGCGGCAAATCCTCGCGCCGCAGACGGAGATGTGGGAGAAAAAGGGGATGGTCGGCCGGCCGCTGCACGCGATGGTGGTCGGCATCCCGAACGCCGGCAAATCCTCGTTTATCAACCGGCTGGCGAAGGGCGGCCGGGCCAAAACGGAGGACCGCCCGGGTGTGACGCGCGGCAACCAGTGGTTTACCGTGGACGGCGGCGTGCTGCTGCTGGATACGCCGGGCGTGCTGTGGCCGAAATTTGACGATCCGCAGGTCGGGCTGCACCTGGCGTTCACCGGTGCGATCCGCGACCAGATTCTGGACGTGGAGGAGCTCGCGTGCGGGCTGCTGCAGGTGTTGGCCCGGGACTATCCCGGCAGGCTGCGGGAGCGGTACAAGCTGCCCGGAAATCCGGCGGATCCACTGCCGGAGGACGGGTGGGAGCTGCTCGAGCACATCGGGAAAAAGCGCGGCATGCTGGTGTCGGGCGGCGAGGTGGATACCGAGCGCGCGGCTGCGATGCTGCTGGACGAATACCGCGGCGGAAAGCTCGGCCGGATCACGGTGGAGTGGCCGGACCCGCTGCCCGCCGGGCAGGAGGAGTAGAGGCGATGAGAGTTTCACAGCACACCCCCGACGGGTTGCCGGAGAACTGGGCGTTCGACGCCGCTGTGCGGGCAGAGGGGTATCCCGTGCTGTGCGGGGTGGACGAGGCGGGCCGGGGGCCACTGTGCGGCCCGGTGTTCGCGGCGGCGGTCGTGCTCTCGCCCGGCACGATGATCGGGGGACTGACCGATTCCAAAAAGCTCAGCGAGAGCAGGCGGGAAAGCCTGTTCGACGAGATATGTGAGCGGGC
>DXWE01000006.1:0-4997 GCA_019417045.1 Oscillospiraceae bacterium
CCGCCCCGACCGAGCCCCCGCCGTCCACCGCCTCCCTCTCGGGAGCCAACCTGGTGGAAGAGGCGGTCGTCAGCTATAACGACGCGGTGATGAGCGGGCAGGGCCTGCAGAACATCAAGACCGTGGGCAGTTCCGGCGCCTATGTCAGCGAGGACGCGCCGAACATGGCGGAACAGTATATCCAGTTCAACTGGGAGGAGGCGGTCAGCTTCGACCGCGTGATCCTCAGCAGCCAGTACTGCGGCACCGCCACCGAGGAGGGCCAGGCCCCGACAGCCTGGGAGATCTACGTCTCGGAAAACGGGACCGACGGCTGGACCAAGGTCGCAGAGAGCGGCACTGTCTCGTGGGCGTCCGGCGACAGCCTACAGGACATGGCCACGGATTTTGAGACGGTGACGGATGTGTTGGGCGTGCGGGTGAAGATCACCGCCGCCAATCTCAGCTGGAACCACTACACGGTGTATTCGATCCAGATCGGCAGCCGGTGACAGACGGTGAAGAGGGGGTGTGCGTCCGCACACCCCCTCTTCCGGCGCTCGGAGGAGACGCCTCTGTCAGGTGAGATTCACACCGGGCCGTTTGCCGTTCCAAAGCCGTCGAGCAGCGAGCGACAGTAGAGATACACCCCGGCGCTCCAGCCCATCATCTCGGGACTCTCGTACTCCTTTGTCACGGACACCTCGCCGGTGAGGGTGTCGTACTTCTCCCACAGGCTGCCGGTGCGGCGGAAATTCCGCTCGACCACGGCCGTGTATTTTTCTGCAATCCGCCGGCTGTCCGCGGTATACCCGTAGTTGGCCAGGCCCCGGATCACGAGGTATTGCAGGCAGGCCCAGCCGTGGGGATAGTCCCATTGCAGGCCGGAGGGCGTGGGCCGCCTCTCCGACGCGGCGACGCCAAAGGGGTTTTCCAGCGCGTCGAGCCGCCGCACGGTGGCGGCTGCCTGCGCGCGGGTACACATGCGGGTGAACAGCGGGTAAAACGCCGCAGCCGAGAAAAACGGCGACCGCTCCCGGCGCAGGTAGGCATAGTCGCCGTACTGTTCCCGGACGGGATCCCACAGGAGGGCGTCGGACAGCTCTCTGCGCCGCCCGGCGCGCTCATGCCAGACCGCGGCCCGGCCCGTTTGCAGCTCGTCGGCGAAGAAGGCCAAATCCTGTTCCATCCCGTAGAGCAGGGCGTTGAGGTCCACCGGGTTGAACTCGTGGGCGCGTCTGCCAAAACGGCTGTTGCAGTCCCATCCGCTTTCGGAAAAGGCCAGCATACACGCGGCATACTGGTCGAGCAGCGTGTCCTCGGCGGGCAGCGCGATCCCCAGACGGGCCGTCAGCTCCCGGGCGCTCTCCAGCCGGCTTTGCCGCCAGTCCCCGGAATAGCGGTTCAGCCCCGAGGGCGTCATCCGCTGCGTCTGCCAGAAGGCATATTCCTTCTCCGCCGCCCGGGCCATGCCGGCCAGCCAGGTCTTGTCCCCGGTACACCGATAGACGTCCCGTACCATCCGGGAGAAGAAGGGTGGCTGCGAGCGGGACAGATAGTACACCCGGTTGCCGTTTGGCATATACCCGTATCTCTCGATCAGATAGGCCATGTTTTCCACGTTGTTTTGGGCCTGTTCCAGTCGACCGGAGAGGAGCAGTCCCACGTTGGTGAAATAGGTGTCCCAGTAGTACATCTCCTGAAACCGGTGGGAGATACAGGGGACCGTATAGGGCTTTGGCAGCCCGATCAGATCGCCGGTATCCGCGGGGTTGACGCGGATGGTGCGGTCCCAGTTTTGCTGAATATAGTTGACAATTTCCTGCATGGCCATTCCTTCCTTTCCGGGTCTCTGCCGGTTGAAACGGGGGGTCACAAAAACGGATTGTACCGGGTTTGCGGGATATGGTATACTGAAAAAGAGGAAACCCGGGGCCGGTTTGGCCGCCGGAAACAGAGGAGAATGCGGTATGCCCCACGCGTGGAGTCTCAAGAGGAAGATGATTTTCACCTATGTGCTGCTGGTGCTGGTGACGGTGCTGATCAACGGCAGTTTTGCCGTGGTCACGGTGCAGAGGAACAACCGCGAGCGCAACCAGACCGCCTACACCAATGCGGCGGAGCTGATCTCCGGCAGCGCGGTCAACGCCCTGAACAACTACGGCAACTATGCGTTCCTGATTGCGCAGAACGCGTCACTGGTCAATCTGCTCACCGACCCGCAGCCCGTGTACAACAAGGTGATGCTGTTGAACACGGCGATCGAACCGAACATCTATTTTTTCCTCACGAGTTACCCCGCCATCCGGTCGGTGACCGTCTATACCGACATGGAGAAGCAGACCATCCCGAGCAGGTGGTTTGCCGACAGCGCGGCGGTGCGTGACACCGCGTGGTACACGGCGGCATCCGGCCAGTATGGCGCGTATTGGCATCAGGAGGACGGTCGCCTGTTTGTCAGCAACCGGATCCAGAGCTTCAACACCACCACGACGATCGGCATGGTCCAGATCGAAATGGATCGCTCCCTGCTGTTCGACATGTTGAATTCCCCGGACAGCCGGATTCAAATGGCGGTTGTGGATGCCGGGAGCGGGACGCTGCTGTTTCCCGAGGAGCTCACCGAGGACGAGAGCGCCTTTCTCCGGGATCCCCAGAGCAGCTCCCGGTACTTTCTGCTTCAGCAGACGGAGCTTCCGGGTACGTCTTTTCGGCTGCTGAGCTTCACGGAAAAGGAGAGTATCACCTCAAAGACCTTCCAGGACCTGCTGCCCGTACTCATCATCACCGCACTCAGCTGCGTGGTGGCGGCGGTGCTCATCCGTGTGTTCTACAGCTCCTTTTCCCGCCGGCTCGACGTGGTCATCCAGGCGGTCAACCGCATGGATCGCGAGCATTTTTCCATCCGCCTGCCTGAAGAGGGGACGGATGAGCTGGCCTCCCTGTCCGCCTGCCTGAACACCATGTCGGATAAGATCCAGGAGCTGTTTTCGGAGGTCAGCCGCACGAAGGACATGGAGAAGGCGGCGGAGCTGGAGGCGCTACAGGCCAAGATCAATCCGCATTTTCTCTATAACATTCTCGACACCATCAACTGGTACGCGCTGGACAGCGACAACACGGCGATCTGCCAGTTAATCAGCCATCTGGCGGCGTATTACCGGACCAATCTGAACGAGGGCCGGGTCACGGCCACGGTGCGGCATGAGTTACAGAATGTCGACGCGTATATCCAGCTGCACCTGCTGATGAACGACCACCGCTTCGACGTGGAATACGAGCTGGACGAGTCGCTGCTCGACTGTGAGATCTGCAACTTCATTTTGCAGCCGCTGGTGGAAAACGCCGTGCTCCACGGGGTCGGCCAGCTGACCGACCGCCGGGGGAAAATCCGGATTGTGCTGTGGCAGGAACAGGACAAACTGCTTCTCTCGGTGTGCGACAACGGCCCCGGGATGACCCCGGAGACCATCGAAGCGGTGCTCGAGCACCAGGGCCGGTCGTATGGCATCAACAATGTCCGGCAGCGGATCCGGCTGTATGACGGGCCGGCGTACGGGCTGCGCATTTCCAGCGTGCCGGGGGAGGGCACCTGCGTCACCCTCACGCTCCCGAAGCGGTACGGCGCCGACGCCTCCTGAGAGAGACGAGTCTCTGGAAGATCGGTCAAGGTTCTGCCGGCGCATAGACCCGGATATAGTCCACACACAGGCATTTGGGATATACCCCGTTGTCCTGCCCCGACCAGTCGCAGTTGGTGTATACCCCCAAAAACATTCCCATCCGGTAGGCGGGGGACTGGTCGGTCTGCGAAAGGCACCTGCCGTCGAGATAAAACCGCAGTCCCCGCTCGGACCAGTCCAGACCATAGACGTGGAAGGCGCTGTCGTCGAAGTTTGGCAGGAGTGTCTCCTCGTGGAATTCCCGCAGCAGCGGGTCTGTCCAGCGGTGGACCGAGGGGCGAAACAGCCGATTTTGGGAGAACAGCGTCTCCACGATATCGATCTCCCCGGTCTGCCGCGAGCCGGATCCGTCGGGAGCGGCGTCATCCTGCGTGCCGACCAGCCACCAGGCCATATGTCCGCCGCCGCCGCACCGGGGCAGCTTCGCCCGCATCTCAAAATAGCCGTACTGGGTGGCAAACCCCTCAAAAGGGGCCACCTCCCGGAGATTGACCTCTCCCGCGCCGGGGTGCAGGAGGTTTTTCTCGACGGTCTGCACCGAGCTGACCTTCATCGGAGAGTCCTTTGCATAACAGGGCGTGCTTTCGTCGATGTACAGATACAATACGCTGTCCTTCAGATAATAGGAGGGCCGGCAGCGCTCGAGGTCAGCGGCGGCGTGGGGAAAATACAGCGGCAGCCATTTGGCCGGGTCCAGCCTGTTCCCCTCAAACTCCTCCTGAAACAGGAGAGGGGTGCTTGTCCGTGAAGTCATGGGTATCGCTCCTTTCTGTGATGGTGCAGAGGATCTCCGCCTGTTGTCTGCCTTCCAGCCATTTCCACGGGATCACTGTCCCTTCCAGAGGCCGGCCGTCCACCACGGTGGAGGCGGCCTCTCCTTTTTGTACCGTGATCCGGCAACACACGCCCCGGCAGGATCGTGTTGCCGTAAAGCCCGCCCACCCCCGCGGGATACAGGGGTCAATTCGCAGCCCCTCGTAGTCCGGCCGAACGCCGAGAATATAGCGCGTGGCGACAAAATACATCCAGGAGGCCGTCCCTGTCAGCCAGGAGTTGGAGCATGCGCCGAAACGCGGGTGCTGGGGGCCGAGCATGGTCTGGGAATAGACATAGGGCTCGGTCAGGCAGCGGTCCGCCTGCGTGTTGCGCCGGGGCGGCAGGGAGCTTTGGTAGCATTTCCAGGCGTCCTCCCCGCGCCGCAGCAGGGTGAGGGCCAAAATGGCCCAGGTGTTGGCGTGGAAGAAGATGCCGCCGTTTTCACGCGCCCCGGCCACAAAGGCGAAGAACCCCTTGTGATCCAGATCATATCCGGTCGAGGCCGGCCAGTGGGTGATC
>DXWE01000006.1:5007-8302 GCA_019417045.1 Oscillospiraceae bacterium
GTGTAGAGATGTTCCATGACCGCGTCAAAGGCGGCGTGCGCCTGCCGGGGATCCGGCAGCCGGCTGAGCACCGCCCAGGACTGCGGGTTTAAAAACAGGCGGTTGAAGTCGTCTTTCGCAGTCCCATAGGGCTCTCCCTCGCTGGTGAAGGCGCGCAGGAACCAACCTCCGTCCCACACGGTGGCAAGCTTGGACCGGCAATAGCCGTAGATCTCCTCGGCAAAGGCCAGCCCGTCCGTGATCCCGAGGTGGCGGTACAGCCACATCAGCTCGTAGGCCGCGTGCGCCAGCTGGAAGAACACAAACACGCTCTCCGCGCCGCCCCGTTTGTTGATCGGGGCCATGCTGTCGTTCCAGTCGTTGCGCCGCATGTCGGGGATCCCGTGCCGCCCCAGATGGGTGCGGGTGTACCGCAGCCCCTGCTCCAGATGTTCTCTCACCGTGCCGCTGCCGCCGTCCACATAGGGGACAACCTCCCAAAGCAGGGAGGCATCCCCCGTCTCGCGTATGTATTCGCACACCGAGTAGACCGACCAGAGATGGTCGTCGCTGCGCCCGCCGCCTTTGGCCTGGCCGGTGCCGGGATAGTAGACGTCCTTGGCGTCCCCCTGGGAGAGCTGGATCGAGAGCAAAAGCAGGATGCGCTGCCGCGCCTCTTCGGGCCGGGCGTGCAGGATGCCGAGCACGTCCTGCATGCTGTCCCGGAACCCCATCCCCCGGTCGACTCCCCGCTCATAGGCGGAGACAAACCGCGACCAGTCGAAGGTGGTGCTGCACTGATAGGCGTTCCAGATATTCAGCATGGTGTTCATGTCTTCGTCGGGGGTAAGCACCTGCTGCCGGGACAGATAGTCGTCCCAGTCGCGCCGCAGCGCCTGCAAATCCCTCTCCAGCCGGTCGGGATCCAGGGCCCGGCGCAGGCAGGTCGCCCGCTCCTGCGGGGTGTTTGCCGTCCCGAGGGCATAGTGGAAAACACGGGTCTCGCCGGGCTGTAACACGATCTGGGAGCTGAGCACCCCCACCGCATTGTCCGAACGGGCCTCGCTGTTGGTGCACGTGCCCCGCTCCACCGCGAGCGGGTTGGCCTCGCTGCGATAGGGGCCAATAAAGGCGGAGAGGGAACAGTCGTACCCGTCCACGGGCAGGTCGGTGGCGAGATAGCTGCGCAGCAGCCCGCTCTCGCACTGCTCCGACACCGGATCGAAGAGGATGGTGTTCCCCTCGCACCGGCACTGCAATATCATGCGCGGCCAGTCGCACAGGATATCGTAGAAGGCGTCGTACCAGCTCCACTCCACATACGAAAACAGCCGCAGGGTCCGGGCCCGGTCGGTGGTGTTGGTCATGCGCACCTGCCACACCTCATAGGGCGCGTCAAGGGGGATGGTGTAGAGCAGGGAGGTGTCGATCCCCTCACAGCTTCCCGAGATCCGGGTGTATCCCAACCCGTGCCGGCATTCGTACCGGGAGAGGGGAGAGAGCACCGGCTGCCAGGTGGGGGACCAGTATCTGCCGGTGTCCTGGTCCCGGACATACAGGTAGCGGCCCGGCCGGTCGGAGGGGAGGTTGTTGTATTTATACCGGGTGATCCGCCGGTTGGACGGGTCGCCGTCGAAGCACATGCCGCCGGCGGTGTGGGAGATAATCCCGCTGAACTTGCCCCTCCCCAGATAGTTCAGCCAGGGAGTGGGGAGATCCGGCCGGGTGATCACATATTCGCGGTGCGCGTTGTCAAAATAGCCGTATTCCATATGGTGACTCCTCTGTTAAAAAAAGATAGGGCGGACGGGCACGGAAGGGCCGTACCCGCCCGCCGGTGAGGGCGTATGGTTTTGACAGCGTTCAGGCTGTCAGCGCAGGGCGTCCTTTGCCCGTTTGGAGCCGTGCGCGGCCCACAGGGCGGCCGCCAGCGCGCACGCCATCACGCCGATCAGCAGAAGGGTGCGGCCGTCCTCTCCGGTGTCGGGGGAGGGCACGGACGTCTCGGGCGCGTCGTTGATCTCCAGCTCATACACCGCGTAGTGGCCCCAGTCGAGGTTGGCGTCGGTGATGACCACCCGCACGCCCCTGACGCCGGTCACCCGGTCGATGTTCACGGCCCGGGACTGTGCGTCGTCCCCGGCGTCCCAGGTCAGAGTGCCGCTCGAGGCCGTCTTGGTCCAGCCGTCGACGCCGTTTTCCGAGACGTAGATGTCAAAGGCAGTGGGCGCCTGGCCCTCGGTGGAGCCGGTGCCGCAGTACTGCGAATAGAGCACCACCTGGTTGAAGTCGATCGCTTCCTCCCAGGTGAACTGGAAATACTGCTTGCCGTCGCTCAGATCGGGGCTGTCCTCGCTGACATAGGCGTCGGTGGTCAGGCTGCCGTCCTTGATGTTCTGGAGCCCCTGCCCGCTCATGACCCCGTCGTTATACGAGACGGTGGCATCTGGGGCATGATATACGGTCTGCGCCGGCCGGGTCGGCTCAGCAGTAGTGGTCGGCTCCTCCAAAGGCGGCGTGACAGACGTGGTGGGACCTTCGGACGGGGGAGAGGTCGGATCGGGATCCTCCGCAGCCCCCGAGTCGTTGATCTCCACCTCGTTGACCGCGTAGTGGTTCCAGTCGAGATTGGCGTCGGTGATGACCACCCGCACGCCCTTCACGCCGGTCTGCCGGTCCAGCTGCACCGTGTGGAACTGCACCTCATCCCCGGCCTCCCAGGCGATGGCGCCGCTGGAGGCCGCCAGGATCCAGCCGTCGGCGCCGTTTTCCGAGACCTGGATGTCAAAGGCGGTGGGCGCCTGGCCCTCGGTGGAATCGGTGCCGCAGTACTGCGAGTAGAGCACCACCTGGTCGAAAGCGATCGGCTCGTCCCAGACAAACTGGATGAATTGTTTGCCGTCGCTCAGATCGGGGGCATCCTCGCTGACATAGGCGTTGGTCAGGTTGCCGTCCTTGACGTTTTGCAGCCCCTGCCCGTTCATCACCCCGTCGTGATAGGAGACGATGGCGTCCGGCGCGTGCTGCGCCGGCTGGGACGGGGCCGGCGGGGTGGTGGTCGTGGTCGATTCCTCAGTGGTGGTCGTGGTCGGCTCCTCGGTGGTGGTCGTAGTCGACTCCTCGGTGGTAGTCGTAGTCGACTCCTCAGTGGTGGTCGTGGTCGACTCCTCGGTGGTAGTCGTGGTCGACTCCTCGGTGGTAGTCGTAGTCGACTCCTCAGTGGTGGTCGTGGTCGACTCCTCGGTGGTGGTCGTGGTCGGCTCCTCCGCAGCCCCCGAGTCGTTGATCTCCACCTCGTTGACCGCGTAGTGGTTCC
>DXWE01000006.1:8402-38030 GCA_019417045.1 Oscillospiraceae bacterium
TTGCCGTCCTTGACGTTTTGCAGCCCCTGCCCGTTCATCACCCCGTCGTGATAGGCGACGGTGGCGTCCGGTGCGTGCCGGACGGGTGTGGCGGACGGGTCCGCGGCGACCGTGCCGTTCCCGGTGGCAAACAGGACGGACAGCAGCATGGCGGCGCACAGCACCCCGGACAACAGGCATGCCATGGCCTTGTGACTCGTGCGATGGGAACGCGTTTGCATACTACCTCTCCTTTCAATCCTCTTTGGACAGAATAACCGGCTGCCTTGCACAACTGATCATGGCGTCGCCCCTTTCCCGCGTGCCGGCCTGGCCGCCCCTCCCGGGGGAGGGTCTTGGCCGTCCCGGTACTGGCTGGGGGTGAGCCCGAACATCTTTTTGAACAGCATGTTGAAATAGATCTGGCTCGAATATCCCACGGCCGCCGCCACGTCCACCAGCTTCATATTGGTCCCGCGCAGCATCCGCTTGGCTTTGGCCATGCGGTATTCGTTGATATAGACCGTGATGGATTGCCCGGTCTCCTTTTTAAAGAGGGAGCTGATATAGGCCGGCGTGAGGCAGACCTGCTCCGCAAGATACTCGAGCGTCAGGTCCTGATCGTACTTCTCCTGGATACACTGGATCAATCTGGCGACACTCCGGCTGACGGGGCTGCCGCCCTGCTGCGCCTCCAGCTTTTCCAGCAGAGGGGTCAGACACTGCTCAATCTCGTCGATACTCTGTGCACGGGACAGCGTGGCCATGACGGTCTCCATCTTTACCGGCAGCCGGTCGCCCGCATGCTCATAAAGGGCGTTGACAATGTCCATGAACAGGTATTTGACATACAGGGAGCTGAACTGGTGGTTGACGGTCAGCACCTGCAGCAGCAGGGAGATTCCGTTTTGCACGGCAAGATACTGCTGGGCCTGAATATCCTGTACAATCGAGTCCAGCAGCGGCTTGATATCGATGGCGTGCGCCGGATCCACCACCCCCACCTGGGCGTCGGTGGACACCCGGGTGGTCTCCCGGATGTAAAATTGCAGGTCCTTGAGCGAGAGGATCCGGTTGAGCTGGCTGTAGAGATGGTGGATCCCGTGGCCCCCCTCGCCGCACACCGCCAACGCCACGCAGCCGGGGGACTGGGCGGTCAGCCAGTCCAGGAAGACGCGGTGCCAGCGGTCGAGTGAATACGGCTTATAATACGGATATTGAAAGGCCAGGAGGATCTGCCGGTCGTCGATCACGAACAGGTGGTACTCCCCGTCAGCCGCCGTGCGGACAAAATCCGTCAACCCCTGGTAATGGGAGAAGAAAAAGGGCTCCTTTAACGAGAGGTAATAAAGCACCGTCTCCCACTCCGCACGGCTGTCTGCAAAAAACGGGATCTGGGAGAGGGTGTCGTGTGAAAAATCCATGCCGTAAAAGATATCGTGGAACAACAGGTCGTGTTCATCCGGGGAGAACACCGGCGGCGGGGTCGCCTGTTGCCGCCGGCAAAGCCGCAGCACCCGCTCCATGACCTCCTGAAATTCTCCGATATCGATGGGCTTGAGCAGATACTGCACCGCCTCCAGGGAGATGGCACTGCGGGCGTATTCGAACTTGCTGTGCGCGCTGAACACGATGATCTTGATCTGAGGATACAGCGAGCGTGCGATCTGGCCCAGCTGCAGGCCGTTGAGCAAGGGCATTTCCACGTCGGTCATCAGGATATCGACGGGTTCCTCCTGGAGGAGCCTGCGGGCCTGTTCTCCGTCTGCCGCCTCCAGCACCCGCAGCGGGTACTCGAATTTTTGCACCAGCTTGTGAATACCTTCCCGCACCTTCGCGCTGTCCTCCGCGATCAGGAGCGTGAATCTGTCGGACATGACCCTTCCCCCTCGATGGAAATCATCCCTTTACCGCACCGGTGACGACGCCCGAAATCACATGTTTTTGCATGAGCAGATAGAAGATCGACAGCGGGGCGATTCCCAGCACCAGCATCGGGAACATGCCGGCCCAGTCCACGGAGAACTGGCCGATGTTGCGGTTGATCTCCAGCAGGATGGTGGCATTTTCCCGGCTCTGTAAAAAGAGCATGGGATTGAGATAGTCGTTCCAGACGCCGAGGGAGGTGATGATGGCCACGGTGGCGGTGATGGGCTTGAGGAGCGGAAATACCACCCGGAAAAACGTCTGGTAGACATTGCAGCCGTCGATCCGGGCCGCCTCGTCCAGCTCGATCGGGATGGTGGTACTGATAAAGCTCCTCATCAAAAACAGAGGCAGCACGGTGCAGCCGCCGGAATTGATTACCACCAGTCCGAAGATGTTGTCCATCAGGCCCATCCCCCGCACCAGGTTGTACAGGCTGACCAGGCTGACCTGCCCGGGAATCATCAGTCCCGAGAGCACCAGCATAAAGACAAACCGATTGAACCGGCTGCGGTAGCGGGTGATGGAATAGGCCGCCGCCGCCGCGATCAGGGTGGAGAAGATCACGGACAGGGAGGTGATGAGAAACGTGTTCAGAAAGGCCCGGGGATAGTTCATCTTGGTCCAGGCCGTGACATACTTGCTGAAATCCAGCGAGGTGGGGAGCGCGAACGGGTGCAGCGTCACCGCCTCCGCGTCCTTAAAGGTGGAGACGATCAGATAATAGACCGGGACCAGGAAGAGCGCGGCGAGCGCCCACAGGACAAGCCCCAGCACCAGATACCGGGCGGAAAACCGCCGCTTTCTGTGAGGGGCAACGCGCTGCCGTAACCTCCCTGTGGATGTGACAGTGCTCACTGGATCGCCTCCTCCCATTTGCGCATGATGAGCATGACCAGCCAGGTAAAGATCAGAACGATGATGAAGAAAATGACGCTGTAAGCGGCGCCCAGCGAGTATTGACCGCCGCCGATCGCCTGGTTGATGATCGACTGGATGATGGTGGAGGTGGCGTTAAAGGGCCCACCCCCGGTGGTGGAGACGATGATGTCATACACCTTGAGTCCGCCGACCAGCCCGGTGACCACAAGGACGTTGACAGAGGGATACAACAGCGGAAGCGTGATCCGGAAAAAGCTCTGGATCGGGCCGGCGCCGTCGATCCGGGCCGCCTCATAATAGGCGGGATCGATGCTCTGCAGGTTGGCCAGAATGATGACCATCGACCACCCGGTCCACTGCCACACCTGGGTGAAAATAATGGAGTACAGCGCGAGATCCGGGTCGCCGAAGAAGTTGATGGCAGGCAACCCCATCCCCTTCAGCAGATTGTTGATGGGGCCGTAGGCGGAGGTGGAAAACAGGAATCCCCACAGATACCCCACTACTATGGGGCTGAGCACGGCGGGAAAGAAGAAGATGCTCCGGAGAATGTTGCGGCCCCTCAGCTTGGTGTTGAGGAACACCGCCAGAGGCAGTGCCAGCAGGGTCTGCGCCACCGTCAGGATCACCGCGTACTGAATGGTGTGGAGAATGGCATCCATCTGGGTCTTGGTCTGGAACACGGTGAGGTAGTTCTTCAGCCCCGCAAAGCCGAAATCAAACATTTTCATGCTGGAATAATCGGTGAAGCTGTAAAAAAACGTGGACAAAAAGGGATAGATGACAAACAGGCCATAGAGCACCAGAAGCGGCAGCACCATGCTGTGGTAACTCAGGCTCTTGGCAAAATTCCGCTTGTGGCACTTCTGTGGTTGCGTCGATGCGCGTGCGATGGGGATCACCTTCTCTGCTCCAACTTGGTACACGTCTATTGTACCAGAGAAGGAGACAAAGCAAAACTCAAATATATTGCGAAATCTTAATATTTATTTGGATCGAAAATACCCTGTACAGCGACAGGTGCAGTGGGGAAAACCGATCCAGAGCAGACTGGGCAAATACGTAGGGAGACAGGCAGGCGGCCGGCAGTCCCCCGGGGGATTGCCGGCCGCCGAATACCCGGACCCGTGCTGCTCACGGGACTGTTTGGAGCCATCCGGAATGGGGACTGGTTTCACTCACAGGCCGGGCATAGTGCCAGGGATGTTCCCCCTGCCATCTCCATCCTTCCGCGGCAATTCTATAGGGATACTATAAGGATACTGATTCTTTTCCCTTTGTTCTTTAACAGTCCCACAGTGTATTGCCCTGCCGGATCCTGCGCCAACGCCTGCCTCTCACATTTGTCCTACAGCCATTCGGAAACCGCCATCGTGGACTCCCGCATTCAAACAGTTTATCCTTACCGTGTACATATAAGCCCCTCCGAGTCAAAGAGATGCGGGTCACATTTGCTGTGCAAGGATTCGGATGCCTTTTCGTTTAACACACGACAGGAGGGGGGCACCGTACAATATATCATAACGGGTTCGGACCGTTTTGCTCTTTTCCGGATCAAGACACAGGTCAGAGCCGAAAGCCACTCGACAACACAATACAAGAAAATATCCGGAAGCCACAGGAATACGCGCTTTCCGGGTGTTTTACTGTGAGGCGAGACAAATGGACTCCTTGTGGTCGAGCTGGTAAGATAAAAAGGGGTCGGCAACTCATTACGAATTGCCGACCGCAGGTCTGGTCGGAGTGATGTGACTTGAACACACGGCCTCTTGGTCCCGAACCAAGCGCTCTACCAAACTGAGCTACACCCCGAATTAAACACGCTGCTTTTTCTGACAGCTTGACTATTATACTGTACTTTTCCCAATTTGTCAAATGGTTTTTGCAAATTCCGCGCGACTGGCGGAAAAAGGCCTTCCAAGAGGAGGGAAACCGAACGATTTGCAGAGAAATCCCCCTATTTTCGGCCGCTCTGTGGCCTGTAATTTGGAGGATATCCCTCCTTGACGGGGCGGTGGGAAACCCGTATAATCAAAGGAAATGGGTGTGCGGAGGGTGAGGCATGAACGCGATAAAGAGATATTTACACCGGGTATTCATCGACGGGCTGTCCGGCATGGCGCTCGGATTGTTTGCCACCTTGATCGTCGGGACGATTCTCGCGCAGATCGGCGCGCTGCTGGCGGGGACGGGTGTCGGCTGGTGCGTGCAGGTGGGCGGCTATATCAACATTGTAGCGGGCGTGGCCAAAGCGCTGACCGGTGCGGGGATTGGCGTCGGGGTCGCGGTCAAATTCAAGGAGTCGCCGCTCGTGGCGCTGTCCGCGGCGACAGCCGGCATGGTGGGCGCATTTGCTGCCACCATTCTGGACGGCGGAATCATCTCAGGCAGTGTCGCGACGTTTTCGGGGCCCGGTGAGCCGCTCGGCGCGTTTGTGGCGGCGTATGTGGCGATCGAGGTCGGCCATTTGGTGTCCGGCCGCACGAGGGTGGACATCCTGGTCACTCCGATCGTGACCATCGCGGTCGGCGCGGTTGTAGGGCTGTTACTCAGCCCGCCGATCTCCGCCTTCATGAACATGATCGGCAGCTGGATCAACTGGGGCACCGAGCAGCAGCCGGTGCTGATGGGGATTGTGGTCTCGGTGCTCATGGGTATGGCGCTGACCCTGCCGATCAGTTCCGCCGCCATCGGCATCTCGCTCGGGTTGTCGGGCATCGCGGCGGGGGCGGCGGTGGCCGGATGCAGCGCGCAGATGATCGGGTTTGCCGTGATGAGCTACCGGGAGAACCGGTTTGGCGGCCTGCTCGCGCAGGGGCTCGGCACCTCCATGCTGCAAATCCCGAACATCTTCCGCAAACCGATCCTGTGGTTGCCCCCCATCCTTGCGAGTGCCGTGACCGGCCCCCTGTCGTCCGCGCTGCTCGGGATGACGAGCAATGCCTCCGGTTCGGGCATGGGTACAGCCGGGCTGGTGGGCCAGATCATGACCTATCAGACCATGACCGCTGCGGGCGTGACCCCGCTCGTCACCCTGCTCGAGATTGTGTGCGTCCACGTGATACTGCCGGCGGCGATCTGCCTGTGTCTGTCGGAGGGGATGCGCAAACTCGGCTGGATCAAAAAGGGCGACCTGACCCTGCAGATGTAAGAGAGACTTCAAAGGCTCCGGCGCTGGAAGCGCTGGGGCCTGCTTTTCTGCCTGTTCAGCCATGATAGAGCTTCGGCGTCCGATACTGGGGCTTGCAGACGACGAGGATCCCGAGCCGTCGGAACATCTTGCCGCCCGCTGCGGGGAGGATCACCGAAGACTGCGCCTCACCGTGCTGCGGAAGTAGGTGCTTTCACAACGGTCAAAGAAGGCCAATCATCCGACCCCATCTCCGATCGGAGACAAGTTCGGATGATATGAGTATGGGAAGTGCTGACAAAACAGAGATACCACGGAAAACGCGAGTGAAAAGGCAAAATAAAAAACTGAGCCCGGAACGCAAATTGCGTCCAGGCTCAACCTGGTGGAAGGGGCGATTAAAATCAATATTTTGTCGGAGATGGAAAGTCCCAATTCTACAAACTATGAAATCTGACCACTCCATTCTATTCCTGCCTTAGATATTCCTTTTCTGTTTGGTTGCTCAGCCCAATATGGGAAGTGCTGCAAATAGTCTCTCTATTGAGGTTGGAAGAATCTCCATGTCATATCAAGATACACGGTCAAGATCTTCGAGGAATCCTCTCATATTCAAAAAGGGGGTTCCAGGGTGTTCAGATGATATTCGGGATTGGGACCTTGAAACTCTACCAATTCCGGAAAACATATATCGCAGATTTCTTGACTGATAATGGCCTGCCCTCCAAAAATGCGAAAGACCGCCGCATCGTATTCACTGGAAATAATCATTGGTTTGGAATAAAGCTGACAGCACCATTTATATGCCACCTCGGGAATAACTGGCCTCAGCTTTCGAATCTCCACTGTTTTAGTTTCATCTGTCCAGCCACACCACTCGGTCTGTCCGCCATAGATAATTTCCCCATTCTGTTGTGTTGAAAAGATCCAAAAGTATGTCTTGTTTTCATCAAAATCATGTAACTCTCTGCTCTGAAGATAGTGTTTGTATATTTCGTTGTACTTTCCGGATTGGCGAATCTTTCCGTATTCTTCTTTGTTCTGATTTTTTAAACCGGATCATCCAAGCAAATAATCTGTCGAAACATCAAAATAGGTTGCTAATTTTACCAGGGTATTCGTATCGGGCAAGGATTTTCCTGTTTCGTAACGATAAATTGACTTATGCGTAACCCCAATAATCTCGCTCAGTTGTGCTTGACTTAAGCCCAGCGCAATACGAAGAGACTTTATTTTTTGTCCGGTAGTTTTCATATATGGCGCCTCCTTTTTCTCTTTAATGTTAAGATACAGGAATAGAAATAAAAAATAAATAGACAATTCTGTCCATAGGCCTCCCAAACAGAAAACCGCGTTTAAGTGAAATTAAAAAATGAGCTTACGGTTCCTCATGGCTTTTGCGGGATTCTACAGTAAGCGGCTAACCCCAAACAGGTACGAGCTTTTTACTTTGCGGCATCTCGATAACATTTCCCCACATATCAAGCCCTCCATGTTTTTTCTCATAGGTTCATGAGCAGTATTCCATGGAAGTTTCCGCAAAAGAAAAGCTACATTTCAGCCTCATTTACAGGGCAAAAATGTAGCTTCCAATATGGAAACAGGGACTAAAAAAGATGCAACGCTTTATTTTGCTGTGGGACTTGAACCAACACAGTCTTATTTACCTTTGAATATCTTGAATTTCTAACCCTTTATGGAAACATTGAGCATACAGTGCAAAGCTCCAAATGCTTTCGAAAAAGTCTTCTGTTAATAATGAAAATTAACCGGTTTAAATCACACATTCAATTTTTATCTGTTAATGATCCAGTTCTTTCAGTCTTTTCAGCATTTTGGGAATCACATCTTGCTGAATCAAATCCTGCAGAATCCCCGGAATAAATGCGTCTTGTTGAATGAAGGCTGAAAGACAAACAAAAATTTCATCTGCCGTCATGGTAGAAGCAGCTTCTTTCAAGGCTGATTTACCCGCAAACATACGATCGCCCATTTCCTCCATTGCATTTAGATGCATAAACTCAGATTCCATAAAAGCATTTGCAAATTTTTCAATTTGCTTTTTGAGTTCACCTTCTGATACGGCATTGTTTTCGAAAAAGTCAACAAATGAAGTAATTTTTTCGTACATATTTCGCACCTCCTTATTTATTATATTATTATATATTCAAAAGGTCAAGTGAAAAAGGAGAAAAAACAAAAATGCAGGGCCAGTATAGCGAGGTTATCTGTAAGCGAGCCAAATCGTGAAAGAAAGCTAAAAAATAAGAATCTCGAACGCGAAAAAGCGCGTCGAGACTTTATACGGCAAATAGAGACTAAAAAAGATGCCGGCTATAGGCGCGGGTGTCTTAGCTTAAATAAAGGAAAGAGCCCGGAGCGCGATTTGTCTCCAGGCACTTGCCTGGTGCGAATGTTCATAACGGATTTAATAAAAAAAGTGTTCGTAACATCCGTTATGAACACTCGTTATGGTGCCGGTGGTGGGACTTGAACCCACACGGTGTTGCCACCAACGGATTTTGAGTCCGTCTCGTCTGCCAATTCCAACACACCGGCGTATAGGAAGATTCCAAAAGAAACCTCTCTGCTATATATAGAAAAATCGCTATTCATTATACCTTATACAAGCGGAAATTGCAAGCAAAACTTTCTGCCGGCAGCGGGCAGCCGGCAGAGCCCTGATCCAGCCGGGGACAGAACCGAATTTTTTGTAAAAAAAGGTTCAGCGTCGTTGCGCATCCGGGCAAAAGCTGGTACAATACCCTACAGTAAGCGGGAAGGGGAGAGCTGCCATGCAGTCGCGACATCTGATCGATTTGAATGATCTCACCACCGAGGAGTGGGAGGGGATCACCCGGGAGGCGTGCGAGATCCGGGAGCACCCGGCGGACTATCAGGACGCCTGCCGCGGGCGGATCCTCGCGACGCTGTTTTACGAGCCCTCCACCCGCACGCAGATGTCCTTTCAGACGGCGATGCTCCGGCTGGGGGGTCAGATCATCGGCTTTGACAACCCGGCGAATTCCTCCGTGTCCAAGGGGGAATCGCTCAAGGACACCATCCGGGTGGTGAGCGGGTATTCGGATATCATCGCGCTGCGGCATCCGTTGGCGGGTGCGGCAAAAGCGGCCTCCCTCTTTTCCCGGGTGCCGATCATCAACGCGGGGGACGGCGGGCACCTGCACCCCACCCAGACGTTGACGGATCTCGTGACCCTGCGGCAGGAGAAGGGTCGGTTTGACCATCTGTGTATCGGGCTGTGCGGCGACCTCAAGAACGGCCGCACCGTCCATTCTCTGATAAAAGCGATGGCGCGGTTCCCGCACAACTCCTTTGTACTCATCTCCACCCCGCATCTGCGGGTGCCGGCGTACATCCAGGATTATCTGCGTGCGGCCGGCTGCACGTTTACCGAGATGGACAACCTGAGAGAGGCGATGCCGCTGCTCGACGTGCTGTATATGACCCGGATCCAGCAGGAGCGATTTTCCTCGAAGGAGGAGTACGAGCGGCAAAAGGGCGTGTACGTGCTCGACCGGGAGAAGCTGCGGTCGGCAAAGCCGGACCTGGTGGTGCTGCATCCGCTCCCGCGGGTGGACGAGATCACGGTGGAGGTGGACGACGACCCAAGGGCCAAATATTTCGAGCAGACGGAATACGGGCTGTTTGCGCGCATGGCGCTGATTTTGCGGATGCTGCAGCCGGAGAAGCGGCTGGACCCGGTGCCGAAGGGGAGCCTGGAAAGATGCGAGAATCCCTGCTGTATCACGAATTACGAGCTGGCGCTGCCACATCTGTTTCAAAGGAATGGTGATCTGCTTGTGTGCGACTACTGCGAAGAGCGCACCCTGCTCTAAACATGTGCTGATCCTGGACGGATCCCCCCACACGGACGGGCCAACCGCGTGGCTGATCGACACGGCGTCGCGGCTGCTGGAGGGGCGCGCCGAGGTGACGCGCCTGCGCTGTTTTGACCGGCCGGTGCAGCCGTGCGACGACTGCCGGGCGTGTTACCGGATCCGGGGGTGCAGCAAGCGGGATCTGGATGATTTCTATGTGTGGCTGGAGCGCGCGGACGCTGTGATCTTCGCGTGCCCGGTGTACAATGCGTCGTTCCCGGCACCGATGAAAGCGGTGCTCGACCGGTTGCAGCGGTACTGGTCCGCGCGGTTTATCCAGCATGTCCGTCCGCCGATCGAGCGCCCGAAAAAGGCGGCGCTGCTCACCACCGGCGGGAGCGATGACCCGTGGGGGGCGCTCCCGCTTGAGACGCAGCTGCGGCCCCTGCTGACGGTGATCAACACCCGCCTGCTTGGGGCGGCACACATCTGCGCGACGGACAAGCAGTGGGATCCGAAGCCCTATGCGCAGCGGGTGGAGGCACTGGTGGACGGGCTGCTGGAGGAACCGGAATCGTGAGAAAAGAGGAAGTGGAAGAAACCATGGAGGACCAGACACGGCCATATCGGGAGACAGAAGAGAGCCTGCGGGCCCTGTCCGTATACCGCGGGGTGCTGAACCGTCCGGTGACAGCGGCGCTGCTGCGGCTCTGCCGCGCCGCGGCGGAGCCGGTCGGCGGGGACTGTGCCGCCGCCTGCGGTGCGCTGTATCACGAATTGCTCGAGCGGGGGAGGGAGGACAGCCTGCCCGCGGCGGTGGCAGAGGAGGTGCTGACCGACGAGAACGCGCTGACAGTGGCGCTCGCGGCCGGCCGGGAGCCGTCCGAACGGCTGCGGCAGGCGGCGGCCTCCGATCTGCGCACGCTCTATCGTGCGGCACAGACCGGCGCGCCGCCCAGACAGAGTCCGGCCGGCGGGTGGGGCGCTTTGGAGGCGTCCGCGCCGCTGGACCGCCGCTGGGATCTCTGCCTGAATGCGCTGGCCGATTTCCACCGCCGCAACGGCTGTGGGGAATTTGCCCGGCACGCGGCGTTTCTGTGGAGGGACGGCCGCATGCAGGCGGTGCGGCATCCCGACCCGATCCGTCTGAGCGATCTGAAGGGATACGAGTACCAGCACGAGACCGCAAACGCGAATACCCTGGCCTTTTTAAACGGCCTGCCGGCCAACAACATCCTGTTCTACGGCGACCGGGGCACCGGCAAATCGTCGACGGTCAAGGCGCTGCTCAATGAGTACGCGGGCCGCGGGCTGCGCATGATCGAGGTGCCCAAGGCCTATTTGCATGAGCTGCCCGACCTGACCGACCGGCTGGCCGCCCTGCCGATGCGGTTTATCCTCTTTATCGACGACCTCTCGTTTGCGGGGGACGACGACAATTTTGCCGCGCTCAAGGCGGTGCTGGAAGGCGGTCTCGCCGCGCGGCCGGACAACGTGCTGCTGTATGCGACCTCCAACCGCCGCCACCTGCTGCGCGAGAGTTTCGACGACCGCGAGGGGAGCGATCTGCACCATGCGGATACGATCCAGGAGGCGGTCTCCCTGTCCGACCGGTTCGGCATCACGCTGACCTATCTGCTGCCGGACAAAGAGCGGTTTTTGCAGATTGTGGAGCAGCTCGCCGCCGACAGCGGACTGGCCTTCCCACGGGAGGAACTGCGGCAGCTGGCCGAACAGTGGGCGCTCGAGCGGGGCGCCCGTTCCCCGCGGTATGCGCGGCAGTTTATCACGGATTTGCAGCATCATGCATAAAACAATACAAAAGCGGCCCGCCTGCGATTCACAGGCGGGCCGCTTGCCGGATCCGGCCCTATTCTCCGCTCTTCATGGATTCCACCATGTCGATCTTCTTCAGCTTCCGGTACATGACCAGGTTGACGAGCACCGAGAAGAGGATGGTCAGCCCGGCGGAGAGCAGATAGCTCAGCGCGCTCACCCGGCGCCCGAACATCACCATGTCGATCTCCGCGGTCTTGACCACAAACTGGTGCAGGAAAATGCCAAACACCAGCCCGACCAGGGTGCCGATCAGGGTGAGGATCGCGGTCTCACGGTAGATATAGGCCGAGACCTCCCGGTCATAGAAGCCGAGCACCTTGATGGTCGCGAGCTCCCGCTGCCGCTCGGTGATGTTGATGTTGGTCAGGTTGTACAGCACGACAAACGCGAGCGCCCCCGCCGAGATGATCAGCACGACGACGATGTAGTCGATGCTCTTCATCGTGTCCGCAAAGGAGGTGCGCAGATCGGTGGTGAACCGCACGCCGCTGACCCCGTCCTGCTCGAGCAGCCGGGTGGAGAGCGCCTTGCGGGCGTCCGCGCTGTCGTCCGCCGCCTTTGCGAGATAGATCGAGTAGTCCGGCGTCCCCTGCAGGACGTCGGCATAGGTCTGCGGGGTGACGTAGACATAGTTGCCAACATAGTTTTCGGCGATCCCGCCCACCGTGAAGGTGCCCGTGCGCCCGTCGCTCTCGAGCGACAGGGTGAGGGCGTCCCCCACCGAGACCCCGAGGTTTTTCGCGAGCTTTTCCGACACGATCACCCGGCCGTCCCCGAATTCCAGCGGATGCCCGGTCTGCCGCGTCTGCAGGGTGACAAAATCGGCCAGCCGCTGCGGGTCCTGCGGCACAAACAGGGTGAAGTCAAAGGTCTCCCCGTCCGCCTGTGCCTGCGCCTGCTCCTGCGCGGTCAGCAGAGAGTCGGAGATCTGTTCGGGATCGTTCAGGATCTCCTGCACCCCGTCGCCGGCGTCGTCCGAGACGACGACCATCGTATCGTATCGGTACAGCTCGTAGAACTGCTTATCCACGATATCGCTGATGGAGTCGCGCAGCCCGAACCCCGTGACGAGCAGGGCAGTACAGCCGGCGATGCCGAACACGGTCATGAAAAACCGCTTTTTATAGCGGATGAGGTTGCGTGCGGTCACCTTCTGGGTAAATTTGAGACGGGACCACAGCGGGGTGATGTATTCGAGGAACACCCGTTTGCCGGCCTTGGGCGCGCGCGGGCGCATGAGCTGCGCGGCGTTCGAGCGAAGGGAGGCCCAGCACGCCCCCAGCGCCGCCGCGAGCACGCACACCAGTGCGCCGATCGATGAGACAAGGGCGTACGGCCACTCAAACCCCAGAATCAGGGTGGGCAGCCGGTACATGATGCCGTAGGCGTTCCAGATAACCGTCGGGAACAGCCGGAACCCGACCAGCAGCCCGCATACGCACCCGCCGAGGGTGGCGGTGGCGGCGTACAGGAGATAATGGGCCGCGATGGCAGCTCCGGAGAACCCGAGCGCCTTCAGGGTGCCGATCTGGGTACGCTGTTCCTCCACCATACGGGTCATGGTGGTCAGGGCCACCAGCGCCGCCACGAGGAAGAAAAACACCGGGAACACCTGGGCGATCGCGGCCACCTTGTCGGCGTTGCTGTCGAAACTGCTGTAGGCGAGATTGTCGTCCCGGGTAAAGACGTACCAGGTGGGGGCGGCGATCGCCTCGATCTCGGCCTGCGCGTCGTCGAGCTGCTGCTGCCCGTCCTGAAGCTTCTCGTCCGCCTCCGCCTTGGCCGCCGCGTAGTCCGCTTCGCCGCTCTCGATCTGCGCGGCAGTGTCCTGTAGCTGTGCCTGCGTCTCCTCGAGCGTCTGCCGGGCTTCCGCCAGCTCCTGCTCCGCCTGTGCAAATTCCTGCTGCGCGGTCTGTTCGCCCTGTGTCAGCGCGTCCATGCCCGCCTGCCACTCCTGCTCGCCCGCCTGCAGCGCCGCCGCCTGCGAGGTGTACAGTGCCATCCCCTGGTCGTAGGCGGCGAGTTCGTCCCGGTACTGCGCTTCGAGCGCGTCCGCCTGGTCTGTCAGACCCTGCTCCCGCAGCGAAGCGATCATCTGCCGCAGGGCGGTGACCTGCGGCTCGGCCTCATCCAGCTGCTGTTTGAGAAAATCCAGCTGCGCCTGCCCCTCATCGAGCTGGGCGCGCGACGCGTCCAGCTGCTCCCGGGCGGCAGCCGCCTGCTCTTCATAGGCGGCCCGCTGAGAGGCGAGCTCCTGCTCGCCGTCCTCCAATTCCTGCCGGCCCTGCTCCCACTGCGCCAGCCCGTCCTGATACTGCGCGATGGCATCGTCCAGCTCCTGCCGGGCGTCGCCAAGCTGCTGCAGCGCACTGGCCTTTTCCTCTTCAAACTCCTGCCGGCTCTCCTGCAGCGTCGCCTCCGCCTCGGCGCGAACCTCCTCCAGCCGCGCCTGCCCGATGGAAACGCCGGCCTCCTCCACGGCCTGCTGCACCGGCAGGATCCGGGCGTCGTATTCCTCCTCAAACGTGTCAAGCTCGGCAGCGCCCGCCACCGTGAGGAACGCATTTTGGTACACGCCGGGGACAAAGCTGTTCTCACCGGTATAGAGAATGTGCTCCACCGTGCCGCTGCCGACCGTGGTGGATTCGTCGTCTATGGAAAAGTAATAGGAGCTGTCCACAAACCCGACCACCGTGAACTCGGTCACGGCGAGCGTGTCGGACAGGTCGTCGCTGTCGGGTGAGAGGCGCAGCGTGTCCCCGAGCTCGAGATTCGAAGCGGTGGACATGGTGCGCAGCTGTACCACGCACTCGCCCGGGGCCTCGGGATACCGCCCCTCCCGCAGCTCCAACCGGTTTTGATAGGTGTTGTCATCTGTCCCCAGCTGATCCAGCGGGACGCTGTGCAGCCGGGCGACGGTGGTGTCGGAGGCGGGGGTCTCGAGCAGCAGGTCGGTGAAATATCCCGGCATGACCGCCTCTACCCCGTCGATCTGGCGCAGTGATTCGATGCTCTCCTCCGTGAGACCGAGCGTGGAGATCACCCGCAGATCCATGAAATGCGACTCGTCATAATACCGGTCCACCGACCGGCGCATGGCAGGCGTGGTGGCGAGCAGCCCGGCGAGAAACCCGACCCCGAGCGCGACGATGGCGAAAATCGCGAGAAAGCGGCTGATCCCGTGCCGGATTTCCCGCCGCAGAATTTTGCGAAAGGTCCGTTTCACGTCACCACTCAATCCTTTCTACCGGCGTCGGGTGGTCACACCGCTCCATGGATTCCACCGTGCCGTTTTTGATGTGGATCACGCGGTCCGCCATCGCGGTGAGCGCGCTGTTATGGGTGATGACGATGACCGTCTGGCCGTGCTCGCGACAGGTGTCCTGCAGAAGTTTCAGCACGGTTTTGCCGGTCTTGTAATCGAGTGCCCCGGTCGGCTCGTCGCACAGCAGGATCTTCGGGTTTTTTGCGAGTGCGCGGGCGATCGCCACCCGCTGCTGCTCGCCGCCCGAGAGCTGCGCGGGAAAGTTCTGCATCCGGTCCTGCAATCCCACGCGGGCGAGCATCTCCTTCGGGTCGAGCGGCTCGCGGCAGATCTCGGAAGCGAGCTCCACGTTCTCGAGCGCCGTCAGGTTCTGCACCAGGTTATAAAACTGAAAGACAAATCCGATGTCATACCGCCGGTAGGTGGTCAGCTGGCGGGGGGTATAGCGGCTGACCTCCTGCCCGTCGAGAAAGATGCGCCCCTCGTCGCAGGTGTCCATCCCGCCGAGCATGTTCAGCACGGTGGTCTTGCCGGCGCCGCTCGGCCCCACGATGATGCAGAACTCCCCTTTCTCCACCGTAAAACTCACATGGTCCGCTGCGGCGATCTGGTGTTCACCGGTGCGGTAATATTTGCATACCTTGTCAAATTCCACAAAACTGCCCATCTCTGTCGCCTGCTTTCAATCGGAGATCAGGATTTTTCCCAATCCTATAGGTATATATACCCAGTATAGCGTTTCTTTCAGGGTAATTGATGAATAGTCTGCAAACTTTTTGGACGGAGCGCTTTTTCCGACACACGTTGACAACCGATGCAAAAACGGTGTATACTATCCTTTGTATTTGTACGGACATGCTCGGAGCGATACGCTGCCGACGGGGAGGGATCTCTTTGGAGAACAAATGGGAGCTGAAGGTGCTCGCTGCGCTGCTCTGGCGCAATATGAAGTGGATTGTCGCGGGGGTGCTGGCCGGGGTGCTGCTGGCGCTGCTGTGGACCCGGTTTCTGATCACACCGCTGTACACTTCCTATATCCAGCTCTATTGTACCAATTCCACGCAGAGCTCACAGAGCGGCTCGATCTCCTCCTCGGACATCACGGCCGCCCGCAACCTGGTGGACACCTATTCGGTGATTTTGAAGAGCGACGAGGTGCTCGATCCGGTGGCGGCGGCTCTCGGGAACGGGTTGACCGCAGCGGACATCCGCCGGTCGATCACCCTTTCGTCGGTAGATGACACAGCGGTCATGCAGATCACCGCCACCACCAGTAACCCCCAGCTGTCTGCGGATATCTGTACCCAGATGGCGCAGGTGGCGCCGGAGGCGCTCAAGCGGATCATGAAGGTCGGCTCGGCGGAGACGATCGGGACCGCCAAGGTGGCGAGTTCCCCCTCCAGCCCGAGTTATCCGCGGAATCTGGTACTCGGCGGGTTTTGCGGCCTGGTGATCGTGCTGCTGCTTCTGCTGGTATTCCATATGCGGGACAACACCGTGCGCGGGGAAGAGGACATCAAGCAGCTGCTCCCGGATGTGCCGGTGCTGGGCGAAATTCCGTCGTTCAACCGCCAGCCGGCGACCAGAGGGAGGGGTTAAGATGGCGAAGAGCAACCGGGGTCGCCCGGAACTCCATTTGAACAAGGCGAACAATTTTCAGGTGGTGGAGGCATATAAGACCGTCCGCACCAACCTGCAATTTGCACTGTCCGTGTCCGAACGGAAGGTCGTGCTGGTCTCCAGCGCGGAACCGGACGCCGGCAAATCGACCACCACCTCGAACCTGGCGGTGGCGGTGGCGCAGACGGGCGCCCGCGTGCTGGTGATCGACGGGGATATGCGCAAACCGACGCAGCACAAGATCTTTCGTCTGAGCAACAACCGGGGGCTGTCGCATGTCCTCAGCTCCCTGTGTGGTTGGGAAGAGGCGCTGCATGTGGGCGTTTTGACCAATGTGGACGTGCTGTGCGCCGGGCTCATTCCGCCCAATCCGTCCGAACTGCTGGGATCACAGGGGATGGTGACCCTGCTCCAGCAGATGAGCGAGCGGTATGACTATATCTTCATCGACACGCCGCCGGTCTGCGTGGTCTCGGATGCGCTGACACTGGTCGACCAGGCGGCGGGCGTGGTGCTCGTGGCCTGCCAGCGGCAGACGACTTATGACATGCTGGAAAAAGCGGTGCAGAGTGTCCGCCAGATGGAGGGGACGGTGCTCGGGATTGTGATCACCAACGTACGGGTGCGGGAGAAGCTGACGGGCGGCCGGTATGGCGGCGCCTATGCGGCGTATGTGTCGGACGACCGGCGCGGAGATCCGGACGGCACGGCCTCCTGAGGGGCGTGGATGGATAAAAAGGCGGTGGATATCATGTGGGTGGACTATCACAGCCACATCTTGCCGGGGATGGATGACGGAGCCGACAGCCCCAGGACCGCAGTCGGGATGATCGACCGGCTGCAGCGGCAGGGGGTGGAGGAGATCGTCCTGACCCCCCACTATTATGCCGCCCGGGAGTCGCTGGACTCCTTTTTGAGCCGGCGCGAGGCGGCGTTTCGGCGCCTGACGGAGCAGCCGGAGGCTGCTACCTTCCCGCCGCTGCGGCTGGGTGCTGAGGTGCGGCTCGAGCGGGACGCCTCCTCCTGGGAGGGGCTGAGAGAACTGTGTACGCAGGGCACCGATTACCTGCTTATCGAGCTGCCCTATGCGCGCTATCACCCGTGGATGCTGCAGGAGATCGAGAATATCGCCTATGCCCACCGGGTAAAGCCGATTCTGGCGCACCTCGACCGGTATCTGACCACGGGCCTGATGACGGGGGAAGAGGCGGCGCGGCTATGGGAATTCCCGGAGGGGGTCGTCCAGCTCAATGCCGGGGTGTGCTGCTCGCTGCGGGGCCGCCTGCTGCTGCGGCGTGTGCTGCGCGCCGGCTGCCCGGTGGTATTCGGGAGCGATACCCACAATCTGGCCGACCGTGCGCCGCAGTTCGACCGGCTGATTCGGGCGCTGGGCAAGCGGTACGAACCGTTGACGCTGTTTTGAGAGAAACGGGTGGAAAAACCGGCGCCGCATGCGCCGTCCGGGCCGGTCAACCGCAGGGGGCGGCGCGTATGGCGGAAAAGCGGGCGAAAAACCGGTTTTGCGGGATGCAGACGGATCCTTTTGGAATAGACGGGATGCGGCCCTGGGTATGACGGGATGGAGAGACAGACATTCCCGCCATGCGGGGCATTTTTTGATATCCGGCCGGATAAATCTTTAAACATTGTTCATATCCTTTCCCCGGCGGACTGCTATACTAGAAGAAAAACCAGGGGCAAGGAAGGGAGTAAGCGGCTGTCTGGCCGCGAAACAAGAGGAGAGATCACAATGGCCAACACGAAGATCCTGATTGTGGACGATGACAGCAATATCTGCGAGCTGCTGCGGCTGTATCTGGAGAAAGAGGGATGGGATACGGCGATCGCGGGCGACGGGATGAAGGCGCTCGAGATGTTCGAGACGGAAAAACCGGATCTGATCCTGCTGGATGTGATGATGCCCCGGCTGGACGGGTGGCAGGTCTGCCGGGAGCTGCGCAAGAAGTCGCAGTGCCCGATCATCATGCTGACCGCCAAAGGCGAGGTGTTCGACCGCGTGCTCGGCCTGGAGCTGGGGGCGGACGACTATGTTGTCAAGCCGTTTGAGGCAAAGGAGGTTGTGGCGCGGGTCAAGGCGGTGTTGCGGCGCAGCGGGGCGCAGGGGCCGAAGAAGGTCAAGGAAGTGCGGTATGACAAGCTGTACATCAATATGGAGAACTACGAGCTGCGGGTGGACGGCAAGCAGGTGGACGCGCCGCCCAAGGAGATGGAGCTGATTTTCCACCTGGCGAGCAATCCCAACCGTGTCTATACGCGCGACCAGCTGCTCGACGAGGTGTGGGGCTTTGAATATTATGGAGACAGCCGGACGGTGGACGTGCATGTCAAACGGCTGCGGGAAAAGCTGGACGGGGTCTCCGACCAGTGGACGCTCAAGACCGTGTGGGGAGTCGGCTACAAATTCGAGGTAAAGGATTTGGAAAAATAGGAGAGACCGCCTGTGTTTAAAAGTATTTTCTCCAAATATTTTGCCATTGTCTCTCTGATCATCGTGGTCAGCTTTGTCGCCATGGGCGCGCTGCAGATCGTCGTGTCCACGCAGTACTGGCTGGATGAGAAGGAGACGCTGCTCACGGAAAATGCGCGGGAACTGGCGCAGACAGCGGCCCAGAACTCGTCCCCGGACCCGCTCAAACCGAACCAGTACAACCTGAATCTGCAAGAGGGCAGTATCATGAGCGCGGTGATCTATTCGCTGTCCAACGCGATCGATGCGGACGTGCTGATCACGGACAACCAGGGGCTGATTATCGCGCGCGCCTCCCCGGCCGACCTCGTGCTGCAGGGGACGATTCCGGCGGAGATTGTGCAGAAAACCCGCACCAACCAGGGCTATTTTGGCCTGAACACGATGAACGGGCTGTATGAGACGCGGCAGTATATTGCGGGGGTTCCCATCGTCAAGGGAGGCGTCCAGCTGGGCTATGTCTTCACGGCCGCCTCCTCCAGCACCCTGACGGAATATCTGCTCAATAACCTGCGGATGTTCCTGCTCTCTGCGATCGGCGTGCTGGTGCTCGCGTTTATTGTGGTGTATGTGATGACCTACCGTATGGTCAAACCGCTGCGGGAGATGGCCGCGGCAACCCGCAGCTTTGGCACGGGGGATTTCAGCCACCGAATCGCCGTGAAGGGGCAGGACGAGGTGGCGCAGCTGGCCACCTCGCTGAACAATATGGCGGTGTCTCTCTCCTCGGTGGAGGGGATGAGCCGGAGCTTTGTGGCGAACATCTCGCACGAGCTGAAGACGCCGATGACGACGATCGCCGGCTTTATCGACGGGATCCTGGACGGCACGATCCCGGATGAGAAACGGGATTACTACCTGAAGATCGTCTCAGACGAGATCAAGCGGCTGTCCCGGCTGGTGAAGGCGATGCTGGACCTGTCCCGGATCGACAACGGGTCGCTCAAGATCCACCCGGTGCAGTTCAACCTCACCCAGATGGTGTGCACGTCCCTGCTCTCGTTTGAACCCCGGATCGAGGAGAAGAAGATCACGATTCTGGGGCTGGAGGAGTGCCCGCCCCTATATGTGACGGCGGACCATGATCTGATCGGGCAGGTGGTGTATAACCTGCTGGACAACGCGGTCAAGTTCACCAATGAGGGCGGCCAGATCGCGATTTCCGTCGCGCACCGGGACAAACGCACCTATTTTGCGGTGCGCAACACCGGGATCGGGATCGCCAGCGCGGAGATGCCCTATATTTTCGACCGGTTCTATAAGAGTGACAAGTCCCGCAGCCTGGATAAGAACGGCGTGGGGCTGGGGCTTTTCATCGTCAAAAATGTTATCAACCTGCATCAGGGCGAGATCTATGTCCGCTCGGTGGAGGGGGAATATTGTGAGTTCTATTTCTGGCTGCCGGACGTGGAGCCGCCGGCGGCATAGGGATGGCGGGACAAACGGCCGGGTAAAACCGGCCGTTTGTCACAGACGGTTTCCGATTTATTTATGAATTGGTTGAGATTTCTTCAAGAAATTGTCATAAATATTCGGTACAATACTCTCATCAAAGCAAATTGGCCTTGGAGACGAGGAAAGGTGTGACATGAGATGACAGATTGGTTTGAAAATAAGCAGACCCCTTTGGAAAACGGCATGACCCCGGAGGAAGGGCGGGAGGACTCCTCCCGCGTGGCGGCCGATCCGCCGCAGACAACTCCCACGGCATCCTTTGGAGACCCGGCCCAGCCGGAGTCCGGCAGCCCTTCTGCGAGCGGGTGGCACACGCCGGGTACGGACTACGGGTATGCGGCGGGCTCGTCCCAGACGCCGCCGACCGGATCCGGCAGCCAGACGGGCGGCTCGGGAACCGGCGGATACCAGCCGCAGGGCGGATATACCCCGTATGGGAGCTGGCAGCCGTCCTCCTCCTTCACCCCGCCGCAGGCGCCGTCCGGGGGCGGAACACAGGGGCCGAAAAAGCCGCGTAAGAAACCCAGCAGCAACGGGATCCTGGCGGCGGCGCTCAGCGTGGTGTGCGTGATCTGTCTGGTGCTCGGCGGGGTGCTGATCTTCCAGAACACCGCGCAGACGCCGGGGACGGGCGTGACCTCGAGCGGTACGAATACCGACGCTTCGGAAGACGACTCGTCCAAGCCGACCGTGGCGCTGAACAACACGGAGATCACGGACGGCGGGCTGACGACGACGGAGATCGTGGCGAAGAACATCAATTCCACCGTGGTCATCAAGATGTATACCCGCCAGTCCCAGAACGGCTTTTATTTCAGCGCCGAGGGCACTGAGACGATGGCCGGGCAGGCGAGCGGGATCGTGATGAGCGAGGACGGGTATATCATCACCAACCAGCATGTGGTATATAACGAGAACACGGGCGAGTATTACGACCGGATCGATGTGGAGTTCTACGACGGCAGTGTGTACACGGCGGACGTGATCGGTGCGGATCAGGACACGGATCTGGCGGTGATCAAGATCGACGCCACGGGGCTGACGCCGGTGACCTTTGGCAACTCTGACAACCTGAACCTGGGCGACCGGGTGGTGACGCTCGGCAATTCGGGCGGCCTGCCGTGGACGGTGTCCCAGGGGATCATCTCGGGACTGGACCGGGATGTGTACGATGAGACCGGGTATTCCATCAAGTGCCTGCAGATCGACGCGGTCATCAATCCCGGCAACTCGGGAGGCCCGCTCTTTAATGCCGCCGGCGAGGTGGTGGGCGTCAATTCCGCGAAGATCGTCTATGAGGGGTATGAAGGGCTGGGATTCTCCATCCCGATCAGCGAGGCGAAACCGGTGATCGATGATATCATTGCCAACGGCTATGCGACCGGCCGGATCGCGCTGCGGATCACCGGCTACACGGTGACCCAGAGCGGGTACGAGGGATTCATGATCGATACCATCCAGTCGGACTCCTCTTTGAACGGCACCGGCGCACAGCAGGGCGATATCATCACCCATGTGAACGGCACGCGAGTCCGGTCGTATGCGGAGCTGAAAAATGCGCTGTCGCAGCACGCGGTCGGGGACACGGTGGAGCTGACCCTGATGCGGGTCAACCGGCGGACGGGGCAGTACAGTTCGTTTACGGTTTCGGTGCAGCTCCAGGAAAATCAGGAATAAGGACAGATATCCAAGCGGGCGTCCGGGGAAAACGGACGCCCGCTTTTCTGGTTGCTTTTGGCAGGGGCGCTGTGGTATAATACAGGCATACTCATCGAAGGGGGAGGGGCTTTTCATGAAACGGGGAATGGTGCGCGCAGCGGCCGTTTTGCTGGCGGCGGCGCTGGGATGTGCCGGGACGCCGGTCGCCGGCGCGGCGGAATCCAGTGAGTGGTTTGCCCATTTTGAGCAGGCGGGTGCAGCCGATACGATCGCAGCCGGTGCGGCGGCGGAAGCCACGCTGCTGGACACGGGATCCCAGGCGGGGATGCAGTGTGTGCAGCTGGTGACGTCTGAAGAGGGATGGCCGGGCCCGGACCGGCAGTGCGTGCAAATTTTGCCGGCGGCCGGCGGATCATTTGATGCGAGCGGGTATGCCTATCTGATCTTCTATGTCTATGACCGGCAGGGGCAGAACACGCTGAGCTGTTTTCTGTCGGACGGCACCGTCACCTCGGAGGGGGCGTGGACGGATCCCGCGCAGCAGGGTGCCTGGACCCGCATGGTGATCGACCTGAACGATTCGGTATACGACGCGGTGGACAAGTCGCACCTGACGCAGGTGATCCTCGGCGAGTATACCGCCGGGACGTTTTACATCGACAGCGTCTTCTTCGCCACCAGCGCAGACGCCCCGCTGCCGGCGGCGCCGGGGAATATGGATAACCGGCTCACCCGGCTGTTTGCGGACTGTGAAACCGCATATGCGGCGGGGCAGGGCGCATATACTGCCACCTCCTGGAACCGGTTTTCGCTGGTGATGGAGGCGCTCTCCGCCCAGAAGAGCACCTGGGGGAATCTGGACGGGGATACGCTGGGACAATACTACGACATTCTGTGGAACGTGTATCACAGTCTCACGGATGAGGAGGCGTTCCCGCTGGGAGATGTGAGCGGGGACGGGGCTGTCAACAGCAGCGATGCGCGGCTGGTGCTGCAATATACGGTGGAGGCCGCCACACTGGATGAAGGGGCTTTGGCGCGGGCGGATGTCACGAAGGACGGCCGGGTGAACAGCGCGGACGCCCGCATGATTTTGCAGCAGACGGTCACGGGATCGACGTGACCTTTCGGGCCGGAAAACCGGAACAATGCAATGTAAAGGAGATTTTTCCAATGGATTATGCACAGGAATCCCTGCGGCTGCACCGCGAATGGCAGGGAAAAATCGAAGTGGTTTGCCGCGTGCCGCTGCGCACGCGGGAGGATCTGGCACTGGCCTATACCCCCGGCGTCGCCCAGCCGTGCCTGGAGATCCAGAAGGACGTGGACCAGAGCTATGAGCTGACCCGGCGCGCCAATCTCGTCGCGGTGGTGACGGACGGCACGGCGGTGCTGGGGCTCGGGGATATCGGGCCGGAGGCAGGCATGCCGGTGATGGAGGGGAAATGCGCGCTGTTCAAGGCATTTGGCAACGTGGACGCGGTCCCGCTGTGCATCCGCTCCAAGGATGTGGACGAGATTGTGCGCACGGTCTCGCTGCTGGCAGGCAGCTTTGGCGGCATCAATCTGGAGGATATCGCTGCTCCCCGCTGCTTTGAGATCGAACAGAAGCTGAAGGAGTGCTGCGATATCCCGGTGTTCCATGACGACCAGCACGGGACGGCGGTGGTGGTGACGGCGGCGGTTATCAACGCCTGCCGCCTGACGGGCAAACAGCCTGAAAACCTGCGGGTGGTCATCAACGGCGCGGGCGCGGCGGGCATTGCGATCGCGCATATGCTGCTCGACCTCGGGATCGGGGACATCGTGGCCTGCGGCCGTGCGGGCGCGATCGCCAGGGGAATCCCGGGCCAGCGCCCGTCGCACGAGGCGCTGGCCGCCGTGACCAATCCCCGCGGTGTAACCGGTTCCCTGCAGGAGGTACTGCGGGGAGCGGATGTGTTTATCGGCGTGTCCGCGCCGCACATCGTCACCCCTGAGATGGTGCGGGGGATGAACCGGGACCCGTTTATCTTTGCGATGGCGAACCCGGTACCGGAGATCCTGCCGGACGAGGCGCTGGCCGCGGGCGCCCGGGTGGTGGGCACGGGCCGCAGCGATTTTCCCAACCAGATCAACAACGTGTTGGCGTTCCCGGGCATCTTCCGCGGGGCGCTGGACGTGCGCGCGCGGGACATCAACAACGAGATGAAGCTGGCGGCAGCCCGCGCGATCGCGGCGCTGATTCCGCAGGAGGCGCTGACGCCGGATTATATCCTCCCGAGCGCTTTGGATGCCGCGGTGGCACCGGCCGTCGCAAAGGCGGTGGCCGCCGCCGCCCGGGAGAGCGGCGTGGCCCGGATCTGAGAGGGAGTGGAGAAACGCTATGGAGGATCTGGGATTGGCCGAGATGCAGGCCATGCAGCGGCGACTGCGCGAGAAATACGAAGACCGGTGGGGAAAGCTGGCTCCGGAAAGGGGGCGGGAGCAGCTGCTGTGGATGATCGGAGAGGCCGGGGAAGTGGCGGATGTGATTAAAAAGCGCGGCGACGGGGCCATCCAGCACGAGCCGGAGATCCGCACCCACTTTATTGAGGAGATGTGTGACGTGCTGATGTATTTCAACGAGGTGCTGCTGTGCTATGGGGTCTCGCCGGAGGAGTTTCGGCAGATCTATGTGCAAAAGCATGAGCGGAACATGAGCCGTTGGTAAAACAGCAAAAAAGGCGAAACAGCAAAAAAGGCGGGGCCCCCATGGGGCCCCGCCTGTCGTTGGAAACGCTTATTCCTCGTCGTCGTGCTGGCAGCTGCTGCAGCCGTCGCAGTCGCACTCCTCGTCGCTCAGGTCAAACTCCAGATGCTCGCCGCAGTGCGGGCACTCGATCTGGCCGTCGAGCAGGGTGGACTCGTCCACACTGAACTCCTGGTTGCAGGACGGGCAGGTCACATCGAAAAACTCCTCGTCCTCGTCGGACTCGTCGTCCTCATCGGCGTCGTACTCATCATAGTAATCGGTCTCGAGCGTATCGAGGTCCTCGTCGATGGCGTCGACCTGCTCGGTCAGCTCGCCGACCGAATCCTCGAGATCCTCCACATCGAGGGCCAGATCGGACAGGATATCCATCACCGTGCCAAGCAGCTTGCCCTCTTTGGTGTTCTCGTCCATGCCATACCCTTCGGCCAACCCCTTCAGATAGGCCACTTTCTCGGAAATCGTCATCGTCGTCTTTCTCCTTTCAGAGGGGAGGGCGCTCAGGCGCGCTCCATATATTCGCCGGTGCGCGTGTCGATGCGGATCATTTCCCCCTCATCGATGAACAGCGGCACACGCACCTCGGCACCGGTCTCAAGGGTGGCGGGCTTGGTCGCGTTGGTGGCGGTGTCGCCCTTGAAGCCGGGATCGGTCTGGGTGACTTTCAGCTCCACGAAGTTCGGCGGTTCCACCCCGAAGATGTTGCCCTTATACGAGGCGATCCGGCAGACCATATTCTCCTTCACAAACCGGAAATTGTCCGACAGCACGCTCTTGTTGATCGGCACCAGCTCATAGGTCTCGGGATCCATGAAATAATACAGGTCACCGTCGTTATAGGAGTATTCCATCTCCTTGCGCTCGACATAGGCGGTCGGGTACTTGTCGTTCGGGTTGAATGTCCGCTCCACCACCGTCCCCGCGATCACATTGCGGATCTTGGTGCGCACAAACGCGGCGCCCTTGCCCGGCTTGACATGCTGGAACTCGATAATCTGATAGACGTTGCCGTCCATTTCAAAGGTGACGCCGTTTCTGAAATCGCCTGCTGAAATCATATTGGTATTCCTCCTCGTGAAACCTGATATCTTATTGTACTGTATTCCGGCGAAATTTTCAAGTAAAAAATCGAGAAATTAGAGGACGATCAGGCTTTTGGGGGACCGGGTGAGGTTTTCGCAGCCGTCCTGTGTGACCACGACCAGATCCTCGATCCGCACCCCCCACTTTCCCGGCAGATAGATCCCGGGTTCCACCGTCACCACCTGCCCGGCGCGCAGGACCTGCCCGCCGGCGGAGGGGGAGAGCCGCGGCTGCTCGTGGATTTCCAATCCGACGCCGTGTCCGGTGCTGTGGCCGAAGCACTCGCCGTATCCCGCGGCGGCAATGACGCCGCGCGCAGCGGCGTCCCCCTCCACGCAGGGCAACCCCGCGTGAAGAGTGCGCAGCGCCCGCAGCTGGGCCTCCAGCACCACCTCATACACCCGCCGCTGTTCCTCGTCTGCGTGTCCCACGGCCACCGTGCGGGTCATATCCGAATGCCAGCCGTCCACCACCGCGCCGAAGTCCATCGTGACAAAATCGCCGTCCTCGACGGCCTTGTCGGTCGGCACGCCGTGGGGCAGGGAGGCGTTTACGCCGGAGACGACGATGAAATCGAACGCCACTGCCTGCGCCCCCTGCCGGCGCATGAAAAATTCGAGCTCGAGCGCGATCTCGCGCTCGGTCCGGCCGGGCCGGATATACTCGAGAATGTGGGCAAAGCCGTCGTCGGTGAGCTGCTGCGCCTGCCGGATCTGCCGCAGCGCCTCCGGCGTCTTGCACAGCCGCAGCTCCTGCAACAGCCGGTCGAGCGCGCCGTCGCCGCACAGCCGGACATCCGGCATCTCCCGCTGAAGGCGGGAGAACTCCGCGACGGACATCCCCTCCGCCTCCACCAGCACCTGGCGGATGCCGCGGGCGGCAAGCAGCTCGTTGACCGTATCGGCCATCCGGGTATACCGCACGCTCGGCATTGCCGTGATCTGGTTTTCCGCCGCTTCGATATAGCGGAAATCCGTCAGGAAAAAGCCGTCGGTGGGGGTGACCAGCACGGCGCCCGCGCTGGAGCGGAATCCGGTGAGAAACTGCCGGTTCGGGAGGGAGGTCACGAGCGCGGCGGCCCTGCGGTCCGGCAGCCCGGCCTGCACTCTCTGCAAGATGGTCATGCGCCCGCCCCCTCTGCCTGTGCGGCGGCCGCCTGCCGCCACAGACGGCACAGGGTCTCGGCGTCCCGCGTCTGGGTGCCGGCCGACTCGCAGATGAAGGTGGGGGAGAGGCCGCGCTGCGCGACCAGCTCCATCAGCGGCGCGGGTTCAGGGCCGTACACCGTATCGTCAAACGTCAGGTGCATCTTCTCCCCGCCGTCGGTATACTGGATTTTGGAAAAATGCGCGTGGAACTGCCGTGCCCGCTCGGCTCCGAGCCGGTCGGCAATCCGGTCGATGGCGGCCGCAAAGTCCTCCCGGCTGTTCATCCCGCCGTGCGTGCGGCTGTTCAGATGGCCAAAGTCGATACACGGCAGGAAGCGCTCATCCACCAGGCACAGCTCGAGCACCTCCTCGAGGTCCCCGAGCTGGTTGATCTTCCCCATTGTCTCCGGGCAGATGCGCACCTCCCCGAGCCCCTCCTCGTCCAGCGCCTGCTGTGCGCGGGCGAGCGTGTGGGCGGCGAGCTGCGTGGCCTCCTCCCGGGAGAGCCCGCCGAGCCCCCCGGGGTGCACGACGATCCGCGTGCCGCCGAGCTTGTGCACCGCGCGGCCGCTCTCCAGAATATAGCGCAGGCTGTTCTCCCGCTTTTCCGGGTCGGCGGACGCAAGCGAGATGAAATACGGCGCGTGCAGCGACAGTGTGATCCCGTGGGCCTCTGCCTCCCGGCGCAGTTCGTCGGCGGTTTTATCGCTCAATTTCACGCCGCGTCCGCACTGGTATTCGTAGGCCGTCAAACCCTTTTCCTGTAACCACGCGGGGATCTGAACGGTGTGCTTCAGACCCGCCGCATAAAAATCCTGGCAGTTGCCTGCCGGGCCGAACAGCGCACTCATCGGCCTGTCTCCTTTCGCCGGCGGTATCGGTTTAGTATGCCCCGTTCCAGCCGCCGCTTGAGCAGAATGGTGGGGTGGCCGGCCTCCAGCTGCCGGGGCAGCAGCTGGATCACCTTCACCCGTGCAAGCTTGGCGCCGAGCACGTCGGTAAACGTCTGGTCGCCGATGGCCGCGCACTGGGAGAGCGGAAGCCGCAGCCGCCGCGCGCCGCGCCAGAACCCGAGCGGGGACGGCTTGCAGGCGAATGCGATCGACCGCAGCCCGAGTTTCTCCGCAAACGGCCGCACCCGCTTGGGCAGCCCGTTGCTGACAATGGTCATCCCAAAGCCGGCGGCCTCCATCTCCCGCAGCCACGCCGCGACCTCGGGGGAGAGCTCCTGGCTGTGGAACTCAGTCAGCGTGTTGTCCACGTCGAGCAGCAACCCACGCACCCCGAGCGCATGCAGGTCGTCCGGCGTGATGTCGGTGATGCGGTTTTTGAGCAGAGAGGGGTAGAAGATCGACATACCAGTCTCCTTTGATTTACACGGCGGGAAAGGGAATGCCAAACACCAAAAAAGCGGACATTGCTGTCCGCTTGTTCGGGGGCTTTATTTATACTTTCTTTTGCGGGCCGCCTCAGACTTCTTCTTGCGTCTGACAGACGGCTTCTCGTAGTGCTCCCGTTTCCGAACTTCCGCGAGGACACCAGACTTGGCGCAGGACTTTTTCCATCTGCGGAGAGCGCTGTCGAGACTCTCGTTCTCCTTGACTCGGACTTCTGACATTTCGATTCCCTCCCTCCGCCGTGCAGGGGTCTTCTCACAACACGAATACTCAACCAGTATTATATCTCACTTGGGCCGGTTCGTCAATAGCTTTCTGAAATTTCCACACAAATTCACCGGGGAACCGCCATACCTCACGGCTTTACGACGAAATTCACCAGTTTGCCCGGCACATACAGCTCGCGCACAATCGTTTTGCCCGCGAGCTCGGCGGCGACCTTTTCCTCCGTCTTGGCCTGCGCGAGCACGTCCGCCTGCGCCGCGTCGACGGGGATCCGGATCCGGCCGCGGATCTTGCCGCCCACCTGCACCACAATCTCCACCGTCTGTTCCACGCACTTGGCCGGGTCATAGGCGGGCCACTGGGCGTGCGCGATCTGGCCGCCGAATCCCGAAAGCTGCCACAGCTCTTCGGTGATGTGCGGGGCAAAGGGGTTGAGCAGGATCAAAAAGATCCGGAATTCCTCCCGCGTTGCGCCGCCGGCGTTGGTCAGGTCGTTCAAAAGCGACATCAGCGCGGCGATCGCGGTGTTGTATTTGAGCGTCTCGGTGTCCTCGCTCACCTTGCGGATGGTGCGGTGGACCGACAGTTCGAGCTCCTTGCGCACGCCGTCGCCCGGCAGCAGGCTGTCCTGCAGGCCCCACACGCGGTCGAGGAACCGGCGGCAGCCGCGCACGCCCGCGGTCGACCACGGGGCGGCCTTTTCAAAGTCGCCGATGAACATCTCATACAGCCGCAGCGTGTCCGCGCCGTATTCCGCGATCACGTCGTCGGGATTGATGACGTTGCCCAGAGATTTTGACATCTTCACAATGGGGTGTTCGGCCATCTCGCCGTACCGCTCGACCAGGGCGGCACGGGCGGCCTTCTCGCTGCCGTGCTCGGCCACCAGGCGTTTCTGCTCGGCGGCGGGCAGGTTTTCAAACGCGTGGGGATTGAGCCCGAGGATCATGCCGTGGCTC
>DXWE01000060.1:0-7815 GCA_019417045.1 Oscillospiraceae bacterium
GTCCTTGTCCACCCGGTGGGGCGGCGTCCCCTCATAGGAGAAGGAGAGCTTCTCTTCCGCGCACGCGGCAGCCAGCGCGCCGCCGAGCGTCTCCAGCCGCGCGCACAGGGGGAATCGGATGTCGATCTCCGCCTGCAAACCGGTCTCGGTGAAGTCAAACAGCCCGGGCGACAGAGTCAGCGCGCCGGACTCGTCGTCCCGGCAGCGCACGCCGGCGCTTTTCCCATCTGTCTCCCCATGGGGGAACAGGCGGTTGAGCGCTTGCAGGCGCTCGAGCCCGGGGCACGGATTCAGCGGCAGCTCGCACAGCAGCCGCACCAATCCGGTCAGCGCATTGCAGCCCCGGTCGGGCGTGGAGGCATGCGCCGGGCGGCCGGTGACGGTCAGCAGGGTACAGCCGTCCCGCTCCTCTGCCCGAAGTTCCAGCCCGGACAGGCCGCTGGCCTCAAAAGCCGAGTGAGCCTCCCGCGGCGACAGACCGCGCAGTGCGGCCTGCGCGGTGCCGGGCACCGCATTGACCGCCGTCCCCGCGCGCGCCCACAGGACAGACCGGGCACCGCCGGACGCGGGAAAGTCCGCACGGATTTTTCCGTGCAGCCGCCCTTTTTCGATGTGGATGACCGGGTAATCGCCGTCCGGGGTGAACACCAGCGGCGGGAACGGCTCCCGCTTGCGGTAATAGGCCATGTCCTCCGACCCGGTCTCCTCCCCGCAGCCGACGATCAGCCGCACGCCCCGGCGCAGCGGGATTTTGAGCTCCTTCACCGCCCGCAGGGCAAACAGCGCGGCAACTGCCGGCCCCTTGTCGTCGATCGCGCCGCGGCCGTACAGGCGGCCATCCCGCTCGGTGAGGTCGAACGGCGGCAGGGTCCACCCCTCCCCGGCCGGCACCACGTCCAAATGGCAGAGGATGCCAAGCTGCGGCTCCTCCCCGAACGTGACGGAACCGGCATAGCCGTCCACCCCCCGGGTTTGAAAACCCGCCTGCCCTGCCATCTCGAGCAGCGCCGCCAGCGCCTTGGCCGCCGGCGCGCCAAACGGCTGCCCGGGCAGCGGGTCCTCCCGCACACTCGGGATGCGCACGAGCGTGCGCAGCGTCTCGATCATCTCCTCCCGATGGGACTGCATATATCTCTCGATCTGTTCCCGCATCATCTCGGTCTCCCCCTTTTTCTCCAGTATAGCGGGATTCTATCCGCTTGGCAAGGCGCCCCCGCTTGCGGCCGCGCCAAAATTTTGGTATACTACAGGTAAATTGTCTCCGGTTTTTCGATATACTAACCCTATACTCTCTCACAGAAATGAGGTCTCGCCATGAAGTTTTCCGACATGCCCTATGAACGGATCGAGCTGCCGCAGCTGAGGCAGGAAGGGGAGCGTTGGCTGACGGCGCTGCGGCAGGCGCAGACAGCGGAACAGGCCGAGCAGGCCATGCTCGGATGGGATCGCCTGTCCGGCCACGTCACCACCCTGTCGAACCTCGCCTATATCCGGCACTCGATCGACACCGCCGATCCGTTTTACGACGGGGAAATCGCCTATTGGGACGAGGTCCAGCCGCAGATCAGCGAGATCGGGCAGCAATTCGCGCAGGGGCTGCTGCAAAGCCCCTTCCGGCCGGCGCTCGAGCAAAAATACGGAACCCTGCTGTTTTTAAATGCGGAGATCGGACAGAAGGCGTTCTCCCCGGAGATCATCCCCGAGATGCAGGAGGAAAACCAGCAGACGACCGCCTATCAAAAGCTGATCGCCTCCGCGCAGATCCCGTTTGACGGCAAAACCCTGACCCTTTCCCAGCTCACCCCTTACAAGCAATCGCCGGACGACGGCGTGCGCCGGGCAGCCTGGGCCGCGGAATCCGCTTTTTTCCAGGAGAACGCCGACGAGCTGGACGCCCTGTATGACCGGCTGGTCTCGCTGCGCACCGCCATGGCGCACAGGATGGGGTATCCGGATTTCCGCACCCTCGGGTATTACCGCATGCTGCGCAACAGCTACACCCCGGAGGACGTGGAACAGTTTCGCAAGGCGGTGCGCACGCACATCGTCCCGGTGGCAGACCGGCTGTACCGCGAGCAGGCAAAGCGCACCGGCTGCCCCTACCCGCTCTCCTTCGCGGATGCCGCGCTCACCTTCCGCTCGGGCAACGCGAAGCCGCAGGGGTCGCCCGAGGAGATTCTCGCACACGGACGCACGATGTACCACGAACTCTCCCCTGAGACCGCGGCATTCATCGATTTTCTCTACGACAACGAGCTGCTCGACGTGCTGAGTAAAAAGGGCAAGGCCGGCGGCGGGTACTGCACCTCCCTGCCCGACTATAAAGCGCCGTTTGTCTTCGCCAATTTCAACGGCACCTCCGGCGATGTGGAGGTCATCACCCACGAGGCGGGGCACGCGTTCGCCGACTACATGGCGCGGGACATCGTCCCCTCCGACAACCAGAGCCCCACCCTCGAGTCGTGCGAGATTCACTCGATGACCATGGAGTTCTTCGGGTGGCGCTGGGCGCCGGGATTCTTCGGCAGGGACACCGAGAAATTCTACTATGGACATCTGGCCTCCGCCGTCAAATTCCTGCCGTACGGCTGCCTCGTAGACCACTTCCAGCACGTGGTTTACGAGCGTCCCGAGCTGACCCCCGATGAGCGTCACGGGGTCTGGCGGGAGCTGATGGGGCAGTATATGCCCTGGATGGCGCTGGACGGATCCCCGTTTTACGGGGAGGGGCACGGCTGGCAGCGGCAGTCGCACATCTATGAGGTGCCGTTTTACTATATCGATTACTGCCTGGCGCAGACCGTGGCACTCGAGTTCTGGGTGCAAATGCAGCGTGACCCGGCGGACGCCTGGGAACGGTACCTGCGGCTGGTGAAGCAGGCCGGCACAAAGACCTTCGACGGGCTTGTGCGCACCGCAGGGCTGCGCTCCCCCTTTGAGAGCGGCACCCTGCAGGAGGTCGCGCAGGCAGCTTCCTCCTGGCTGGATGCGGCCAATCCCCGGCAGTGGGACTGACAGGCGGGCATAATATAACAGACGGCGGGGACCCGGTGCACCGGGTCCCCGCCGTATCCTTTACAGCTGCTCTGCGCTCATTCCCCTTTGAGGATCGCCGTCAGCTCCGGCAGGTTCGGATGATGCCTGTCCTTTTCGGAGAGGATCGGCTCCATCCCCTCCGGGACCGGCCAGTCGACCGCCACAGTCGGATCGTTCCACATCAGGCCCACCTCGTCCTCCGGATGGTACAGCTCATCGCATTTATACACGAATTCCGCCTCGTCCGACAACACGACAAACCCGTGTGCAAATCCCTTCGGGATAAAGAACTGCTTTTTGTTGTCCTCCGTCAGCTTGACCCCGAACCACATGCCGTAGGTGGGGCTCTTCAGCCGCAGGTCCACCGCCACATCGTAGACCGCCCCGCGGATGACGCGCACCAGCTTGGCCTGCTGATAAGTCTTCTGCATGTGCAGCCCGCGCAGCACGCCCTTGCGGGATTTGGAGTGGTTGTCCTGCACAAAGACGTTCGCGATCCCCGCCTTGACAAACTCCTCCTCATTATACGTCTCCATGAAATAGCCGCGCTCGTCGCCGTACACCGTCGGCTCGATCACGCAGACGCCCTCGATCTCCGTCCAGTAAAATGTGAATTTCCCCATGTTTTGTCGTCCCTTTCCCGCTGAACTTTTCCTATACATCCGATTCCATCTGCAATCCCCGCGTCTCCCGCCAACGCCGCCCGAGCGCCCGCCAGAGGATCCAGCGGTTGCGCAGCATGCTCGAAAGGGAGCCGTGCCGGTCGGTAGTCGCCGTACCCGCATGCCGGCGGTAGTCGATCAGCGGGCGGGCGAGCAGCCGCACCCCGCCCTGCCGGTCCGCCAGCATCCCGAGCCCCTGGTCGTGCATCGGGATCCCGTCGGGAAACGGCAGTGCCAGCTGCAGCAGCTCCCGCCGGAAGGCCATGCAGCAGCCAATGTACGAATTCCGCCACAGATTGCGCGCATATCCCGCGCGGCTGCCGTGCAGCGCAAAAAACGAATCCGCGACCGGGCGCAGCGTGTCGTCCGTGACCCGCGCGTCGTGCATGACCAGCCATACCGCCGGATCCTCAAACGCCGCGCACACCGCCTCCACCTTGTCCGGCCGCCACACATCGTCCTGATCGCACAAAAATACGATCTCCCCCGTGACCGCCGCCAGCGCGTTTTCAAAATTGCGCACCACGCCCGCACGCGGGCCGTCGAGCACCCGCACCCGGCTGTCCCGCCCGGCGAGCGTCTCGAGCAACTGGCGCGTCCCGTCGGTCGACCCGTCGTCCGACACGACCACCTCATCCTGTTCCCCGAGCTGGGACAGCACCGATTGCAGCTGTTCTTCTATATACCGGGCGCCGTTGTACGACGCCATGGCGACCGACCGCCTCATTCCCGCGCGCCCTTTCATCTCAGGCCGTCCTTTACATGACGCCATTTTTTAAAGTATTTCCTCATCGATGACACATGAATCCGGAAGAGCTTTCCATTTTTGCTGCTCCCCCGCTCCCATTCGTGGGTCACCCCCACCGACGGGAGCCACACAACCCGGCCGAGCCCCAGCGCCCGGCGGGTGAGATCCGCATCCTCGCAGTACATGAAAAAGCGATCGTCAAACCCCTGCAGCTGCCGCAGCACCTGTGTGCGGATCAGCATGAAGCAGCCGGTGCAGAAGGTGATATCGGTCGGCTGCGTCACCTCCCGGTCACTGTACGTGTACTGTGCACGCCACCGGCGAAAGAGCCCGCCGAATCTCTCCAGCTTTCCCGCCGCCATATACCGGTATTTCGGGGTGCGGCGCGGCACCGGCTGCACCGTGCCGTCGGGGTTGTAGATCTGCGGCGTCACCATCACCACATCCGGGTGTTCCCGCAGATACGCGCACAGCGGGGTCAACACGTCGGTGTCAAAGGTGATGTCCGGATTGACGATCAGATGGTAGTCCGAATCGAGCAGCGGCAATACCGCATTGTGGCCCACACCAAAGCCGCGGTTCTCCGGCAGCGGGACCACCCGCACCTGCGGGAACTTCTCCCGCACCCAGTCGGCCGTCCCGTCCTGCGAAGCGTTGTCCACCACATAGACCTGCAGCTCGTACGCTCCCTGATGAGCAAACAGGCTGTGCAGGACCCCTTCGATCTTCGGTATGCTATTGTAGCTCACCACGGCAGCGGACACACGCTCCATGCGGCTTCCTCCTTGCACACACCGGCCCCCACCGTGTGGGGCCGGACCCAAATAGACGATTTATTGTAGCACATCTTCTCCCAAAAGTCCAGTTTTCCCTCCGATTCTCTCAAATCTGTAACCATTTCTCCCCGTCGGGCACTTCTCCCGTACGGCTTTTCATCCTGCGCCTTTTCTCCTCTTCGTTTCCAAAAATTTTCTCGGGTTTTTTTGGAAAAAGGGGTAGATATTTGTCAATACATATTGTATAATACGAGTGGATTACAGATTTTGTCGGAGGAGAGATGTGTCATGGGGTTGCTCGACCGTCTATTCAATCGCAAAAAGCCACCGGACAGGCCGGTCACCGGCCGGCCACAAGCCTCTCCCCGGCCTGACCGGCTGCCGGCAAAACCGCCGCGCACCGGAGAGGATCCGGCGCCGATGGACGGCCCGTCGACCGTGCCTTCAGAAGCCCCGCAGGAGGCGTCTTCTGAGAGGTCTTCTGCGATGCCTGCGGGGAAACCCGCTGCGGGAGCTTTGGTAGGCTCTCCTGCGGCGCCAACGGCGACCGCCACCGGGGAGAAGGTCCCGGAGGGGGAGGTTTTGGAAGAGGATGCCATTGCCGTAGTCCCCTCCCCCGCACCTGTGGCGGACATGGGGGAAGAAGGGGCCACGGTCCCGGCGGAGGAGGAATGCCCGGCAGTGCCGCCGGAAGCCGCCTTGCTGCCTGCCGCTCAACCGGACCGCTCTCCGTCGGGCCCCCCGCCGCAGTCCGGTGAAGCGACGAAGCCTGTTTTTGAACCGGCGCTGCAAAAGCAGCTGGACGCCTATTTCGCCCGGTTGCGCGCAGTGTATCCCGACGGGGTCATCACACGGCTGAACACCGGGCACAAAAAGCTGGCCGAGCGGGGCGCGGCCCTGCGCAAGCGCACCGGCCAGGAGGGGGATCTGGACGCCTTCTTCGCGCTCGGTGGGTTCACCTATCGACGCAGTGCGGGCGGGCGGCCGCCCCTGCCGCTGCCGGCGGATCTCTCGTCCATTGCACAGCGGCTGCACACCCAGTTTCCCAATGGGATCCCGACGGTGATGGCCATTCGGGACACCGATCACCGGCTGTATCTCGACCTGCGGGCACTCGCCCGGCGGGAGGACCGGACGGTGGGAGAGTTCTTACAGGCGCATGGGTTCCGCTGACGTACGGGACAGAAAGATTTTCGATCGGTCTTCGATCAGTCCAGGAGATTTCATAAAGGAGTGGAGCAGTATGGCAACCAACAGAGTGACATTACACATCGCCGGTTCGGACTATGTCGTGACCTCCGACGAAAACGCAGGGTATATGCAGGAGCTCGGCGCACAGGTTGACAGGGCCATGCGTGAGCTGCTCGAGAATCCGCGCGTCTCCACCACCATGGCGGCGGTGCTGGTCGCGCTCAACAACGCCGACATGGCCCAGAAGGCAAACGACGCGGCGGACAATCTGCGCGCCCAGATGAAGGGATATCTCGACGACAACGCCCGCGCCCGCGCAGAGGCGGACAACGCCCGCCGCGAGGCGGAACGGCTGCGCCGTGAGTTGCAGGATGCCCGTGGCCGCGGCAACCACTGATCGCGCCGGGAGCCGACGGCCGCTCGAGATCCTCGCGCCGGTCGGCTCCCCGGACATGTTGACCGCCGCGCTGCGCACGGGCGCGGACGCGGTGTATCTCGGAGTCGGCAAATTCCACGCGCGGCAGCATACGACAGCCTTTACAGACACGGCCTTCCGGGAGGCGGTGTCTGTTTGTCATGCCTATGGGGTGAAGGTGCATGTGACGCTCAACACCCTTGTGCGGGAGGAGGAACTCCCGCAGGCGCTCGACACGGCCGCGCTCGCCTGCGAGGCGGGGGCGGACGCGCTGATCGTACAGGATCTGGGGCTCGCCCGGGCGATCCGCCGGGCGGCGCCCGACATGCCGCTGCACGCCTCCACCCAGCTCTCCTGCCACACCCCCGCCGGGGTGCGGGCGCTCGCCCGGCTCGGGTTTTCCCGGGTGGTACTCGCGCGGGAGCTGTCGCGGGAGGAGATCGCCGCCTGCGCAGGGCAGGGGTGCGAGCTGGAGGTGTTCGCGCATGGCGCACTGTGCATGTGCGTCTCCGGGCAATGCTACTTCTCCGCCATGCTCGGCGGCCGCAGCGGCAACCGGGGATTGTGCGCGCAGCCCTGCCGGCTGCCGTTTACCCCGGCAGGATCGGTTGCCCGGGCCGCAGACAGCGCCGCGCTGAGCCTGAAGGACCTCTCCCTCGCCGCGCATGTGGACGAACTGCGCTCCCTCGGGGTGTGTTCGCTCAAGATCGAGGGGCGGATGAAGCGGCCGGAATATGTGGCGGCCGCGTGCGCGGTATACAGCCGCGCCGCCCGGGGACTCCCGGTGGATCCGGCGCTGCTGCGGGATCTGCAGGCTGTGTTCTCCCGCTCCGGATTCACGGACGGGTATTATACCGCCCGCCGCGGCGCGGCCATGTTCGGCGTGCGCCGCAAGGAGGATGTGGATGCGGCGCCGGCGGCGATCCGCCGGCTACAGCAGTTGTATCGGCGGGACACCGCCCGGGTGCCGGTCTTCCTGTCGTTTAC
>DXWE01000060.1:7825-8763 GCA_019417045.1 Oscillospiraceae bacterium
GTGTCCGTCCGAGTCCGAGACGGTCACGCAGCGGAGGCCTGCGGGGACCCACCCGCCATCGCCGTGTCCGGCGGGCTGACGGAAGAGCGCGTGCGGGCACAGCTGCAAAAGACGGGCGGCACGCCGTTTGCCGTGCACAGCCTCTCGTGCGACGTGGAACCGGGTGTGACCGCGCCGGCCGCGGCGCTCAACGCCTGCCGGCGGCAGGCGCTCGCCGCGCTGTGGGAGCAGCGGGCGGCGGTGCGGCCGGTCCCGTTTGACCGGGCGGCCGCCCTTAGGACGGCGGGATCGGATCCGGCGGCAAAGCCGGAGAAACCGGCGGCTGGCCGGGCAGCCGCCCTCCCCGCGATGCGACCGGGTTCGGTGGCAAAGTCGGGGAATCCGGCGGCGGGCCTGTCGGATGTCCGTGCTGCCGTCCGGCCGGAGGAACGGCCGGTCCCCCTGTGGGCCCGGCTGCGGGATCCCGGGCAGTGGTCCCCTGAACTGGCAGAGCAGGTGGAGACAGTGTTTCTCCCCCTCTGCTCGAGCGCTCCCGGGGATCTCCTGTCCGCCGGGCGGGAGTTCGGGGTGGAGCTGCCCCGCGCGCTGTTCGGACAGGAGCGGGAGGTCCGGCAGCGGTTGCAGGCGGCTGTGCAGAGAGGGGTACGGCTCGCGCTGTGTCACACGGCGGACGCACTGGAACTCGCGGCGGAAGCCGGGTTGCAGCCGGTGTGCGGGTTTGGGGCGAACGCGGCCAACCGGGAGGCGCTCGAAGCGCTCGCTGCTGCCGGCGCCGTGGCCGCAACCTGGTCGATGGAGCTCGCCTTTTCCCAGATGCCGCCGCACGCGCCGCTGCCGGCCGGTGCGCTGGTATACGGCCGGCAGCCGCTCATGCTCACCCGCAACTGCCCCCGGCAGGCGGCGACCGGATGCCGCGGCTGCGGCGGGCAGGGCGGGCT
>DXWE01000061.1 GCA_019417045.1 Oscillospiraceae bacterium
GCGTCAGATGTGTATAAGAGACAGGCCCTCCCTGGCGGAGAGCTACGGCAGCGACATTCGCAAGGCATACCGCGCAGGCGGGGCGCCGCTGTGTCTCGGGCTGGTCTCCACCGCGCTGTCCACCCTGCTGCACCTGCTGCTGTTGTCGGCCATTCTGTATGTCGTCGCGCCCCTCCTGTTCGGTGCGGCAATGCCAAAGAGCGCGCCGGCATATGCCGGCGCGCTCGGGCTCACGATTCTGGTCTCGATCGGCGTCGGGAGCGTGCTGGGGCTCTCGGTGAGGAACCAGTCCAAGCTCACCATGGTCTCCCAGCTGGTGTTCCTGCCCTCCCTGCTGCTCTCCGGGATCCTGTTCCCCGCATCACTGCTCCCTGCTCCGCTGCGGCTGACCGGCAAGCTGTTTCCCGCAACCTGGGGCTATGCCCTGATGCAGGACGGCGGTTTTTATCTTGGCAACCTGTGGCCGCCGCTGGTGATCCTGCTCGGGCTGCTGGGGCTGCTGTGGATCCGGCTGCGGCGGCTGCGGGCCGCGTGACGCTACAGCTCCCGGTACCAGATCAGCTGGAGCTCCCTCTCCAGCTCCGGCGAGCCGGTATAGGCGTGTTCGTTCACCTCGCAGAGCACCGCACCCTGCTTTTGATAGAATCGGCCGGCGGGCACGTTGTTGTGCTGGGACTCGATCTTCATCCACCGCAGCCGGCGCGCCTGTGCCCACGCAATCCCCCGGTCGAACAGCGCTTGCCCGATCCCCTGCCGGCGGTACCCGTCCGCCACCCGCAGGTCCCACAGCACGCACAGGTCATCCCGGCCCTCGAGCATGTCCACCCCCGGAGTGCGGCAGACAAGCGTACAGCCGCCCACCGGCCGGTCGCCGTCAAACGCCATCACAAATCCCCAGTGGGAGATGTCGAACTGCGAAGCATATGCGGTCGCCCGCTCATAGCTCCCGAGATCCTTGTCATACGGCGGCACCGCCTCTTCCCGCAATTCCCATCCCGTGCCGTCCAGCCGTCTCTCCAGCCGAAACTCCCGGTCGACATGCACCACCATCGGGATCTGGTCATACTGCGGGAAAAACGAGGGGTCCACGGCCCGATACACGATCATGGTCTCCTCCCCCTGTCTCCCCGTTTCACAGATGCAGCAGCAACGACGCGATACTGAAGTACACCCCGAGCGAGATGGCGTCCACAATCGTCGTGATAAAGGGGCTCGCCATCACCGCCGGGTCAAACCCGATCCGTTTGGCGAAGATCGGCAGGGTGCAGCCGATGAGCTTCGCAAAAAACACGGTGGCGATCAGGGTGAGGCACACGACCAGCGCCACCATCGGTGTCACGGCCGGGTTGTGCAGCAGCCAGTTGTCGATCAGCATCATCTTGACAAAATTGGCCGCCGCGAGCGTCACGCCGCACAGTACCGCCACCCGGATCTCCTTCCAGATGATGCGGAAGATGTCCCGCATCTCCACCTCCCCGAGCGACAGCCCGCGGATGATCGTCACCGAGGCCTGGCTGCCCGAGTTGCCGCCCGTGTCCATCAGCATCGGGATAAACGCGGTCAGCACCACCATCGCGGCGAGCTTCTCCTCGAACCCGCTGATAATCATACCGGTGAAGGTGGCGGAGATCATCAGGATCAGCAGCCACGGGATCCGCTTTTTCCAGGTCTCAAACACGCCGGTCTTCATATACGGCTTGTCGGTCGGGGTGATACCGGCCATCGCCTCGATGTCCTCGGTGGTCTCCTCCTGCAGCACGTCCATCGCGTCGTCAAACGTGATGATCCCGACCAGTCGGCGCTCCTTATCCACCACCGGCAGGGCCATCAGATCGTATTTCTGGAAGGTGTTCGCCACGACCTCCCGGTCCTCCAGCGTGTCCACATAGATGACGTTGGTCTCCATGATGTCCCCGACCACCGTGTCGTAGGACGAGAGCAGCAGGTCCTTGACCGTCACCAGCCCGAGCAGCTTGCGGTTGGGATCGATCACATAACAGGTGTAGATGGTCTCCTTGTCGACGCCGGTCTTGCGGATATGGGCAAACGCCTGCTCGACCGTCATATCCTTTTTCAGGTCGACGAACTCGATGGTCATCAGGCTGCCGGCGCTGTCCTTCGGGTATTTGAGCACCTCGTTGATCATCGCCCGCATGTCCGGGGAGGTGTATTTGAGCACCCGCTTGACCACGTTTGCGGGCATCTCCTCGATCATGTCGACCGCGTCGTCCAGAAAGAGGTCGTCGAGTACCTCCTTCAGCTCCCGGTCGCTGAACGCCTGGATCAGGGATTCCCGGGTGTCGCCGTCGATGTTGACGAACACGTCGGCCGCGAGCTCCTTGGGGAGCAGCCGGAACAGAAGCAGCATCTCGTCCGGGTCCAGCTCGTCCAGGATGACGCCGATGTCCACCGGGTTCATGTCCGCGCACAGGGCTTTCAGTTGTGCAAATCGTCGTTCCTTCAGGTACTCCTGCACGCGCTGCAGGCACTCGTCCTTTTCCGTCACATCCATCGGCGATCCCTCCCTTGAAAATAAATAAGCCCCCCGGCGCGCTTGCAGCGGCGGGAGACTCACACAGTTCTTTGGAATCCCGGCCCTTTTCAGCCGGGACACTCCACCGTTCAAGCTTTAGCTTCGCAGGGCGCGATGACTCCCGTCACCGTTGAAATTGCGTTAGGACATGCCTTGGTTTCGACAGGTCCTGTTAACCCTCTCATAGTGTCTCCACTACTCTGCGGCAGCAATCCTGGCTTTTGAAAAAGCCGTATCCCTGTGGTAGCCTTACCTACCGGGCGCTATTCAATTCCTCTATAAGGATATCCGTTTCCCGGCGGTTTGTCAACCCCGCCCGAATAAAATTTTTGAAAAATCCTTTTGTCACCACTCTCGTGTCCCCCACATATCATGGAATGAAAGCACGAAAGGAGGCGACAAGATATGTGTCTGAGAAATCTCTTCGGCGGCAATGATTGCACTTGGATTCTCTTCATCATCATCGTTCTGTTGTTGATCGATGACGACTGCGGCTGTGACAATCAGAACAGCGGCTGCGGCTGTGGTTGCGGGTGCTAAGCAATTAGCCTCTTCCCGTGGTTCCAAAGTAGTTTACGTACTCGGATGAGTATACCCACGCGAGCAAAAGCCCCCTCCCGACAGGGAGGGGGTCTTTCGTCATATCCCGCTCAGATCGAACGCCGGAATCCACGCGCTTCCCGACGCCTCCCGATCCTGCACATACCCGTCCTCCATGCCCGACCGGAACAGGTATCGTTCGATCACCTTTTCCTCGAGCGGGGTCAGCGGCCGGTTGATCTCCAGGAAAGCGGACAGATCGCCGCAGGGGGTGTACTGGCTCATCAGGCTGAACAGCACCTCGCCCTTTTTGAAGGTATTCGCCACCCAGTCGATCACCCGGCGGCTGTTCTCGAGGTTGCCGGGCAACACCAGGTGCCGGATGAGCACCCCGCGCGTGAGCATCCCGTCTTTGTCCAGCCGGTACGGCCCGGTCTGCCGCACCATCTCCCGGATCGCTGCGGCGGCAATCTCGGGGTAGTCACGCGCGCCGGAATATCTCTCCGCCGGGCCGGGCAGGCAGTATTTCATGTCCGGCAGGTAGATCTGCACCTTTCCCTCCAGCCGGCGGAGGGTCTCTACCCGGTCGTAGCCGCCGGTGTTGTACACCACCGGCACGGGCAGCGGGTCATCCAGCGCCTCGAGGATCGCGCCGGTGAAATGGGTGGGGTTGACGAGATTGATGTTGTGCGCGCCCTGCGCGGCCAGTTCCTCAAAGATCTCCCGCAGCCGGGAGACGGGCACGGTTTTGCCAAACCGCAGCAGGCTGATCTCCCGGTTCTGGCAGAACACGCACCGCAGGGGACACCCGCTGAAAAACACGGTACCCGACCCGTTTGTCCCGCTGATGCACGGCTCCTCTCCCCGGTGCAGCCCGGCGCGCGCGAGCACGGGTAGCGAGCCCATGCCGCACTGCCCCCCGCCGCCCTCCGGGGTCCGCCAAGCGCCACACCGCCGGGGGCAGTCGGCGCAGCGAAAATCCGCCCCGCTCATGACAGCTCCGCGGGTGCCGTATAGGTCAGCAGGCGGAACCCGACGGCGGCGAGGATCACGAGATAGGCGATCGTCAGCAGCACGCCGGCACATCGCATGGCGATCTGCCGGGCGCGCGGTTCCTCCCCTGCCGGCAGCGCGAGCAGATCGGTGCGCAGCACAAACGGCGCCGGCAGCAGCGCAAGCAGGATGAGCAGCAGATTGGAGGCGGTGTATCCCTCCTCCGGGAAGGTGTCCGGCAGGTTGCCGTACATCACAAAGCACACCAGCATCACACACAGCAAAACGCCGCCCGTGGCGACGCCGAACCACGCCTCCCGCCGCAGCGCCGGCTGCCGCCGGGCGGCGGTCATGCGCAGATACACCCCCACCCCGAGCAGGCAGAAGGCGAGCAGCAGCAGCGCCGTCACCGCGCGGTGGAACCCCGCCTCCGGGCCGGCCTCGCTATGTATCGCCGCCTGTAACCAGGCCGAGAGCCAGAGCACGCCGGCTGTGAGCGCTCCAAACACCCACGTCCTTGCAAATCGCGACATCCTGTCGCCCTCCTTTTTAGGAAAGGGCGGGCCCTGCCGGGCCCGCCCGCCACTTCCTGTTCCCCGATTTATGCCCGGTGCCATTTCACGCCCTGCGGCGTGTCCTCGAGCACGATGTGCATCTCCCTGAGCTGGTCGCGGATCCGGTCGGCCTCTGCCCAGTTTTTCTCCTGCCGGGCCTTTGTGCGGGCCGCGATCAGCTCCTCTACCTCGCGGTCGAGCGAGGCCTCCTCCCGGCTGTAGAGCAGCCCGAGCACCCCGCACAGCTCCTCGAGTGCCGAGAGTCCCTCGTTGAGCGTCTCCTGGGACGGTGCGGGCTGCGCCGCGAGTTGCAGGTTACAGTCGCGCACCAGCTCGAACAGCGCGGCGATCGCGTCCGCGGTGTTCAGGTCGTCCTCCATCGCGTCGATGAATTTCCGGCGGTGCCCGACGAGCTTTTCGGAAAACGCGGGATCCGCCTCTCCGTCCGGCGCGTTTTGCAGCGCAAACTTCAGCCCCTCGCGGCAGTTGTACAGCCGCTCGAGCGCGCCCTGCGCGGCGGTCAGGCTGTCCGCCGTGTAATTCAGCGGGTTGCGGTAGGAGGACGAGATGAGGAAAAAGCGGATCGGCTCATATCCGAATTTCTCCGCCACGTCCCGCACGTTGAAAAAGTTGCCGAGCGATTTGGACATCTTCTGATTGTCCACGTTCACATGGCCGTTGTGCATCCAGTAGTGGGCAAACGGCACCCCGTTGCAGCACTCGCTCTGGGCGATCTCGTTTTCATGGTGCGGGAAGATCAAATCCTGCCCGCCGCAGTGGAGGTCGATCGTGTTCCCGAGATACCTCCAGGTCTTCGAGCGGCTGGTGGGACAGCTTGCCGTAGCCCGCAAACCTGCCCGGGCGGAAATACACGTCCCCCGTGTCGGCCACGTAGGCATAGCCCTTGTCCACCAGCGTCCCGATGATCGAGAGGATCTCGTCCATGTTCTCGGTCGCGCGGGGGTGCACGGTCGCCGGGCGCACGTTCAGCCCCTTCGCGTCCGTCCAGTATTCCGCGATATACCGCTCGGAGATGACGTCATAGGACACGCCCTCCTCGTTGGCGCGGCGGATGATCTTGTCATCGATGTCCGTGAAATTCTGGACAAACCGCACCTCCCAGCCGCGCCACTCGAGATATCGGCGCAGCACGTCAAACACACACAGCATGCGCGCGTTGCCAATGTGGATAAAGCTGTACACCGTCGGGCCGCAGGCATAGACGCGCAGCTTGCCCGGTTCGATCGGCACCAGCTCCTCTTTCTGACGGGTGAGCGTGTTAAAAATCTTCATCTCATACTCCTCCTGCCCTGCCGGGCACTGTATTGTCCCATCCTGCGGCCCATTTTCATGGCCGGTCAGTCCCCGGATTCCTCCTGCGGATCCGGTTCCCGGTACACCGCCGCGGCCTCCTGCGCGTGCAGCTGCTTCTCCAGCTGGAAAATCCGCGACTCCAGCCGGCACAGCTCCTGCGAGATCGGGTCGGGGATGTGCACCTGGTCGAGTTCCTCGCACACCCGCTCGCCGTTGCGCCGCACCACCCGGGCGGGTACCCCCACCGCGGTGCAGTCGGCCGGGATGTCGTGCAGCACCACGGCGCCCGCCGCGATGCGCACATTGTCCCCGATGTGAATGGGCCCGAGCACCTTTGCGCCCGCGCCGACCATCACGTTGTTGCCGAGCGTCGGGTGCCGTTTGCCCTTATCCTTCCCCGTCCCGCCGAGCGTTACCCCCTGGTAGATCGTGCAGTTGTCGCCGATCACGGTGGTCTCGCCGATCACGACGCCGGTGCCATGGTCGATGAACAGCCCTTTGCCGATCGTGGCGCCCGGATGGATCTCAATGCCGGTGCGCCGCACGCACCGCTGCGAGACCCAGCGCGCCAGGAATTTGTGCCCGTGCCGGAGCAGCCACTGGGCACGGCGGTGGGAGCGCACCGCTTTCAGCCCGTTATACAGCAGCGCGATCTCCGGTTTCGACCGCGCGGCCGCGTCCCGCTCCATCACGGTGGCGATATCCTCTCTCCATTGCCGGAACATGCTCTGAAAACCCCTCCCTGAAAACAAAAATCCCCCGCCGCGCCGCTGGCGCAACGGAGGCGATCTCTCGCGGTTCCACTCCTGTTTTTTCTCTCGGAGACGGCTGTACCATCCCTCTGCCCGGTAACGGGGGCGGCCGCACAGGGATACTGGGATACTGGGCGCCGCCACGGCCTGCCGCTCCGGCATGGCCAACAGCCGCCTTTCCCGGATCCGCCGCGCCACCGCGCGATGCCGGGCCGTTCCCCCTGCGTGCTGACGGGTGCATTTCGCCGCGCCGCCGCTGAAACCGCTCGCAGCCGATGGCGGTTCTCTCTGACAGGGCGGGGATGCGGGTACTTCTCCCGGTAAACGCATTTCCTGTAGACATTGTATGCGAAAGGGACAGAAATGTCAACCGGAATTTGGAAGTACAGGCCTCAATACCCCCGCTCCCCGAGGATAGATTCATCCTCCTCCACCCAGGTGCTCACCGGGATGATCCGGTACTCATCTTTCGTGTCGCGGATGACCACCCGCTCGATGCCCGCGTTGATCACCACCCGCTTGCACATCGAGCAGCAGCTGCCGTTTTTCACATAGGTGCCGTCCGCCTCCACCCCGACGAGAAACAGCGTGGCCCCGAGCATCTTCTCCCGGGAGGCGGAAATGATCGCATTCATCTCGGCATGCACGCTGCGGCACAGCTCATACCGCTCCCCGCGCGGGATGTTCATCTGCGTGCGGATGCAATAGCCGAGATCCGTACAGTTCTTGCGGCCCCGCGGCGCGCCCGCATAGCCGGTCGAGATGATCTCGTCGTGGTTGACGATCACCGCGCCGTACTGCCGGCGCAGGCAGGTGCCCCGCTCCGCAACCGCCTCCGCAATATCGAGATAATAGTTCAGCTTGTCCCGCCGCTCCATAGCGCGCCCTCCTCTTCCTGATTGCACGGATTTTCCGCCCTGTTACCGGTTCTTCGCAGACTTGGGCAGGAAAAACCGCCGGTTATCCCAAAAATACGTGACCCCGGACACTGCCGTCATCACGGCCGCGATCCACAGCAGCACCTGCCCGACCACGAGCGGCACCGTAAACACCGCTTCCGGCAGCGCCGCGCTTTGCAGCACCGTGTCCTGCCAGCTGGCGAATTCGAGCGCGACGAGCAGGTAGAGGATCGCGATGAACTGCATCACCGTCTTGATCTTGCCCCAGATATTCGCCGCAACCACCTTGCCGCCTTCCGCTGCCACCAGGCGAACGGAGGTGACTACAAATTCACGGGTGAGAATGAGGAACAGCGCCCACACGTTCATCTGATCGCATGCGACAAACGCGAGGAATGCCGCCGTGGTCAGCATTTTGTCCGCGATCGGGTCGAGGAATTTGCCAAGGCTCGTGATCTGGCCGTATTTACGAGCCAATCTCCCGTCGAACAGATCCGTCAGCGCGGCGGCGCCGAACACCACCCCTGACAGCAGCGTGTGGAAGGGGAACTCCCACAAAAACAACACCAAAAATACGGGCGACAGGATCATGCGCGCCAGGGTGAGCCGATTGGGGGTATTCATCCAGGCACCACCTCCCCGAGCACGTCCCAGTCGAGCGCTTCCGTGATCTGAACCGACAGAAAATCTCCCGGGTGCACGGAATTACCCCCCCCCTGGGGTGGGGCGGTAAAAAACACCTTGCAGTCGATATCCGGCGCATCGCCCGCGGTGCGGCCGAACCAGCTCTCGGCGTACCGGTCGTAGCTCTCGACCAGCACCTCCACCGTGCGGCCGACAAGCGCCTCGGCGGCCTCCCGCGCCACCGCCGCCTGCGTCTCCATCACGATGTCGCGGCGGCGCTCTTTCACCTTCTGCGGCACCTGGTGCGGCAGCTTGGCCGCCGGGGTGCCCTCCTCCGCGGAATAGGCAAAACAGCCCAGCCGCTCGAACTTCATGTCCCGCACGAAAGCGCACAGCTCCTCAAACGCCGCCTCGTCCTCCCCGGGGAACCCGGTCATCACGGTGGTGCGCAGCACGATCCCCGGCACCCTTTCCCGGATGTGGGCGATCAGCGCGCGCAGGGAGGCGTCGTCCCCGTGCCGGTGCATCGCGCGCAGCACCCC
>DXWE01000062.1 GCA_019417045.1 Oscillospiraceae bacterium
AAAACGTCGCCTTCCTCCCGCAGATCACGATCGACGACTTTGCAAAAACCGACCTGCGGGTGGCGAAGATCACCGCCTGCGAGCCGGTGAAGAAGTCGAAAAAGCTGCTTCGCCTCACGCTGGACGACGGCAGCGGGCGGGCGCGCACCGTGTGCTCCGGCATCCGGCAGTGGTATGCGCCCGAAGACCTGGTCGGCCACTCGGTCGTCGTGGTGGCGAACTTAAAGCCCGCAGTCCTCTGCGGGGTGGAGAGCGAGGGCATGATCCTCGCCGCGGACGACGGGGACAAGGCCAGGGTGCTGTTTGTGGACGGCGTCGCCCCCGGCAGCAAGGTGCGATAAATACCAGATCCAACGCAGTACGGCCCTCCCGAACAGCGGGAGGGCCGCTTTAAAAGGGGGAAACCGCTTTGTCAACCGCCCGGATTTTTGACAGCCACGCGCATTACGACGACCAGGCCTTTGAGAACGACCGGGATACGCTGCTCTCCTCCCTGCCCGACCGCGGCGTGTGCGGGGTGCTCAACTGCGCTTCCAACGTGTCCTCCGCCCGCGTGTCGCTGCAGCTGGCCGAGCGCTATCCATTCCTGTATGCGGCCGTGGGGATCCATCCCTCCGAGCTGCCGGACGCGCAGCCGCAGGATCTGGAAACGCTCAGACAGCTGTACACCCATCCGAAAGCGGTTGCCATCGGCGAGATCGGACTCGATTACCATTACGACACGACCCCGCGTGAGACACAGCGGGACTGGCTGCGCGCACAGCTTACGCTCGCGGTGGAACTGGACGCGCCGGTGATCCTGCACGACCGGGAGTCGCACGAGGACATGCTCGCCCTGCTGCGGGAGTTTCGCCCCAAAGGGGTGGTGCACTGTTTCTCCGGCAGCGTCGAGATGATGCGGGAAGTCGTCAAGCTCGGGCTCTATATCGGGCTCGGGGGCGCGGCCACCTTCAAAAACGCGCGCAAGCCGCTGGAAGTGGCCGCTGCGGTACCGGCCGACCGGCTGCTGCTCGAGACCGACGCGCCCTACATGGCGCCGGTACCCTACCGGGGACAGCGGTGCGAGTCGTGGATGATCGCGCGCACCGCGGAACAGATTGCAGCGGTGCGCGGCTGTGGGGTGGACGAGCTGCTGCGACAGACCGAGCAAAATGTGTACGCGCTGTTTTCCAAAATGCGGCCGGACTCCGGACAGGTAAAGTAAAATAAAAGGCGGGCTCTGTGGAAAATCCACAGAGCCCGCCTTTTACAGTCCCACTCACGGGTTCAACGCCGGCTCGCTTGGTGCGGATGTTTCGCGGGCTACGGTTATGTAGCCCGCTGCCGGTCGGCCGGGTTCCCTGTGCTCAGCCCGAAACTGATTTGCAGCGCCTCGTCCACGCGCTGCATCGAGCCCGCGTCCAGCCTCCCCATGTGTTCCTTCAGCCGTTTCTTGTCCAGCGTCCGGATCTGCTCGAGCAGTACGATGGAATCCCGCGCCAGCCCGCTGCCGGTCGAGTGCAGCTGGATGTGCGTCGGCAGCTTGGCCTTGTCCTTCTGGCTGGTGATCGCGGCGGCGATGACCGTCGGGCTGAACCGATTGCCGACGTCGTTTTGGACGATCAGCACCGGGCGGACACCGCCCTGCTCCGAGCCCACCACCGGGCTCAGATCCGCGTAATAGATGTCGCCTCTGCGCACGTTCATGATGTGTTTCGACCCATTCCTTTCCCTTGTGTCGCGGCGCCGTCCCGACAGGGAAGCGCCAGGCGCCGGAGCCGCCCGCCGGTGGGGCCGGCGAGCTGTCCGAACTCTTTTGTACTCTCTGTCTCTATCTTTCCCCACCGGATTGGTGTTTAGACAGGACGCCGTTCTGTTTTTCCAAAAAACAGGCTGTCCCTTTTCCAGTGTATGCTCGTCCATGGACTTTGACAGTGATCCGGAAAGCGGAATTTTTCGGTTTCGCTGTGGCACGGCTGTTCCCCCTTTCCACAGGCCTGTATGTAGTGTGGCGCTAAGGCCGGGCCACTATGCGGCGGCGGGCAAAAGAATTGACAGCCGCCGGCCGGTCTGGTACAATCGAGGAAAAGAAGAGGCGAGGAGGGGCATCCATGCCAAACTATACGGTTGCGGCGGTACTCGCAGGAGGCAAGGGGACTCGCTTTACATCAGAGACCCCCAAACAGTTTTTACCGCTGGGCGGCAAAGCGGTCTGGCAGTGGTCGGTCGAGGCCTTCGAGAAGTGTTCCGCCGTGGAGGCGATTCTGCTGGTGATGCCTCCCGATTGTGTGGAAACGGTGCGGGAGCAGGCGGTGGCCGCCGGTTACAAAAAGGTAGCCCTTGTCCTTGCCGGAGGCAGGGAGCGGCGGGATTCCACCCGTTGTGCCATAGAGGCCTGCCGGAATATCTGTAAAGGCAAAGGCCCTGTCAACTTGCTGCTTCACGACGCGGCACGGCCGCTGGTGAGTGACGGGAGCATTCGGCGGGTGATCGACGCCCTGCAATCGTCACCGGCCGCCACGGCGGCGGTTCCCGTATCGGATACGATTGCCGCGGCGGACGAGGCCGGCCGGCTGTGTGCCGTTCCGCCGCGCAGCCGGCTGTGGCAGGTTCAGACGCCGCAGGGGTTTCATCTCCCGGTATTGGAACGGGCATACGAACGCGCTGCACGCGACCCCGCCTTTGCCGCCACCGATGACTGCGGCGTGGTGCGCCGCTATCTGCCGGAGGTTCCGATCCAGCTCGTCCCCGGGGACCGGCGCGCGTACAAGCTGACCTATCCGGAAGACCTGGCCGTGCTGGAACAGTGGGTACATCAAAAAGATCGCTGACAGGATTGTCAGCGATCTTTTTGCAATATTTTTGGGAATCCCCCGATTTTCCTTCAAAACCTGGGACACTATAGGAGGAAATTTGAAAAACACGGGGGCTGCCTATGGAAAAAGCAAAGAAGAGAGGATCCCGGTTTCAGCGGGCGCTCGGCGTCGTCGAGCGGGTTGGAAACCGTCTGCCCCATCCCATCACCCTGTTTGCCCTGCTGACGCTGCTGTTGATGTTGCTCTCGGCGCTGTGCGCGGCGCTCGGGGTATCCGCCACGGGCGAGTGGATCAACCCCGAGACCCTGGCGCTGGAGGAGCATACAGTCACGGCGGTGTCGCTGCTCAGCCGTGAGGGCGCCGTCTATATGCTGACGCATCTGGTCAGCAATTTTACCGGGTTTGCCCCGCTCGGGGTGGTGCTGGTCGTTATGCTCGGAGTCGGCTGCGCGGAGGGCAGCGGCTATCTGGCCGCCCTGCTCAAAAAGCTGGTGCGGGTCACACCGCGCCGGCTCGTCACGCCCGCTCTCGTGTTCCTCGGGGTGATGTCCAATATCGCCACGGATATCGGGTATGTCGTCCTCATTCCGGTGGGGGCGCTGGTCTTTCTGGCCTACGGCCGGCACCCGCTGGCGGGGCTCGCGGCCACCTTTGCGGGCGTATCCGGTGGATTTTCGGCCAACCTGCTCATCGGTGCGCTCGACCCGCTGCTCGCCGGGATCAGCACCGAAGCGGCCCAGATGGTGGACGCCGGCTATGTCGTGCAACCCACTTCCAACTGGTACTTCATGATCGCCTCCACCGTGGTGATCGTGGCGATCGGCACCTGGGTGACGGACAAAATCGTAGAGCCGCGGCTCGGCACGTTTTCGGCAGGCGCATCGGGCCAAACGGATCCGAAAGCGGCGGAACAGCCGGCCGCACAGGAGGAGCGCCTGAGTGCGCTCTCTCCCCGGGAGTCCAAAGCCCTCAAGGCCGCCACCGGCGTGCTGCTGCTCCTGTTGCTGCTGCTTGTGGCCGCCGCCCTCCCACGGGGATCCTGGCTGCGCAATCCCGACACCGGCAGCCTGACGGACGGTGCACCGCTGATGGAGGGGCTGGTCGTGCTGCTCGCGCTGGTCTTTTTCCTGCCATCGGTCGTCTACGGACGGATGGCGGGCCAATACCGGGGAGAAAAGGATGTCGCCAGGCAGCTGGAGACGAATATGAGCACGATGGGAAGCTATATCGCGCTGATCTTTGTCGCCGCCCAGTTTGTCAGCTTCTTCCAATACAGCCAGCTGGGCACCATTCTGGCGATCAACGGATCCCGGCTGTTGCGGTCGTCCGGGATCAGCGGTCCTCTGCTGATGGTGCTGTTTGTCCTGTTTACGGCGCTGTTAAACCTGCTGATGGGATCGGCCACCGCCAAGTGGACGATTCTCGCGCCCATCTTCATCCCGATGTTCATGATGCTCGGGTATTCCCCCGAGCTGACGCAGGTGGCCTATCGGATCGGCGATTCCTGCACCAACCTCATCACCCCGCTGATGAGCTATTTCGCGATGGTTGTGGTGTTCGCCAGAAGATACGACAGACAGGCCGGGATCGGGACGCTGCTCTCGACCATGCTGCCTTACAGCCTCTGTTTTCTGGCCGGCTGGACGATTCTGCTCGTGCTGTGGATGTGGATCGGGCTGCCGCTTGGGCCGGGCGCCTTCGCCCTGCTGCCCTGAACGGCCCCCAATTAAAGAGAAGGAGGGAAATCCCTCCTTCTCTTGGATTGCAACGACTCACAGCAGCCTGGCGCGCAGCTCTTCGCCGCTGAGCGGGGAGAGATAGGCCGGCGGGACGTCGAACACGGTTTTACAGCCGGTCTGGCCCTCTTGTGCCAGCCGATGCGCCGCCCGGGCATAGGCCACGATCACGGAACTGGTGAACTCCGGGTTGGAATCCAGCTGCAGCCGGTACTCGACCACATGGCGGTGCTCATCCTCCCAGCCGGTGGTCCCGGTGCGGATGACGAATCCACCGTGCGGCAGGCCGCTGTGGTCGCGCTGCATCTCCTCCTCCGAGATAAAATGCACTGTGGTGTCATAGTCGGCAAAATAGTTGGGCATCGTCCGGATCTCCCGCTCGATCCGGTCCCGGTCGGCGCCCTCTTCCGCCACCACGAAGCACTCGCGGGTGTGTTTCTGGCGGGTGGTCAGCTGCGGCGTCCTGCCCGCGCGCACCGCCTCCAGCGCCTGCGGCACCGGGATGGTGTACTGCCGCGCGTCCTTGACGCCCGGCACGCGGCGGATCGCATCCGAATGCCCCTGGCTGACGCCCTTGCCCCAGAAGGTGTAGTCCGCACCGCCCGGCAGCACCGCGCCCGCATACAGCCGGTTGAGGGAGAAAAGGCCCGGGTCCCAGCCCACCGAGATCAGCGCGAGGTGTCCTCCCTGTCTCGCCGCCCGGTCCACCGCCGCGAAGTGATCCGGAATGTGGGCGTGCGTGTCAAAGCTGTCCACCACCTGGAACCACTGCGCGAGCTGCGGGGTCTGCACCGGCAGGTCGGTCGCGCTGCCACCGCACAGGATCATCACGTCGATCTCCCCCTGAAACCGCTCAACCTCTTCTGCGCGGTATACAAAGACCCCGGGAGTCAAAATGCTCACCGTCTGCGGGTCGCGGCGGGTAAACACCGCACGCAGCTGAAGATCGGGGTTGTGCCGGATCGCACACTCCACCCCGCGCCCGAGATTGCCGTACCCATAAATTCCGATTCGAATACTCATTGACCTCTCTCCTATCTGTAATCCGGATGATACTTCCTCAATGCCGTTTTCCGCTGACGGTTTCCACTGTCAGCTTCCACACAACAGTCATATCGACCACGGTTCTGGAAAGCGCGGCTGCCGGCTGTCCATAGTGCCGCAGCAGCAGCCAAAGCGCCTCTTCCTTCTCCTCCCCCTCCACCTGCTCGAGTGTCCCCGTGCCCATCACACAGGCATATCGCATGGTACAGTGGCTGGCGTCGGCCGCCGGCTGCAGCACATGATCGCAGTCCATCTCAAAACAGACGCGGGGATTCCTGGCGGCCAGGGCGAGCTTGCGCCCCTCCTGCGCACAGTGAAAATACAGCGTCAGAACGTCCCCTTCCCGCTTCATCCCAAAATTCATCGGGACGATATACGGCTCGCGCTCGTCCGAAAACCCCAGCCGGCACACGTCGCACCGCTCCATCACGGCGACGATCCCGTCCAGCTCCCGGATCTCCCGGTCCTGCCGTCTCATGCGTCCTCCTCCCTTTTTGCACGCGCCGCACGGGCATTGGTGTCGATCTGGTGCCGGTACACGAACAGCCGGCAATAGAGAAATTCCAGCACGAAATTGAGCACCATCGTCCCGCCGAGCACCAGATAGTCGTTCCACCCGGCACGCTCGGTCAGCGCGTCGCCCCACCAGGTGGACAGCGGGGTGAACACAAGGTAAAACAGCGCCACCTTCGCCATCGCCACCGGGACGTTCGCCGCCGAGCGGAAGGTGAACTGCCGGTTCAGCGTGAAATTATACAGCACCGACAGGATCAGGGCCAGCAGATAGGCGGGCCAATAGGGCCAGTGGAGCAGCTCGCCGAACAGGGTGAACCCCAGCAGCTCGATCACACCGGCCGAGACGGAGAACAGGGCGAATTTGAGCAGCTGCAGCGTATTCTCCTTCGCGCTGAACCGCTGTGCCGGTTTGCTCATACCCTCTCCCCCTTCTGCGGCAAAGCCTCTGCCCCGCCAAGCTCCCGCATGGTGTGCCGGAACTGCCACAGAAACATCGATACGGTCGTCGCCACCGCGAGCGTATCCGCCACCGGCTCCGCCAGGAAGACCGCCATGACCCGGTCGGCAAAGAAGTGCGGCAGGATAAAAATCAGCGGGATGAGCAGCACGATTTTCCGCAGCACCGCCAAGAACAGTGACGCCCTCGCGTTGCCGAGCGCCAGGAAGGTCTGCTGGCAGGCAATCTGCGCCCCGAAGATACACGAGGCGGACATATAGATCCGCAACCCCCAGTTGGCGCACTCCGTCAGCCCCGGGTCGTCCGTAAAGATAGCGGAGAACATACCCGGGAACAACATCACCAGCAGCCACAGCAGGAAGGTATACGACAGCGCCGCGATCAGCAGCAGGCGAAACGCCTGTTTCACCCGCGGGCCGTTGCGCGCGCCATAGTTGTAGCTGACGATCGGCTGCGCACCCTGCGTCAACCCCTGCAGCGGCAGCATGGCAAACTGCATGACGCTCGACAGAATGGTCATCGCGCCGACCGCCACATCCCCGCCGTACCGCTGCAAGGAGGCGTTGAAGCAGATCACGATCACGCTCTCGGTCGCCTGCATGATGAACGGCGACACCCCGAGTCCCACCACCGGCAGCAGCACCGACGGCCGCAGCCGGAGGTTGCAGCCGCGCAACCGCAGCAGCGTGCGCTTCCCGAACAGGAAGCACAGCACCCACACCGCCGACACCGCCTGCGACAGGATGGTCGCGAGCGCCGCACCGCGCACCCCCATGTCCAGTGCAAAGATGAACACCGGGTCGAGCACGATGTTCAACACCGCGCCGATCAGCACGGTCAGCATACTCATTTTGGCAAATCCCTGGGTGGTGATGAACATGTTCATGCCGAGCGCTATCTGCACGAACAGCGTGCCGCACGCATAGATCTGCATGTAATCGGCACCGTAACCGATGGTATCCGCGCTCGCGCCGAACCACCACAGCATCTGTTCTCCCCACGCCAGGATCACCCCGGTGAGCACCACGCCGAGAACCGTGAGCAGCACCAGCGAGTTGCCCATGATCTCCTCGGCCTTTTTGGGGTTTTGACGGCCCATCTCGATCGCGGCCAGCGGTGCGCCGCCCGCGCCCACCAGCGAGGCAAACGCCGAGATCACCATGATGAGCGGCAGCGACACCCCGACGCCGGTCAGCGCGGTTGCGCCGACCTCCGGGATCCGGCCGATATACATCCGGTCGACCATGTTATACAGTACGTTGACAAGCTGCGCCGTGATGGCGGGTACCGCCAGCTGAAACAGCAGTTTTCCGATGCGCCCGGTGCCCAGCACGTCACCCTTCGGGGTTGGCATGGATTCAAGACTCCTTTTATTTCATTTTGAGGAACACTTCGCCGCGTCGATCGCGAGCACGATCATCACGCACAGCAGCGTGTCCTCCGGCCGGACGATGTCGATGACATAGGTATCCGTCCAGTGAAGGAGCTGTTTGGACGCCTGCATCACCGTCTGTCCCGCGCCGTCCCGGACCGTGTAATCCCATTCCCAAAAGTCCCCCTCCACCTGCCAGTTCTGCAGGTGCAGCGTGAACGAGGGCCGAAACAGCGTAAAATTCTTCCGGATATCCCCCATATATTGTCCGCCGCTGTACAGCGCAAACCGCGGCAGGAAGGTGAGCAGTTCCTCCCTCACCGTCCCGAGCGGGGCCCCGTCCGGGCCGTAGATCTCCAGCCGGTGGCCCCAGGAGAGCTGCCCTTCCACCGTGAAGGCCGTGGCGCCCGCCTCGTCATAGATATCGTAGCTGTCAAACCAGGAAAACAGCCGCTGTTTGAACAAAAGCCTCATAGATCCTCCTTCGGCGGCAGCCGCCTGCCGCGCACCAGCTCATAACTGTCAAATATCATCGCCTCGATCTCCCGGTCGGGGATCGACCCGTCCAGAATCAGCGAGTTCCAGTGCCGTTTGTTCATGTGATACGCCGGGAGCACCGACGGATAGGTGTTCCGCCAGAACGCCGCCCATTCGGGATCGCACTTGACGTTGATCCAGATGCGCCCCTCCCGCTCAAAGATACAGGCAAAGCTGCGCCGGCTGCCGTGCAGGCGCATGAGCGTCCAGTTCGTGTCGTCGAACGGATAGCTGTCTCTT
>DXWE01000063.1:0-5362 GCA_019417045.1 Oscillospiraceae bacterium
CCTGTCCGCTCTCCGGGCTCCCTGCTGCAGCAGGGATCGCCTCTGCCGCGGACGGCTCTGCCAACACCGCCGGATCCTTGGCCGACTTGCCCGCCTCCTCGATCTCCTCCTCCAATCCGGACAGCTCTGCCGAACGCATCAGCGAACGGTACCCAAGCCGCAGGGAATCGATAAAGTTATAGATCCCCCGGATGAACGGAACCTTCCAGATCTTCGCCCTGCCGCCGACCGGCGTATTCCAGCTCTCCATGCGGATTTCCCCGGAGGTGTGGCGCACCGCCATCGTCGTCTTCTCCGGGCCCCGCATCATCACACCCTCGATCAGCGCCTGACCGCCGATCGACGTCCGCTTGACCTCTTTCTCCTTTACCTGCTTGCTCATAGAGTTTCCATCCTTTCCGGCTCCCCTTCCGGGGGCGCCACCGGCAGGGTGATGGTCACCGTGGTGCCCACTCCCTCTTCACTGTCTATATCCAGCCGTCCCCCGTGCCGCCGGACAATCTCATCCGCCAGCGCCAGCCCGATTCCCGAGCCGGGGACAGGTCCATTTTTCACACGGAAAAACTTGTTTTTCACATTGCCGAGGTTCTCCTTGGAGATCCCGATCCCGCTGTCGCTGATGACGATCTGCACCGTGCGGCCCATATCGGCCGCCTCGATCCGGATCTTGCCGCCGGGCTTGGAATACTTGATGGCGTTGTCCACCACATTGACAAACACCTGCTTGAGCCGGTCCTTGTCCCCCATCACCGGCGGCAGGGAGGGCTGTTCGATATAGGTCAGCTCCAGCCCCTCGCGCTTCGCACGCTCCCGGAACAGCACCGCCGTCTCCTCCAGTTCCGCCAGCACATCCATGCGTTCACACTTCATCGTGATCCGGCCGCTCTGCATCCGGGAGAAATCGAGCAGTTCCTCCACGATCCCGGACAGCCGCTCCGCCTCCCCGGTGATGACGTCCAGCCCCTTCTCCATCAGTTCCCGGTCCTCCGGGCCGGCCTGCCGCAGCGTCTCGCTCCAGCCCTTAATGGCGGTCAGCGGGGTGCGCAGCTCATGCGAGACGGAGGAGATAAACTCGTTTTTGAGCTTTTCGGTCGTGGCGATCTCCCCCGCCATATAGTTGATCGTGTCGCAGAGATCACCGATCTCGTCGTCGTATTTCTTTTCGATCCGGGAGTTATAGTCTCCCATTGCGATCTTGCGGGCGCCGCGGCCAATCTCCTTGACCGGGTTGATGATCGAGCTGACGAAATACGAGCTGGTCAGCATGACAAAGAACAGGACGCCCAGCCCGACGAGCACCGCGACCGTCACAACGATCGTCACCTGCCGGTCCACCAGCCGGAGCGACACCACATATCGTACCGCCCCGAGCGTCTCCCCGGCGCTGTTTGTGAGGACGGAGGTCACGGCCATCACGTTTTCGCCAGCCGTCGTCCTGCCGTGCCACACGGCCTTTTTATCTTCGTTCTTCAGCGCCGCTTCCCAGTCGGGAAGTGTGGACTGCACCGGCGTAAACCCGGTCGAGGTGAACAGGATGCCGCCATTTTGATCCAGCATCTGCACTTCCACCAGTTCCTTGTCCTCGAAATTCTCCACAAAATTGCGCATGCCGTTTTCCAAATCGTAACCGGCGTCCCCCAGATAGGTCTCAAACAGGTTGTAGGAGGTGTTCGCATAGGAGAACAGGGTGTTTTCGATCCCCTGGTACGAGAAGTGCCGGAAGGCGACGGCGAAGATGATCTCGAGGATCAAAATCAGCAGAACCACCACGCCAAACCCGTTGATCAGCCAGCGCCGGGTTATCCCTCGGGGCATCTTCCCCACCTCCTTCCCGCAATCCGTGCCTCATGCACTCACACGTCCCACTTATACCCGAGTCCCCACACCGTGCGGATGTATTTCGGGTCGGACGGCTCGTCCTCCACCTTCATCCGCAGGCGGCGGATATTGACGTCCACGATCTTCTCCTCCCCGAAATACTCGGGGCCCCAGACACGGTTGAGAATGTCCGTCCGGCTGAGCGCCTTGCCGGGATTGGTGAAGAAATATTCCATGATCTGAAACTCCACCTGCGTGAGATCCAGCGGCACTCCCCGCTTTTTCAGCGTCCGGCTGCGCAGGTTGAGCACGAAGTCGCCCGAGACGATCTCCTCAAGATAGTTGACGCTCGCGCTCTGCGCCGCCGTGACCCGGCGGTAGAGCGCGTCCACCCGCGCCACCAGCTCGGAGGGGCTGAAGGGTTTGGTGATGTAATCGTCCGCCCCCATCATCAGGCCGCCGACCTTCTCCATCTCCTGCGTGCGGGCGGTCAGGATGATGATCCCCATCGTGCTGCTGCGCTCGCGCAGCTCGCGGCAGACCGCGAACCCATCCATGCCGGGCAGCATGATATCGAGCAGGGCGATATCGACCTTCCCCTGCGCCTCGTCATATTTCTGCAGCGCCTCTTCCCCGGATCCCGCCTCCAGCACCTCATACCCCGAGCGGTTGAGGTTGATGACCACAAACTCCCGGATCGAGACCTCGTCTTCGCACACCAGAATGCGTTTCATACGCCTTTCCCCCACCTTTCTTCTTCAGTCCAAAACGGAGGGCAGCGGCGTGAACCGGTACATCAGCTCTTCCATGTTGAGCTGCAAAACCCCCTCCTGCGCATACCACACCTCATAGACGAGCGGACTGCCCTTCAACGTCATCTGCCGGTACTCTCTCCCCGGCTCCGTGCCTGTCTCCCCGGTCTCTGCGACCCGGATCTCCAACAGCTCCTCGCCGATCACATTGCCGCTCACCGCCTGGACCGAGAGAGAGCGGTCAATCGCGTCATAGGACGCCGTGAACTGCCCGATCCACGCGTCGTCCAACAGCAGATAATACCCGTCGTTCAAATTCACCAGGCTGTAAAATTTGCTCTCGACGCTCTGGGTCTCATAGCGGTAGGTGTACCACCGGGTGAGCCACATGGTCACCTCCGACGCAGCGGCCGTCTCGGCGCCCGGCAGGCGGGAGGACTGCGGCCATTCCACCCGGCCGTCCCCGTCCACATCCATCGAGGGGATCCCCGATTCTCTCGCGGTCAGCGTGGTCGCATTGTCCGCCGCGGTATAAAACGGCGCCACCAGCTGCTCGCCGTCCCAATAGATCAGCTCTGTAATCAGCGTCCCGGACTCCTTCTGACAGTCGATATACACACCCGTCACCGTATCGGTCAGGCGGGAGATGGTCGCGTTGCCGAACTGCTGGATATATCCGTCCAGCGGGACGCTCCCCCGCTCCACCATCGCCCCGTTCTGGGAGGAGATCAGCCGCGCCGTCGTCTGGTAGTCCGCACCGTTGGTGCGCAGCAGCAGGACATCGTTTCGGCCGGAACCCGTGAAATCCCCCACCAGCATGTAGCTGTACATGGTGGAGTACCGTTCCACGAGATCCTCCGCCTCCAGCTCATAGATGCTCAGCTGGCTGTCGCGGCTGTTATACAGGCTCCACCCGATGAACAGCTCCTTGCTGCCGTCCCCATTGGTATCGGTGATGGCCACCTGCTCCACATCCGAACTGTCGCTCGGCAGGTCGGACACCGACCGCCATTCATCGTCCACCTGCCGCAACAGGTTGAGGTGCACCGTCCCACTCTCTTTTTCGGAGGTATAGAACGCAATCGCCTCCTGCAGGCCATCGCTGTCGAAATCCTCCACAATAAAGGCAGTACGGTACTCCCCCGCACGGGGATACTTCAGCTTATACGCCCCGCTGTCACCGTAAGCGGAGGCGATATAGTCCTCCAGCGCGGCCTGGATGTCCTGCTCCTCCCCCTGGGCGCGGGGCGGCACCAGCAGGGCCTCGGTATTCGTGTTCACGGAGGAGCAGCCGGCACACCACAAAAACAGCGGCAACACCAGCGCCGCAAGCCGCCGTCTTACCTGTTTCATACCGGTCTCCCCCTCTCTTCACAGTCTACTCCATTCTAAAGATTTATTATAAAAGTATACGCGGCAAAAGTCAATGAACAACTTGATAAACTTCCCGTCCGCCACACGGCTTTCCGATGGGCTCCCGCGCCCCGCTGCGGCAGCGGTGGAACTGCCCCAAGGCGCTCACGGCTTTTGCGCGGCGCACAGCAGCATCATCGGACGGCGCAGCTCGTCATGCAGTTCCGGCACTCTGTCCAGCAGGGCCGGGTCGGGTTCCGGCTCCACCAGGGCGGTCAGCGTCAGCCCGGCTGTTTGCAGCGAACGCACATATGTCGTCAGCGTCCGGTGGTATTTGGTCATGGTCTCCCCCAAAAAGACCGCCCGGCGCGCCCCCTCTTCAAAATAGCGGTCGACCGGCCAGTACAGCCGGCGGCCCTGCGCGTCGTACACCCAGTCCTGCGGGCCCTGCGCGGTGAACACCGGATGCTCGACCGAAAACACAAACCTGCCGCCCGGCCGCAGGGTGCGGCACACCCGCCGGCAGACCTCCTCCAGCGGCCGCACATAATGGAGCGCCAGCGAGCTGAGCACCAGGTCAAACGTGTCCGCCGGGTAGTCGTAGGACTCGATCGCACAGCGGCGATACGCCACACACGAGTCCTGCGTCATCTGCCGGGCCCGCTCGAGCATTTTCTCCGACAGGTCGATCCCCAAAACCGACGCCGCCCCGTGCTCCGCGGCGTACCGGCAGTGCCAGCCGAATCCGCAGCCGAGATCGAGCACCCGCGCGCCGGTGAGTGCCGGCAGCAGCCGGCGCAGCGCGTGCCACTCCCCCGCCCCGCACAGCCCCTCCACCGAGCGCGGCATCCGGCTGTACTTTTCAAAAAACCGTTCGTCGTCATAGGGGTTCGGTCCCGGCGGGCCGTCAGATCCCGGCGACGCCGGCGCCCCGTCGCAGGGGACCGAGCCGCATTCTTCGTCATACAGATGTCGCATCGCGTATTCCCTCCGAAAAAAAGCCGCGGACACCTCTGCCCGCGGCCGCTGTGTGCAATTTACAGGCTGATCGAATAGTTCGGCGCCTCTTTGGTGATGTGGATATCGTGCGGATGGCTCTCCTTGAGCCCCGCACCGGTGATCCGGATGAACCGGCCGCTCTGCTGCAGTGTCGGGATATCCGGGCACCCGCAGTATCCCATGCCGGCGCGCAGCCCGCCCATCAGCTGGTACACCGTGTCGGACAGCGGCCCCTTATACGGCACGCGGCCCTCCACCCCTTCGGGCACCAGCTTTTTGTTGTCCTCCTGGAAATAGCGGTCCTTGCTGCCCTGCGCCATCGCGCCGAGGCTGCCCATCCCGCGGTAGACCTTGAACTGGCGTCCCTGGTAGATCTCGGTGTCGCCGGGCGATTCCTCGCAGCCCGCGACCAGCGAGCCGATCATCACCACGTCCGCGCC
>DXWE01000063.1:5372-8569 GCA_019417045.1 Oscillospiraceae bacterium
CACCGGGATCCCGTACTGCGACGCGACGCACGCCGCGTCATACACCGCGGTGATCTGCGGCACGCCGATCCCGGCGACCACCCGCGTGGTGCAGATGGAACCCGGGCCAATCCCCACCTTGATCGCGTCCGCGCCCGCGTCGATCAGCGCCTTGGCGGCCTCCGCGGTGGCGATGTTTCCCGCGATCAGCGAGACCTCCGGGAACGCGGCCTTGACCTTCGAGACCGCGTTCAGTATGTTTTTGCTGTGCCCGTGCGCGGAGTCGAGCACGAGCGCGTCCACCTGCGCCTCCACCAGCGCCGCTGCACGCTCGAGCACGTCCGCCGTGGCGCCGATGGCCGCGGCACACAGCAGCCGGCCATCCTTGTCCCGCGCGGAACGCGGGTACTTGACCGCCTTTTCGATGTCCTTGATGGTGATGAGACCCTTGAGCATACCCCTGTCGTCCACAATCGGCAGCTTTTCAATGCGGTGCTGGCGCAAAATCTCCTGCGCCTGCTCGAGCGTGGTCCCCACCGGCGCGGTGACCAGATGGTCCTTGGTCATCACGTCCTCGATCCGCTGACTGAAATCCTCCATGAACCGCAGGTCGCGGTTGGTCAGGATCCCGACGAGCTTCCCGTCCCGGCAGATCGGGACACCCGAGATCTTGTATTTCCCCATCAGCTCGTCCGCGTCCGCGACCGTGTGGTCGGGAGAGAGGAAAAACGGGTTCGCGATCACCCCGTTCTCCGACCGCTTCACCCGGTCGACCATGTCCGCCTGCCGCTCGATCGACATGTTCTTGTGGATCACGCCGATCCCGCCCTCCCGCGCGATCGCAATCGCCATCGCAGTCTCGGTGACGGTGTCCATCGCCGCCGTCATGAGCGGCGTGTTGAGCGTGATCGACTTGGTCAGCCGGGTCGTGACCGAGATATCCTTCGGCAGCACGTCCGACGCCGCCGGCATGAGCAGCACATCGTCGAATGTCAGGCCCTCCTTGACAAACTTCTCCCCCGCGTTCGTATTGACCATCCTGGTAACCTCCCATCCACTATAACGAAATCCCGCTTGCACACTATGCGCAGGCGGGATTCAGCCTTGCCTCTTATTCGTTCTCGCTCGTCTCGGTCTCGGACTCGTCGCCGCAGTCACAGCAGCCGCAGTCGCAGTCGTCCAGATCGTAATCAAACGCGTCGTCATACTGGCACAGGGCTTTTTTCTTCGATTTGTAGTTGAGCAGGATGACCAGCGTGGTCACCGCCGCGACAACCGCTGCCACCACGGCGATCCACGTCCACTTGACGGCTTTCTTTTCCATTCCCGTTACCTCCCGATTCGTTTGAGTATAGTATTCTGATTTTTCTTCTATGCTATACGGATTATCGATAGTATACTCTTTTTGCAGAATTCTGTCAAGTTTTACTTCTCACAAATTGTTGACCCGGATCTTCCCCTTCACCATCACCAGCTTGATCTTCAGGTTCTGGTCCAGCACCAGCAGGTCGGCGTATTTCCCGGCCGCGATCGAGCCGGTCTCCCGATCCGCCCGGATGGCGCGCGCGGGGTTGATGGTGCACGACTTGACCGCCTGCTTCATCGGCACGCCGAAGCGCACCACATTTTGGAACTCCTCATAGAGGTTGGAGGTGGACGCCGCGATCGTGCCGTCCTCGAGCAGCGCCTTCCCGTCCTTCACATACACGGTCTGGCCGCCGAGATCGTATTCCCCGTCCGTGTGGCCGGCCGCGCGCATCGAGTCGCTGATGATGATCGAGCCGTCCTCCCCGAGCTCATGGAACGCGATGCGCAGCGCCGCCGGATGGATGTGGAACCCGTCGCAGATCATCTCCGCCCGGATCCCGTACCGCCGCGCATAGTCAAACGTCGCCCCGACCACGCCGGGGGCACGGTGACTAAGTCCGCTCTGGGCGTTATAGAGATGGGTCACGTGCCGCACGCCCCACTCGAATGCCTGCACGGTCTGATCGTAGTCCGCCGCCGTGTGCGCGACCGACACCGGGCAAAACGGCTGTACCTCCCGGATAAACGCCTGCGCGCCCTCGCACTCCGGGGCGATATCCACAAGCCGGATGATCCCGCCGCACCCGTCGTACAGCCGCCGGAACTCCTCCTTGTCGGGGTGGCGCACATAGGCGCCGTTCTGCGCGCCCTTTTTGGACATCGCGATATACGGCCCCTCCATGTTGATGCCGTGGATATACGCGCCCTGTACCTTACCCATCATCTGCCGCACGTTGGCGAAAATCCCCTGCAGCTCCTCAAACGAGAGGGTCATCGAGGTCGGGCAGAAGGAGGTGACCCCGCGCTGCACCAGACAGTCGGACATCGCCCGCAGCGCCTGCGGCGTCGCGTCCCCCGTGTCGGCGCCCGCGCACCCGTGAATGTGGATGTCGATGAACCCCGGGAGCACCGTGAGGCCGGTCAAGTCCAGCCCCTCCTGCGTTTCGTCACAGATCCCGAGCGACTGGATCCGCTCCCCCTCGATCGCCACGTCCGCCCGGACGCGCTCAAACTCCTCGTTGTACACCATCGCATTTTTCAGAATCATGTCTCCTGCCTCCTTCTACTTGGGTTGGGTCCCTGTACATGGGATATACAGGGGATATATTCTACCTATATGGCCGGTTATCTCACTTTATCCAGCATTTCGCGCGCGGCCTGCAGGCTGCTCTGTGTCACCTCGCCGCTGACAATGCGCGCGAGCTCCCGCTCCCGGCCCGCGCGGTCGAGCGGCCGGACGTCCGTATACGTCCGCCCGTCGCGCACCGTCTTTTCAATCAGCAGGTGGTGGTGCGCCTGCGCGGCGATCTGCGCGAGATGCGTCACGCACAGGATCTGCCGGCTCCGGCGCGCAGAGGACGCCGCCTGCCGCAGCTTGATCCCCACCTTGTTCGCCGCCCGGCCGCTGATCCCGGTGTCGATCTCGTCGAACACCAGCGTGTCGATGTCGTCCACATCCGCCATCACCGTCTTGATCGCGAGCATGATGCGCGAGAGCTCGCCGCCCGACGCGATTTTGGAGAGCGGCTTCGCCGGTTCCCCGGGGTTGGCCGAGAGCAGGAACTCCACCCGGTCCCCGCCCGACACGGTGAGCGCCGTCGGCTCGATCGAGACGGTGAAGGTCACCCGCGGCATGTCGAGGAACGAGAGCTCCTCCTGCACCCGGGCGGCGAACGACTCCGCCGCCGCCC
>DXWE01000064.1:0-5558 GCA_019417045.1 Oscillospiraceae bacterium
GCGTGTGAGGGCGGGCAGATCGAGCGCGTCGGGACTCTCGTAATCGAAGCTCCCGTCCGGGAGCTTGGGCGCCCGCCCCCGCCCGCGGTAGAAGTCGTCCAGCGAGACGACGTGCGCCTGCGTGCCGAGCGCCTCGAGCCGTTTTTGCAGATTGAAGGCCGTGGTGGTCTTGCCGGAGGAGGAGGGACCGGAGAGCATCACAAAGACATGCCCGCCGTCCGACAGCAGCTGCCGCGCGACCCGGTCGACCTCTGCAAAATACCGCGCGTCCTCCTCTTCCATAAACGTGACGGGCGAGGCCGCCCGTTCGTTGATGTCCGCCAGGCAGAGCTCACGGACAGGGATATCTCTCATAAAATGTGCGCACTCCTTCCTTGCGGGCGAGCATTTCCCGCAGGCCCGTATTGTATTCATACGGGAATTTATAGTTAAAAATGCGTTCCAGATGGTCGCCGCCGGGCTCTTTCAGCTTGGTCACCGCGCCCGCACCGCACCCGAGGATCGTGTGGGTCTCGTCCATGATATAGACGTTATACAGCCCGTCGGTCCCCTCTTTGGCCCAGCCCACATTCTCCTGGTTGCCCACCATGCGGCTCTGGCGATAGAGATAATACGGATGATACCCCGCCTGCGGCAGGCGGGAAGTGGCCTCTTCCACCATCTGCACCGCGTCCTCCGGGGCGGGGACGTCCGCGCGGCGGGTGAGGGTGAGCTGCGCGGCCCGCTTCCGGGACAGCGTGTGCACGGTGACGTTCTCGGGAGACAGGGATAGTATGCCCGAGAGGGTCTCCTGAAACCCCTCCGGCGTGTCGGTCGGCAGTCCGGCGATCAGATCGGTGTTGATCAGAAAGTTTCCGCACTGCCGCGCGAGATCGTATGCCCTGTAAAACTGCTCCACCGTGTGCCGCCGGCCAATGGCCCGCAGCACCGGGTCGTGCAGGGTCTGCGGGTTGATACTGACCCGGTTGGCGCCGGCCGCCGCGATCGCGCGCAGCTTGTCCGCCGTCACCGTGTCCGGCCGGCCCGCCTCCACCGTGTATTCCCGCACGGTGGACAGGTCGAACGACCGCTCCACCGTCTCAAACAGCCGCGCCAGCTGGCCGGCTTCGAGGGAGGTCGGGGTGCCGCCGCCGAAATACACCGTCTCCAGCCGCAGCCCGAGTTCCTTTGCGATCTGCCCGGTCGCCCGCAGCTCCTCACACAGCAGCGTCACATACGCGGGGATCAGATGGTGCGACCGCTCGGTCGTGTGGGAGACGAAGGAGCAGTAGTCGCAGCGGGTGGGGCAGAAGGGAATCGAGACATAGAGGCTGCACGACTCCGGCCGGGAGAGGGCGAGCAGCCTGTCCTCCGCGTGCAGCGTCTGCTGCGCGAGTGCGCGCTTTGGCCCGCTGACGAGCATGGTCTCCCGGAAATACCGCAGCGCCTGCTCCTCCCCGAAGTCCCGGCAGAGCTGCCGCAGCAGCTTGACCGGCCGCACGCCGGTGATGATCCCCCAACTCTGCTCATAGCCGAACAGCTCGCAGAACAGCCGGTAGAGCAGCGTGGCGAGCGTCCGCTCGCAGGCGCTCTCATAGCCGGGTGTACCGGCGGGAACCACGGCGGTTTCCTCGCGGTGGAAATCCTCGAGCGTGAGCAAGCAGGAGAGGATAGCGCCCGCCGGGCCCTCCTCCCGGGCCGTACAGGCCACGACGCCTTCGGGATGCACCGGCGGCGCGTCTGTCACGACCACCTTTTCCATCGGCAAAAACAGCCGGCAGATATTCTCCAGTTCAAAGCGGAACGAGTGTCCTTTCATCAGCAGAACCATGGATTACCTCGATTCGGTCAGCGGATCGCACCCGGCGAAAACGCCTCTGCCGGGACGCTTATCGGTTGGTGGTCTCCCCGCCGTGGCCGGGATACACCGTATAGACGTGCGGTAACTCGGAGAGGCGGCGCAGAGAGCGGCGCATTTCCCGCTCGCTGCCGCCGGGGAAATCCGTGCGGCCGCAGCCGCCCGAGAACAGCGTATCGCCCGAAAAGAGCACGTGGCCGCCGACAAACAGCCCGTTTCCCGGCGGCGTCTCTGGCGGCTCTGCCAGGTCGAGCAGATAGCAGCAGCTGCCGGGGGTGTGCCCCGGCGTGTGCAGCACGGTGAAGCAGAGCGTGCCCGCTTTTACCGTGTCCCCGTCCCGCAGCAGCGAGTCGGCACACAGCGCCGGCAGCGCCCCGCCGCACAGCTCGGGGAACACCGCCGACAGATTGCGCGTGGGATCGGAAAGCGCGGGCGCGTCCGCCTCGTGCACCAGCAGCGGCGCACCCGTCTCCCGCAGCACCGCGTCTGCCGCGGCCATGTGGTCCACATGTGCGTGGGTGAGCAGCACCGCCCCCACCCGTATGCCGCGGCCGCGGATGGCGTGCAGCAGTACATCGGCCTCCCCACCCGGGTCGATCACCACGCCGTCGCCCGATTCGTCGTATACCAGATAGCAGTTGGCCTGCAGCGGCCCCACCGGCAAAGTCCTGATCGTCATCCTGTCGTCTCTCCCGCTCTGTGCTCCCATTCGTCCGTGTCGAGCAGCAGTGTCACCGGCCCGTCCGCCTCCATCGCAATCTGCATGTCCGCGCCAAACACGCCGGCCTCCACCCGGTTTACCCCGCACGCCCGCAGCTGTGCGATAAACCGGTCCACGAGCGGGCGCGCGTGCTCCGGCCGTGCGGCCCGCAAAAATTCCGGCCGCCGCCCGTGCGCACAGCTGCCGTACAGGGTGAAATTCGACACCACCAGCGCCCCGCCGCCCGTGTCGAGCAGGGAGCGGTTCATCCTGCCGCTTTCATCCGAAAACACGCGCAGCTCGGCGCACTTGCGCGCAAGCCTGTCCGCCTGCGCCTCGCCGTCCCCCTCGCGGACCCCGAGCAGGAGCAGCGCGCCCTGCCCGATCTCGCCGGCCGGTACCCCGTCTGCGGTCACGGCCGCCGCCCGTACCCGCTGAAATACTGCCCGCATCGGCTCTCCTCCTTATTCTGTCACAGCCGCCTGCTGTGCGTACACCCGGCGCGCCTGCGCCTCGAACCGCCGCAGCAGGTCGTCAATGGCAAAGGCATCGTGCCCGATCAGATAGGAATGGCACCGGTTGTCGAAGTGTCTGTACCAGTGCGCCGGCACCTGCTTAAAGCCCACGATCGCCCCGACGATGCTGCCCGCCGTGGCGGCGGTGCAGTCGTTGTCCATGCCCATCGCGACCGTCTCGGAGAGCACCTTTGTCACGTCATTCTGCCCGATCGACAGGCCAAACACCGTCAGACAGGCGTTGAGGTTGGTGTGCACGCCGCTCATCCCGGCAAACCGCTCGTCCACCGCCTGGCGGGCGTCCCGGTAGTCCCGCACGCCCGGCGCCGCCTCCAGCGCCCAGCGGATATCCTGTGCCAGCGCGCACTCGGCCGGGATCTCGGACAGCCCAATCCGCAGCGCCTCCTCGGCGCTGGACACCGCAAACGCGGCGGACTGCGCGGCGGCAAAGAACATCTCTCCGTAGATCCCGTTGCGCCGGTGGCTGAGGAACGCGTCGTGATACGCCATCTGCGCGGCGAACTCCGGGAGGCCGGGCGCCATATAGGCAAACGGGTCACTGCGGATATCCGCACCGATCCACTGGCAGTAGGGGTTGTCCACCTCCGCCGCCCGCGCAGCGGGCACACCGGCTTTCAGGTTGCGCAGCGCGACCTCCTCCGCGGTGCAGGCATAGGGCAGATAGCGCAGCCATGCGCGCCCCACGTCCTCCACCGTGAAGTGGGGCCCGGCTTCCTCCACGAGCAGCAGCCCGAGCTGGGTGTAGGTCAGATCGTCGTCCACCGGCACGCCGTGCATCTGCTCCCGCGCATACCCGATCCGGGGGGTCTTGCCGTAGCGCAGGGAGTTCTCGTCCTTCACCCGGGACCAGTAGTCCACCGGGGGGAAGGCGTCGCCGATGTATTTTGCCCAGCGCTCCATCTCGTCGACCGGCCAGAACTCCACGATGGAGCCGAGGATGCACCCGGCAAACCGGGAGTAGAGCGCGCCGGCGAGTTTGTCGCGGTACACGGCGGGATCGAGCGCGTCCCACAGCCGGCGCGGCCCGTCCGGCCGCAGGCGGCGGATGGCAGGGAGCTCGTTTGGCTCCCTGGCAGCCAGCGCTTCGTCCTCCGGCAGCGCTTTCAGCCGCTCGAGCGCCTGGCGCAGCGCGGTTTCGGCCTCCCGCAGCAGCGGCTCGATGCCCAAAGCGCCGGTCTCGGCCTTTAAGCGGCTGAACTCGGTGATCCGCTCGGTCAGGTGTGCAAAGTCTGGCAGGGTGGGATAGTGCATCGCGGTTCCTCCATTTCCAACCGGTCTTTCCGGGCGCGCCCGGCGGTTTTCTATCAGTATATACCTGCCGCCCCGGCTTGTCAAAGCCCCGGCGGAAAAACAAAGAGAGGCCCGGCAACCGTGCCGGACCTTGGAATCAGGGCATGTCGATCGTGATCTGCCGGCCGTTTTTCTCCACCCGGGCGTCGCCCGTGAGCAGGGCGATCACACTGCGGTAGACGGTCACGGGATCGTCGAGAAAATGCTCGCGGATCAGGGAGACCTGCATCTCGTCCGCCACCCGCAGGGTCACGGACATCATCGGGTGTTCGCTCGTATCGACCGCGCAGGTCACGGCATAGCCGCGGTCCAGCTTGTCCACCGTCACCGCCGTCTCCTGCTCCCGGCGGTGACGGGTAAGCAGCCGCAACGCCGCCTTCAGCGACCGCTCCCGCAGGGTATAGGGCACCATGGTGGACAGCGTCTGCGCGACCTGCCGGCCGGTCTCGGTCAGGGTGAGCAGCCCGTCGGCGTCCTCGGTCAGATGTCCCCGGGCCGTGAGATCGTCGATCGCGGCGCTGGTCTCAAAGAGGTTGGCCATCTCACCGCCGCTCAAAATCTCCACCACCGCCTGGCGCGGCATGGGGCGGTCCACCCCGAGCAGCATATAACAGATCAGAATTTTGATGTCCTGGCTGGAAAAGAGCCCGCCCGGCTTCACGCCGTCTGAAAATGCGTCCATCCACCCACCTCCCGCGAGGGAAAATACGTCTTTATTTTACCATATTCCGGGCGGGTTGAAAAGGGGAAATTTTCACAAGATTCCCGGCAAAATTCCGGCAGCTTTCGGGGCGAAAAATGTGGGATTTTGCCTTGACACCGCGGGGGAAAATCGGTATTGTAGTATCTGGTATTGTGCGGTTGTTTCGGCGGACGTCTGTCCTTTGAAACTGGCTGGCGGGATGCCGGAATGAATGGTGGGAGGAGTGTCCAATGAAAAAGGAAAAGGTCGTCATCGGCGACCAGGGGATCCGCGATGCGCGCCAGCTCGGTGTGCCGCGCATGCTGATTCTCGGACTGCAACACACGTTTGCCATGTTCGGTGCCACCGTGCTGGTGCCGATCCTCACGGGGCTGGATGTGAGCACCGCCCTGCTGATGGCGGGACTGGGTACGCTGCTGTTTCATCTGATCACCGGCGGCAAGGTGCCGGTGTTCCTCGGCTCGTCGTTTGCGTTTATCGGCGGGTATGCCG
>DXWE01000064.1:5568-8496 GCA_019417045.1 Oscillospiraceae bacterium
GCTGTTTAAAGTGTTTGGCACAAAACGCGTCATGCGGTTTTTCCCGCCGGTCGTCACCGGCCCGATCATCATTGCGATCGGCCTGACGCTCGCGCCCTCTGCTGTCGAGAACTGCACCCAGAACTGGTGGCTGGCGCTCGTCGCGCTGCTGACCATCGTCGTGTTCAACATCTGGGGCCGCGGGATGGCGAAGATCATCCCGATCATCCTCGGGATCGTGGTGTCCTGCGTGGTGGCGGTGATCATGCAGCTGTGCGGGATGGAGGTGTTTGATCCCGCCAAGATCCAGGCGCTCAAAGACGCGGCCTGGGTGGGGCTGCCGATCCATCGGGAGTCGATTGTGTTCGGCAACATCCCGGATCTGGCGCTCGTAATCAGCTCGATTGTGGCGATCGCGCCGATCGCGTTCGCCACCATGATGGAGCACATCGGCGACATCTCCGCCATCAGTGCAACCACCGAGACGAATTTCATCGCGAAACCCGGCCTGCACCGCACGCTGGTGGGGGACGGGCTTGCAACCTCGTTCTCCGCCCTGTTCGGCGGCCCGGCGAACACCACCTATGGGGAGAACACCGGCGTGCTGGCGCTGACGAAGGTGTATGACCCGCGGGTCATCCGGATCGCGGCGTGCTTTGCGATCGTGCTGTCCTTCTCGCCGAAGATCGCGGCGCTCATCAGCCTGATCCCGACAGCGATCATCGGCGGCATCTCGTTTGTGCTGTACGGCATGATTTCGGCGATCGGCGTGCGCAACCTGGTGGAGAACCAGGTGGACTTCACCAAGAGCCGCAACCTGATTGTGGCGGCGGTCATCCTGGTGTGTGCGCTCGGCAACGCGGTTCTCTCGTTTACGGTGTTGGATGTTACGATCACGCTGTCCGCGCTGGCGGTGGCGTCGATCGCGGGGATCCTGCTCAACGCGATCCTGCCGGGGAAGGACTATGTGTTTAAGACGGAGGACCCGCAGGACACGGGCGTCAACTTCGCGGTGGGCGCGAACAGCGCGGAGGGCGCTCCGGAGGACGCGCCGCTCGACTGAATCGATCGAGCATGGACAAAGCAATCGACCGGGCCGGACGGCGAGAACAAGCCGTCCGGCCCGGTTTTGTGTGCGGTCGCCGGCCGTTGTCCTGTGATCCGGGGCCTTTCCCACGCGCCGGGGGAACTCCCGTGTTCTCCCATTGGCGTTTCAAACCGGTGATTCCAATGGCTTCGGGACGCCTTATTATTGTCCGCGTTTCCCGCACCCGTGCTCCGGACGACTGTCCGTAGGGCAATGCGGATTTTCGGATTTTCCCATCTGCGCCGTTTACCGTCCTGAGCGGGATCCGGGACCCCACTTCAGAACGATCTGTGTCTCCGGCGCCGGCTTGGATCTGCGGCAAGGAAATGTGAAAATCCTGTCATCGAGACAGGAGCAGCAGAGACATGGAGGCAGGAGAGCAAAGAGAAAAGGGATGGTCTTCTTTCGAAGACCATCCCTTCCGAATTGTCATCGTCATGACAAGCGGATTTCGCGATTGCCGTTTGCTCTTTACGAAGCGGTCCGGCGGTTTTCCACCGCCACGGGGGCCGGCGTCGAATGTCCTTCGACAACCCCCTCCGAGGTGAGCACGTATTTCACGGTTTTCACCAGAATCTTCAGATCCATCACAAAGGTGGCGTGACGGGCATAATACCCGTCCATAAACGCCTTCTGCGCGACCCGGACGTTGTCCCGCCCATGGATCTGCGCCCAGCCGGTCAGCCCCGGACGCACCGTGTCGGCGCCGTGCAGCCGGCGCAGACGGAGGAGCTCTTCTTCCGTCAGCACGATCGGGCGGGGCCCCACAAAGCTCATATCCCCTTTGAGGATGTTCCACAGCTGGGGCAGTTCGTCCAAACTGAGCTTGCGCAGGATGCCGCCGGTCCGGGAGATATACTTCTGCGCTTCCAAATCGCGGGTGGCGACGTTCTGAGGCGCGTCGGCGCTCATCGTGCGGAATTTCAGACACTTGAACGGGCGGTTGTTGCGGCCCATCCGCGTCTGAATGAAGAGAGGGGAGGATTTGGTGTCGATAGCGGAGACAACCGCCACCGCCAATTCAATCGGAAGTAACACAATCAACAGGATCAGCGAGAACACCACGTCCAGCACACGCTTGACGGCCAGAAAGCTGCGGCGCGGGGTCTTGACACCCGCATGCCTGGCGTTCAGGGATACCACGTTTGGCATCGGTCAACTTCCTCCTTTGTATCAGATTTGGTCAGTTTGGGAGAACACAGGCGCAATGACAACAGCCCATCTCCTGAACTCATACGGTAGTATACTATCGAAAGTACCAAAAAGCAAGTTTCATTTTTGTAACTTCTTTGCAAAGACTGGTTCACAATTCGGTTGCGGGGACCAAATGCAGTGTTTTTTGGAGAGAAATCGGGAATACTGCACTAGATCTCGTAAAAAATAACCTGCCGGTTTGTCGATTTGGAGAGGGGCGCGGCTGGAAAAGATTACAAAATTGGAAACAAATCGCGAAGATCCGCAGTTCTAGTATATCCGTGCGGCAGACAGCCTATGCCTGCATAGCGGTCCCACAGAATTTGGAGGCCGGCAAAAACCGGGGAAAATGGGAAAAATCGTTGACAAACCGGGGACAGGGTTGTATACTGAGTCATGGATAGAGAAAGGGCATGGAGGGGAAGAACCTGCCGTTGGCATCGTCAGAGAGAGCGGCCGCGCCGAACCGGCGGGCTGAGAGGCCGCTTCGATCGACCGGGCAGGGGGCCGTCCCGGAGCCTCCGCCGTGAGGAACGGCGGCGTGCCTTCGCGTTAAGAAGATCAGAGTGGCGGCGTGATGGTTGCGCCGCAAGTTGGGTGGTACCACGGAAACTTCCGTCCCATGCGGGGCGGGAGTGTTTTTGTTTTTTCGGGATCCGGTGGTACAC
>DXWE01000065.1 GCA_019417045.1 Oscillospiraceae bacterium
GAGCTGGGATCGGATCCGCCGCTACTGGGAATCGGTGAAGGAGGAGCGACGGCGCGGCGGCAAGGGACCGCGGGACAAAGGGGAATGAGAAACCGGCACAGGGGGACGCGATCGCGTCCCCCTGTCGTTGTTCACTCGTCGCTCTCCACGCTGCACACCACCGTCAGATCGGGGTGAAGCTGCAGCAGGGAGGCCGGTATTTGCGGGGTGACCGGCCCGGTGAGCGCGCGCTCGAGGATCTCTTTTTTGGAACGGCCGCTGGCCACCAGCAGCACCTTTCTGGCGGCCAGAATCGACTGTAACCCCAGCGTGATCGCCTGTTTCGGCACAGCGTCGGGGGAGGGGAAAAAGCGGGCGTTGGCGGCCCGTGTGGAGGGCTTCAGCTCCACCACATGCGTGGTCTTGTCGAACGACTGACCGGGCTCGTTGAAGCCGATATGTCCGTTGTGCCCGATCCCGAGCAGCTGCAAATCGATGCCCCCGAGCCGGGCGATCAGCGCGTCATAGGCGGCGCATTCGGCCTGCAGGTCGGGCGCCAGCCCGTTCGGGAGATGTACGTTTTCCGGGCGGATGGCGATATGGTCGAAGAAGTGGTGCCACATGAAATAGTGATAACTCTGCGGGGAAGCGGGCCCGAGCCCGACGTATTCGTCCAGATTCACCGTCACCGCCTGTGAAAAATCCACATCCCCCCGGCGGCTCCACTCGATCAGCTGCCGGTACAGTCCGAGCGGTGTGGAGCCGGTGGCGAGTCCCAGCACGCTGCGGGGATTGAGGATCACCTGCGCACTGAGGATATTGGCTGCCTGGCGGCTCATTTTCTGATAGGTCTCGGCCCGGATCACCTGCACGGGGAGCACCACCTTTCCCGAAAGATAACGCGCCTTTCAACAACGCGTCTCTCTGTTGGTTTTAGTATATCCGGATCTGCCAAATTCCGTAAAGACAAAAAGGGAGAAAAAGTTTGCATTTTTGGGCACAATATGATAGGATAGCAACAGAGGATGGAAACGGGGGCGATCGGGTGGCCTACAGTAAAACGGTGTTGAAAGAGGCGCTGCGGGTGGAGGACGTCATCTCCATCCACTATTTTGAATACGCCAAGGATTTTGCCTTTTCCGGTGAGATGCACGATTTTTGGGAACTCGTCTATGCGGACAAGGGGGAGCCGTATGTCACGGCGGACACGGAGGAGTTCGTGCTCCATCCCGGCGAGCTGTACCTGCACACCCCGATGGAATTTCACAACATCCGCTGCAACGGGCACCAGGCGGCGGACGCCGTCATTCTGTCGTTTTCCTCTTCCTGCCCGGAACTGCACCGCATTGCGGGGCGGCGGCTGTTGTGCGCGGAGGAGGAGCGCAGCCTGCTCGCCCAGATCATCGCGGAGGCAAAGCTCGCGTTTTCCACCCCGCTCGGCGACCCGTTCACCGAGAAGCTGATCCGCAAGGAAGAGCAGGTGTTTGGATGCGAGCAGATGATCCGGCTGTATCTGGAATGGCTGCTCATCACCCTGGTGCGCCGGCATGGAGAGGAGCCGGCAAAGCCCCCGAAGCTCCCCACCCGGATGGACAGCCGGCTACAGGAGATCTGCCAGTATCTGGAGGCGCACGTGGAGGACCGGCTGACCTTTGAGGATGTCTGTTCGCACTTCTCCCTCAGCGCGTCCGCCATGAAAAAGCTGTTCCGCGGGAAGATGGGATGTGGGCTGATGGAGTTTTACAGCCAGTGCAGGATCAACCGCGCGAAGCTGCTGATTAGGGAGAAGAACCTCAATTTCACCGAGATCGCGCAAAAGCTCGGCTATGCGTCGCTGCCGTATTTTTCCCGCCGGTTCAAGCAGATGACCGACCTGACGCCGTCGGAATACGAGGCGTCGGTGCAGTTCTACCTGCCCGATCCCGAAGCCCTGGACGAAAAGGGGGACGCCGTACACTGACGGCGTCCCGGCAACAGGGCGGATCTCCTGAAAACGAACTTGGCAGACCTAAGCGAGCTTGGCAGACCTATTTGTGATATTTGCCGCCGGCCTCGATCTGAAACGCGCGGTACAGCTGCTCGAGCAGCACCACCCGCGCGAGCTGGTGCGGGAAGGTGAGAGGGGAGAGGGAGAGCCGGCGGGTGGCGGCCGCTTTCACCCGGCCGGACAGCCCGAATGAGCTCCCGATGAGGAAGCAGAGATCGCTTTTTCCGGACACGGCCAGCCGGGCAAGCAATCCGGAGAGCTCTTCCGAGGTCAGGGCATCCCCCTCGACACACAGCGGCAGCACGGCCGCACCGGCGGGGATTTTGGAGAGCAGCCGTTTCCCCTCCGCCTCCAGCGCCGCGGTGATCTGTGCGGGGGACGGCGCGTCCGGCAGGCGCTCTTCCTCCACTTCCCAAACGGATAGCCGACAAAATCCCTGCAACCGCTTTTGATATTCGGCGCAGGCCTCCCGCCAATAGGATTCCCTGAGTTTGCCCACACACAAAACGGTGACGTGGCGCATGTTGCCCTTCCCCCCTTTTTCTGCAATCCCGTCTATCTTACACAATTTTGAAAAACGTGTCAATTCCCCTTTCATTTCCTTTGAGGATGCGGTATACTAAGAGTGATTTCCAACGGATCGGGAGGCGTGGCATATGGAACAAAACGGGACGTACATATGTCCCCACTGCGGCAACCCGCTGCGGCAGGATCAGCCGTACTGCGGGTATTGCGGCGCTCAAAACGAACTGCTGCAACGCCGGATCCGGATCGAACGGGCGCTGGGCAATGACGTGTCGTCGCTCTCCCCGGCCGTCGCGGCGGGCCCGGATCTGTCTGCAACCGTGCCGGCGGCCGACACAGCCTCGCCGGTCGCCGGGGAAGAGGCACGGCAGCCGGCGGCTGTACTGCCCAAATCCAAACGGCTGCTCCGCCGGCTGCTGATTGCCGGCGTGTGCGTGGTGCTGGCCTGCCTGATCCTGGCCACGGCGCTGATCGTCCGGCAGAATATTCTCGGATACCATGCCTCGCCGGACATGCTGGCCGTCGGGGTGCTGCGCGCGGTGGAGGAACAGGACGAGGCGCTGCTCTACAGCCTGTTCCACACGGACGAGCAGGTCTCCGGCCTGAGCCTGGAGGGGATAACGCACATGGAGCTGGTGGATATCCTGGAGGGTACCCGCGGAAAACTGGCTATCCTCTATTTCCGGCAGGAGATGGACGGCAATCAGATCGGCGGGACGCTCTCGGCCTACCAGCGGGACGGCCGGTGGTATCTCAGCGTCGACGGTACCTGGTTTTTGAACGGAAACTATTATTCCACCTCTGTATACGGAAACTATTATTCTGCCTCTGTATATTGACCGGATCAAAGCCCCACCGCGCTGGACAGCGCGGTGGGGTTCGTCTTTGAGCCGGATTCTCCATTCCGCAGACCGCGCCGTCTCGCGCTTCTTCACCGTTCGGGAAATCCGGTTATTGGCAAATCCTGCCGAACGTGGTAAAATACTGTCAAAGACGGGGGGAGGCGGCACGGCCGTGAGGTGGAAAGAGGACCAGAAAAAGAGAGAGACCAACCGCAGGATGGTCGCTTTTTATGGACTCGCCGGTATCCTGTGCCTGGCGGTGGCCGCCTTTGCCGTCATGACCGCCCCGCATCTGTCCCCGGCAGTCGTGGTCTATCCCGAGGAGAGCGAGGATCCGGACCCGGCGCCCACGGCGGGATTGACGGGCGGCAGCCAGCAGGAGCAGGAGAGCTCTGCCGGTACCTCCCAGACGACGGAACAGATCGGCGGAAAGCTCAATCTCAACACTGCGACCAAAGACGACCTGATGACGCTCGACGGGATCGGCGAAGTGCTGGCGGAGCGGATTCTGGCCTATCGCGAGCAGTACGGCGGCTTTGACAGTGTGGAAGAGCTGATGCAGGTCGAGGGGATCGGAGAAAAGCGTTTTGCAGCCATGGAACCCTATGTCACCGTCTGAACTCCCCCTGTAAAGGATAGAGGCTTGCATATTGCCCCTCCCCATGCTATACTGGGAAGGAACTTATCAAAATATGTCAGAAATCAGGTGAGCGCATGGTCCCGAATTTCCCGATTTTTATCAGTTTGAAAGACAACAACTGCACGATTGTCGGAGGGGGAGCCTACGCCTCCGCCTGTGCGGACCTGCTGCTGCGGTTTGGCGCCAAGGTCACGGTGATCAGCCCGCAGCTGTGCGAGCACCTGCGGGAGCTTGACCGGGCGGGTGAGATCCGCCACATCCCCCGCAAATTCTTCCGGGGGGACTGTGCCACTTCCTATCTGTGCATCGCCGCCACCGACAGTGACACGGTGAACATCGCCGTCTCGGTGGAGTGCAAGGCGCGCAATATCCCGGTCCATGTGGCCTCTCCCTCGGTATATGGCACGTTTGCGCTGCCGCAGGTCGTGCGGTCGGACTCCTGGATTATCGGGGTGCGGCATGTCGGCAGGGAATCGGCCGAACACACGGCGGCGCTGTGCGGCAAGCTGGAACAGGCCCTGCCCGCCCTGCTCGAACAGGTGGAAGAGGAATCCGCGTCCCTGTAAGCATACCATACAAAGAGGCAGGTGCCCCGGTCAGGGGAGCCTGCCTCTTTCCCGTTCCTCCAGCCAGCGCAGGGCCTTTTTCTCGAGCGCTTTGACAAACGCGTCCTTCCCGTCGCAATAGGCCTCGACCTCCGGAAACCGAATAGCCAGCTCCTCTTTGAGTTGGCCATAGGTCCGCCTCTCTGCTGCGTGTGCGCGCAGGTAATCCCGCACCGCGAGGTGCCGCCGGATCTCGAACTCACTCTGCTGCCCGAAGATGTGCAGCTGATGGGTGCGGCAGTCGCCTCCCTTGCGGCAGTAGCAGCGTCCGGGGATGCCGAATTCCCCGAGACACTCATAGGAGAGCGCCTCGAGCGCCGGAACCCACTCGGCCTGCCGCCCGATGTCCCGCACCACCGGCAGGATGTCGATGATCGGCTTGGCCGGCAGCCCCGGCACCGCCGTGCTGCCGATGTGGTGAATCGCGACCAGCTCCTGCCCGAACGCCGCTTCCAGCAGCGCCTTTTCCCGTTCAAACATCGCCGCCCACCGGGGATCGTAGGGGACTACCCAGACCCGCTGCGCCATATTCCCACCTCCGGTATCTCGTTGTCCTCCAGTATACCGGGCCTGCTCCCAAAGCGCAAGATCAAATTGCAGAAATCCGCCAAACGCGGGAGAAAACCGGAGAAAACAGAAGCATTGAAGGGATAATTTATCAGGATCAAAATGATTTGACTTTTACTGACTTTGACTTTCGCTGACCTTTCGGATATACTGGATACAGACCACAAAAAAGAGGGACCAACTATGGGTCAGCACAGGGGAAAGGAGACACCCATGCGCATAAGCGATGTGATTGCCGCCTATATTCTGAATAGGATCGAAGAGGCCGACGGGGGCGTGGCGGAGTTGCAGCGGAACCTGCTCGCGGAGGAGATCGGGTGCGTGCCGAGCCAGATCAATTATGTGCTCACCTCCCGGTTTACGCCGGAGCAGGGGTTTATCGTGGAGAGCCGCCGCGGAGGCGGGGGATATATCCGGATCCACCGGGTACAGACGCCGTCGCCGCTCAGCCAGCTGGTCCGGCAGCTGCCGGACACACTCGACTCCGCGAGCGCGCAAAACCTGCTGCAAAACCTGTTGTACCGGGAACTGATTCAGCCGGATACGGCGCGGCTGCTGGCGGTGGCGCTCTCTGACCGCAGCTATAAGGACGTTCCGCCGGAGAGACGGGATAAGCTGCGCGCAACCATGATGAAGCAATTACTGACGGCTTTGAGCCTGTGAGGGAGGAATGGAGTATGTTGTGTCAAAAGTGTGGGAAACACGTGGCCACCACTCACGTAAAAAAGACGATCAACGGCGAGACGACCGAGCTGCATTTGTGCAGCCAGTGCGCCCAGGAGCAGGGGCTCGGCTCGGTGTTCGGCGGGATGGGGTTTGACCTCGGGGATTTCTGGGGCAGCCTGTTCGACGAGCCCGCCGCCCGGGCGCTCGCGGACACCGTGCGGTGCGAGGGCTGTGGAAGCAGCTTCCAGGAGATTGTGGATTCCGGCAAGGTCGGGTGCCCGGTCTGCTATACCACCTTTTACGACCGGCTGCTGCCCTCCATCCAGCGGATCCACGGCAAGGCCCAGCATGTGGGCAAGCTGCCGAGCGCCGCGGACGAGGACGCGAAGCAACGGCAGGAGCTCGACCGGCTGAAACGGGAGCTCGCCGAGAGTATCAGCCGGCAGGAGTATGAGAAGTGCGCCGAGCTGCGCGACCGGATCCGGGCGCTGGAGACGCAGGAGAAGGCCAAAGAGGAACCGGACGGGAAGGGCGGTGATGCCAGATGACAGCCGAAAAATGGTATCGGAAGACAGGAGAACAGGGCGATGTGGTCATCAGCACGCGGATCCGCCTCGCCCGCAATCTGCAGCGGTTTCCATTCCCGGACCGCATGACAACCGAGCAGCGGCAGGAGGTGGTCGCTGCGGTGAAGGACGCGGCGGCAGGTGAAGGGCTGCACTATCTCAGCATGGAAAACACCCCGCGGCGGGACGCCCTCTCGATGGCGGAGCGCCACCTCATCAGCCCGGAATTTGCCGCGTGTAAGCCGGGCAGCGGGCTGCTGCTGAGCGACGACGAGGGGATCAGCATCATGATCAATGAGGAGGATCATCTGCGGCTGCAGGTGATGCGCGCGGGGTTGGACCTCGACGACGCGTACGCGCAGGCGGACCGGCTGGACAGCCGGCTGGATGAGAAGCTGCAATTCGCGTTTGACAAGCGGCTGGGGTATCTCACCCAGTGCCCGACGAACCTCGGCACCGGTATGCGTGCCTCGTTGATGCTGCACCTGCCGGCGCTCGAGGAGCGCGGCGCGATCCAGCAGCTGGCGAACACGGTCTCCAAGCTCGGGCTCACGATCCGCGGGATCTACGGGGAGGGGAGCAAACCGGAGGGAGCGATATATCAGCTCTCGAACCAGGTGACGCTCGGGATCTCCGAGCTGACCGCGATCCAGAATCTCAAGGGGATCGCGAACCAGATCATCCGCGAGGAGCGTGCCGCACGCGAGCAGCTCTGCCGCAACCCGCATTTTGAGGACCGGGTGTGGCGCTCGCTCGGGCTGCTGCGCACCGCGCGGCTGCTCACCCACCAGGAGTTCATGATGCTGATCTCCAACCTGCGGGTGGGGATTGCGATGGGGATGGTGGAGGGCGTCAGTCTCGACACCGTCAGCGAGCTGATCAACGATGTCCAGCCGGCAACCCTGATGAGCGCCGCCGGAGAGGATTTGGAGCCCGAACAGCGGGATGCGCTGCGCGCCAAGCTGGTGCGGGAGAAATTGGGATCCTGACAGATGGGATGTCATCCCATTTTCAAGAGGAGGAATGACCTATGTATCGTTTTAAAGGATTCACGCAGAAAGCCAACACCGCGCTCAATCTCGCGATCGAGGCGGCGCAGGAGATGGGCCACACCTACATCGGCACCGAACACATCGTGCTCGGGCTGCTGCGGGAGGGTACCGGGGTGGCCGCGTCGGTGCTCGGCGCCCGCGGTATCACGGCGGACGCATATGCCCAGCGGATCATCGAGCTCGAATCGAGCGGCCAGCGCAGCCGTCTGACACCGGAGGATTTCACCCCCCGGTCGAAGAAGACGATGGAGATGGCAGTGGCGAACGCCACCATGCTGCAGCACGGGTATGTCGGCACCGAGCACATTCTGATGGCGGCGTTGCAGGACGAGAGCAGTGTCGCGGTCCGGCTGCTCAATTCGATGGACGTGACCGCGGATCAGCTGCTGTCCGACATTGAGCAGGCGATGGACACCCCGCTGCCGCAGACGGCGGCCGAGGGTCCGCGCGGCGGGAGTGCCGCCAAAGGCGGCGGCAAAACGCCGACGCTGGACCAGTTTGGCCGTGACCTGACCAAGCTCGCCAGGGAGGGCAAGATCGACCCGGTCATCGGACGCACCAAGGAGATCGAGCGGGTCATCCAGATCCTGTCCCGCCGCACCAAGAACAACCCCTGCCTGATCGGCGAACCGGGCGTCGGCAAGACGGCCATCGCCGAGGGGCTGGCGCAGAAGATCGCGAACGACGAGGTGCCGGAGCTGCTGCGCGGCAAGCGCGTGGTGACGCTGGATCTCACCGGTATGGTGGCGGGCACCAAGTACCGCGGCGACTTCGAGGAGCGGATCAAAAACGCGATCGATGAGGTCATGAAAGCGGGAGATGTGATCCTGTTCATCGACGAGCTGCACACCCTGATCGGGGCGGGCGCGGCCGAGGGCGCGGTGGATGCGGCGAACATCCTGAAACCCTCGCTGGCGCGCGGCGAGCTGCAGATCATCGGCGCGACCACGCTGGACGAGTAC
>DXWE01000066.1:0-3198 GCA_019417045.1 Oscillospiraceae bacterium
CGCACGTCCCCGCCGCAGGCGGACGCGATGTGCTCCACCACCCCCGGTTCCACCGTGATGTCCGCGTGCTGCTCCTGCGCCAGAAACGCGAACGCCCGCTCGACCGCCGGCTCGACCTCCCTGGCCTCCACCGGCTTGAACTCGAACACGGTGGAGCGGCTGAGGATCGCGTTGTACACATAGAAATAGGGATTTTCGGTGGTGCTGGCGATCAGGGTGATCCGGCCGTTCTCAATGTATTCGAGCAGGGTCTGCTGCTGCTTTTTGTTGAAATACTGGATCTCGTCGAGATACAGCAGGATCCCGTTCACCCCGGCGAGCGTGTCCAGCTCCTCCACCACCGCTTTGATGTCCGCGGTGGAGGCGGTGGTGCCGTTGAGCTTGTGCAGGCGCTTGTCGGTGCGCTGCGCGATGATCCGCGCGAGCGTCGTCTTGCCGACGCCCGACGGGCCGTAGAAGATGAGGTTCGGGATCTGCCCGGACTCGATGATCGCGCGCAAAGCCCTGCCCTTTCCCAGCAGGTGCTGCTGGCCGACCATCTGGTCGAGCGTTTCGGGCCGCATCCGGTCCGCGAGCGGCGCTGCCATAGGTGTCCTCTCCTCTCTGACGGAAGGAATCAGGGCCGGCCACCGGCCGGCCCTGTGGAAAGCATGTGGCGCCGGCGTCACTTGCCGGCGATGAACTGGAGGAATTGCCGGATGCTCCTGTCCCAGAAATTCCATTCGTGGCTTCCGGCCCACTCCTCATAGACATAGGGGAGCTTGAGGAAATCCAGCTGCTTGCGCAGCCGCGCGTTCTGCTCGTGCAGCGGGTCGGACAGCCCGCAGGTGAGATAGATGGAGGGCAGCGGCGTGTGCTCCTTGGCCGCGCCGGCGGTGAGCAGAAAGATGTCGTCCTCCGGCTCCATCGTGCCGCCGTTGATCCCGAACATCTCCTCCGGGCTCATCTCGCTGCTGGGCTGCTGGATCATCGAGCGCAGGTCCACACACCCCGAGAAGCAGCCGACCGCCGCATACCGCTGCGGGCGGCGCAGCGCGATCTTCAGCGCGCCGTACCCGCCCATCGACAACCCGGCGATATAGGTGCGCTGCGGGTCGCTTTCGATCCGGAACCACTGCGCCATCAACGCGGGCAGCTCGTCCGCCACATAGGTGAAATACCGGGGGCCGTACTTCATATCGGTGTAAAAGCTGCGCTGTACCTCCGGCATGACCAGCGCGATCCCCGCCTGCTCGGCATACCGCGCCGCGTTGCTCTTGACCGTCCAGGCGGTGTGGTCGTCGCACAGCCCGTGCAGCAGGTAGAGCACCGGCATCCGGTCGTCCTGCGGCATGTGGTAGCTGTCGGGCACCGACACGGCGATCCCGGTGTGCATGCGCAGGGATTTGGAATAGACCGATCCGTTGAATACGGGCATATCGTCGCCTCCTTGTCAGCCGGCCCGCTTACGCGTACAGCGGGTAGCGGGCGCACAGCTCGTTCACGCCGGCGCGCACCGCATCCGCGCGGCCCTCGAAGTCCTCCACCACGTCCGCGATGAAGCCCGCGATCAGCGTCATGTCCGCCTCCTTCAGCCCGCGGCTCGTGACCGCCGGGGTTCCGAGCCGCAGCCCGCTCGTGACAAACGGGGAGAGCGGCTCGCCGGGGATGGTGTTCTTGTTCGCGGTGATATACACCTCGTCCAGCCGGTGCTCGAGCTCCTTGCCGGTGATGCCGCTCTCACGCAGGTCGAGCAGCATCAGGTGGTTGTCCGTACCGCCCGAGACGAGCTTCAGCCCGCGGGCGAGGAGGCCGTTGGCCAGCGCCTGCGCGTTTTGGCAGATCTGCTGCTGATACGCTTTGAACTCGGGCCGCAGCGCCTCGCCGAAGCACACCGCCTTGGAGGCGATGATGTGCATCAGCGGGCCGCCCTGCGAGCCGGGGAAGATCGCCTTGTCGATCGCCTTCGCGTACTCCTCGCGGCAGAGGATCAGCCCGCCGCGCGGGCCGCGCAGGGTCTTGTGGGTGGTGGAGGTGACCACGTCGGCATACGGCACCGGGCTCTGGTGCAGCCCCGCCGCCACCAGGCCGGCGATGTGGGCCATGTCCACCATCAGCTTCGCGCCGCACGCGTCCGCGATCTCCCGCAGCCGGTCGAACCGGATCTCCCGCGGGTACGCGCTCGCGCCCGCGACGATCAGCTTCGGCCGGTGCTCCTTTGCGAGCGCCTCGAGCTGGTCGTAATCGATATAGCCGGTCTGCTCGTCCACCCCGTAGGGCACGAAATGGTAGAGCTTGCCGGAGAAATTCACGGGGGAGCCGTGGGTCAGGTGTCCGCCGTGGCTGAGGTTCATGCCGAGCACCGTGTCGCCCGGCTCGAGCAGCGCGAAATAGGCCGCCTGGTTGGCCTGCGCGCCCGAGTGCGCCTGCACGTTCGCATGCTGTGCCCCGAACAGCCGGCAGGCGCGCTCGCGGGCGATGTTCTCGACCACGTCCACCTCCTGGCAGCCGCCGTAGTACCGCTTGCCCGGATACCCCTCGGCGTATTTATTCGTCAGAATCGTGCCCATCGCGGCCATCACCGCGGGGGAGACGATATTTTCCGACGCGATCAGCTCGAGATTGCGGCGCTGGCGCTGCAGCTCTTTCTCCATCGCCTCGCCGATTTCCGGGTCGGTCTGGCGGACAAATCCGATCGTATCCATCATATTCGCGTACATTGGCGCACTCTCCCTTATAATCAACTTCTGCTCCCTATCATACCACTATTTCCCACGATCGCGCAAGAGGCAATTTATCCATATTTCCCGACACCGATTGACAGGAAACGCCGCAAATGCTACACTGAGTATACTGCACATGTCCGGGTGACTCGGTGTCCACGAGTCGCTGACACAACGACGGGAGGAGACGGCCATGACCAAAAAGCAAACCGCTTTGCAGGCGGTGGAAATCCTCAAGGGGATCTATCCGGGCGCGCAGTGCTCGCTCGAGTACGTCTCGGCGTTCGAGCTGCTGGTGGCGACGCGGCTGTCCGCGCAGTGCACCGACGCGCGGGTGAACCTCGTCACCCCGGCGCTGTTTGAGCGGTTCCCGACGATGGAGGCGTTCGCGGAAGCCGACCCGAAAGAGGTGGAGCCGTATATCTATTCCTGCGGGTTTTACCATACGAAGGCGGAGAATATCGTGCACATGGCGCGCATGCTGCTCGCGGAATAC
>DXWE01000066.1:3208-8306 GCA_019417045.1 Oscillospiraceae bacterium
GTGGTGGGGGACATCTTCCACAAGCGGGCGGTGGTCGCGGACACCCACTGTATCCGGATCAGCAACCGCCTGGGGCTGTGTGACAGCCAGGACCCGCACAAGGTGGAGATGCAATTGAGAGAGCTGCTCCCGCCGGAAGAGAGCAACGACTTCTGCCACCGGCTGGTGCTGTTCGGGCGGGACACCTGTTCGTCCCGCTCCCCGAAGTGTGGCGGGTGCCCGCTGCAGCAGCTCTGCCGCTACCGGCCGGAGACGAAGCCGGCGGCGAAAAAGGCGGCGAAAAAGAAGACGACCGCCGCCTGAGGGAGAAAACAAAAGCAGTACAGGGAGCAGGTTCCCTGTACTGTTTTTCTGTTTTAAAGTGCCTCTCCTGCCGGGAAAACCGGGTCCCTGATGCCGCTCAAGGATATCGGCAGGGAGACATATACGGTGTACTTTCCCCTGAAGCCGGAAAATCCATAAAGGCAAAGAACTTTACAGCAGTCGGCTTCCCGCGGGGGAGGCCGGCTGTGCCGTTTGGGAGGGGGAGGCCGGCTGCGCCATCTTTGTGGGCTGTGCCGCCTTTGCGGGACGGCGCCGCCGCGCCGGAAGCGGCGACAGGGTCACGGCGGCCGGTTGCTCGAGCGCCCGCCGCAAACAGGTATAGAGCGGCATGGCGAACAGGCTGAGCACCCCCCACAGCAGGGAGTAGAGCAGGCACACCTGCCCGAGCAGGTTGACCGGCAGGCCGCTGTAGTCCCAGATCCCGAGCCCCCACCAGAGGTTGACGACGCACCCGCACAGAAATTCCGCTGCCGTGACCGCGGCGGCGCACAACCCGCACCGCCGGGCCAGCCGCTGGCCGCGCGTGCGCTCGGCGATGCGCCCGATCCAGCGAAAGCACACGCCGCCGAGGCAGAACATCGTCCAGTGGCTGTAGCCCCGCCACAGCAGCTCGATAATCGTATAGCTCAGCCCCCCGACGGCGAACAGCGTCACGCCGCACCGGGTGCGTTTCCAGATTTTGACCACAAAAAAATCCCCTTTTTCCACGCGGTAGTAAGAGTATCTTGCCCGCAAGGAAGAAAGGGGATTCTGCCAATTCCCGGCAGTGGTTACAGTTCCCGGTAAAGCGTCTGTGCGGCTTGCAGCAGCGCTTTTTTTTCGTTTTCACACCGGCCGTCGATCACGAGCTCGAGCAGTTCCCGGAGCAGGAGCCCGAGCCGCGGGCCTGCCGGGATCCCGAGGGACTGCAGATCGTCGCCGTTCACCGCGAGATCCTTTTGCGAAAAGCAGGCCCGTTCGGCGAGGATCCGGTCGGCGCGCTCCCGCAGCGCCCGGAGCGCTTCCAACCGGCTGGGCAGGTCGTCCGGGTTCTGCGCGGCGTTGTCCGCCGCCTTCACCTGCAACAGCTGCGCAAACCCGTCCGGCCCCAGCCGATTGAGCCAGCGCTTGACGCACGCGTCGGAGTCCTCGAGCTGCACGTCGTGCCAGCGGATCAGGGTGCACACCCGTTCGATCGTCGCGTTGTCCAGCCGCAATCTCTTCAGCAGGTCATAGGCGATCGCTTCGCTGACCGCCTGGTGGCCCTTAAAGTGGCCAACCCCCTGCTCATCCACTGTAAAGCGCATGGGCTTGCCACTGTCGTGCAGCAGCATGGTCCAGCGCAGCACCGGGTCGGGCGCGACCGCCCCGACCGCGTGGGCGGTGTGGGTGTAGACGTCATAGAGGTGATGGGGATTGCGCTGGTCAAACCCCACCGTCGGGGCGAGCTCGGGCAGCGCGGTGCAGATCACCTGCGGGTAGCGCAGCAGCACCTCCTGCACGCCTTTGCCGCACAGCAGCCGGGTCAGTTCTGCTGCCACCCGCTCCACAGACACCACCGCGAGATGGTGCCGCAGCCGCGACAGCGCGTCCGCCGTGGCGGGCTCGATCGCGAATTCCAGGGTAGAGGCGAACCGCAGCGCCCGCAGGAGGCGCAGCGCATCCTCCGAAAACCGCGCCGCCGGGTCGCCGACACAGCGGATGACGCGGCGCTGCAGGTCCTGCTGCCCGCCAAACGGATCGACCAGCCCGGTTTGCGGATGATACGCCATCGCGTTGACCGTGAAATCCCGCCGCCCCAGATCCCCGGCGAGCGAGCGCGTGAAGGTCACCCGGTCCGGGTGGCGGCCGTCGGAATAGGTGCCGTCCTCGCGGAAAGTCGTGATCTCGAGCGACAGGCCGTCGAGCAGAACCGTCAGCGTGCCGTGGGGCAGGCCGGTCTCGATTACGCGCTGCGTGTCAAACACCCGCTGTGTCTCCTGCGGGAGCGCGCTTGTCGCGATGTCCCAGTCGTGCGGGGAGACGCCGCGCAGCAGGTCGCGCACGCACCCGCCGACCGCATAGGCTTCAAACCCGGCGCGGTTCAGCCGGTCGAGCGCCTCTCTCACGGGCGGGGGAAGCTCCCACATCTATGGCACGCTCCTTTCTGCGGCAGGGCAGGGTCCGGGGTCAGGCAAACAGGCAGAACATCAGCAGCGGGATGGTGACGACCGAGGCGAGGGTCGAGAGGAACACGCCGATGGAGGCGAGCTCCGCATCGCCGCCGTATTCGTTGCAAAACAGGGTGCAGTTGGTGGCGCAGGGCATGGCTGCGATGACCACCGTCACCCCGAGCGTGAGCTCGCTGGTGATAAACGGGCGCAGGATCAGCCACACGAGCACCGGCAGCACGATCAGCTTCAAAAGGAGCAGGGGATAGAGCTTCCACTGGGTGAACGCGCGCTTTAACGGGATGGCGGCGAGGGTTGCGCCGATGACGAGCATCGCGCCCGGGGTGGTGATCTGCCCGAGCAGGTCGGCCGTGTCCCTGACAAAGGCGGGGAAGGGGATATCGAGCAGATAGATCACAAGCGCCGCCACCGAGACGAGGATCCCCGGGCTGAGCAGCAGCTTCTTCAGGGAGAGCTTCACCCCTTTTCCCGCGACCAGCACCACCCCGAGGGTGAACGCGAGCAGGTTGAACGGGATGTTGAAGATGGACGCATAGAACACCGCGTCCGGGCCGAAGATCGCGCTGACCACCGGGAACCCCATGAACCCGACGTTCGAGAAGATGAGCAGAAACCGGTAGAGGTTGCCCTCCGATTTGCCCAGCCGGAACAGCTTCGGGATCCCCAGCGCGACGAGGATGAAAAACGCGTGCAGCCCGAACGAGATGCCCAGCAGCACCCACACCTCGGCGTTCGAGAGCTGGTGCGGCACGTTCATGACAGAGGCCAGGATCATCCCGGGCATGCAGATGTGCAGGATCAGCCGGGACAGCGTCTGGTTGAAAGCGGCATTGATCACGCGCGCCTTGCAGGCGATATAGCCGATCGCCATGGCGCAGAACAGCACCACCATCTGATTCAGGATCGAAGACATGTCCATCGGCGGTCCCTCACGCGCAGGCGAACTGCGAATTGTACAGTTCGCTGTAGAAGCCGCCCTGTTGCAGCAGCTCCTCGTGCGTACCCGCCTCCACCACGTCGCCGTCGCGCAGCACCAGGATGATCTCGGCGTCGCGGATGGTGGACAGCCGATGGGCGATGACAAACGAGGTCTTGCCCTCCATCAGCTTCAAAAACGCCTTCTGGATGCGCATTTCGGTCAGGATATCCACCGAGCTGGTCGCCTCGTCGAGGATGAGCATCGGCGGGTTGGAGAGCATGGCGCGCGCGATGGTGAGCAGCTGCTTCTGCCCGCCGGACAGGTTGCCGCCGTCCTCCTCGATCAGGGTCTGGTAGCCCTCGGGCAGGCGGCGGATGAAGCTGTGGGCGTGCGCGGCCTTGGCCGCGGCGACGATCTCCTCGTCGGTCGCGTCCGGCTTGCCGTAGGCGATGTTGTCCCGGATGGTGCCCTCAAACAGCCAGGTCTCCTGCAGCACCATGCCGAACTGCCGGCGCAGGCTGTCCCGCGTCATGTGGGAGATGTCCACCCCGTCGACCGTGATCCGCCCGCCGTCCACCTCGTAAAACCGCATGAGCAGGTTGATGAGCGTGGTCTTGCCGGCGCCGGTCGGGCCGACGATCGCGACGGTGGTGCCGGGCTCTACCGACAGGTTGAAGTCCGTGATGAGCGGCCGGTCGGGGGTATAGGCGAACTTCACGTGCTCGAACGTCACCCGCCCCTGCACGTCCGTGAGTTCGGCCGCGTCCTGCGGGTCGGGAACCTGTTCCGGCTCGTCGAGCAGCCCGAACACCCGCTTGGCGGAGGCGAGCGCCAGCTGGATCTGCATGGTGATCGCCGTGATCTCGTTGAACGGCTTGGGGAACTGCGCCGTATAGGTCAGAAAGCTCGCGATCCCGCCGGCCGAGAGCCCCCACAGCAGCCCGAACACCCCGACGAGCACGTATGCGACGTTGTTGACAAACCGGGTGCTCGGGTTGACAAGGGCGGAGGCGAACTGCGCGCGGTAGCCGCACTGATAGAGCTCCGCATTGATCTCGCCGAACCGCTTTTGAGCCTGTTTCTCGTAGCCGAACGCCTGCACCGTGCGCTGCCCGCTGATGAACTCCTCGGCGTACCCGTTGAGCTCCCCGAGCGTCCTGGCCTGTTCGCGAAACCGCCGGTTGCCGTATTTGGTGATGAAGAACCCGACCAGAAAGCACAGCGGGGTGACGAACACCGCCACGAGCGCCACAATCGGGTTTAAGGCCAGCATGAAATAGAGGCACACCCCCACCGTGATGACGCCCGAGATGAGCTGCACGATCCCCTGGTTGAGCCCGTCGGAGATGTAGTCGATATCCACCGTGAACCGGTTCATGATGTCCCCGCGGGCGTGGGTGTCGAAGTAGGAGAGGGGCAGCCGGCCGAGTTTCTGAAACACATCCAGCCGCAGCCGCTGCACCGTGCGGTTCGCGACCTCGTTCGCGGCGAGCGCGGTCAGCCGCAGCAGCACGCAGCCGATGGCGAACAGCCCCGCGATCCACAGCAGCAGCGGGAGCATGGCCGGGCGGAAATCCTCCCCGACCACGATCAGGTCGATGGCGTCCCCGATCAGGCGGGGGGCGGTGAGCAGCGCAATGTTGCCGAGCAGCGCGCACAGCACCACCGCGGCCAGCAGCCAGGGGTGTTTGCCGACATACCGGGA